>JBALVO010000001.1:0-155597 GCA_036961445.1 Halioglobus sp.
AGCAGCGCTGCGGCGCGGTGAGCAAGTGGGTGTTCGAAATTGTGCAGCGTTATGGCGGCAGTATTTCTGCGGAGCACGGTGTGGGGCTATTGAAGAAGGACTACCTGCAGTACAGTCGCTCGGAGACTGAAATCGCAATTATGCGGCAGATAAAACTGGCGTTTGACCCGCTGGGTATTATGAATCCGGGCAAGGTGTTTGATCTTTAAATAGCGGGTACCGGCCGGTTTACCGCTGTGCATAACTAATGCGGCTCGGTAGCCTGGACTTAAAGAGAAAGGCTTACAAATTACTCGGCGTAGAGTGTACGCACGCCATCGGTAGTGGCCAGCAGTAGAACATCAGCAGGCTTCAACGCAAACAAGCCGTTGGTTACCACGCCCGTGATATTGTTGATTTTCTCTTCAGTGGCCAGCGGCTGGGCAATGGAGAAGTTATAAACGTCGAGGATGACATTGCCGTTGTCGGTTACCACGCCTTCGCGATAAAGCGGATCCCCCCCCAGTTTGACCAGCTCGCGAGCGACGTGACTGCGTGCCATGGGGATGACCTCGACTGGCAGCGGAAAATTCCCCAGGGTATGAACCAGTTTGCTCTCGTCCGCGATGCAGATAAACTCCCGTGCCACCGCGGTGACAATTTTCTCCCGGGTCAGCGCGGCACCACCGCCCTTGATCAATTGCAGGGCTGCGTTGCTCTCGTCCGCGCCGTCGATATAAAAGTCCACTTGATCGACTGTATTTAATTCGTATACGGGAATACCGTGGCTCTTAAGTCGCTGGGCAGACGCCTCGGAGCTCGCCACGGTGGCGTTGATCAGGCCCTTGATTTCGGCCAGTGCGTCAATGAACAGGTTGGCAGTGGAACCGGTACCTATACCCAGTACCGTATCGTTGTCGAGCTTGGGCCTTATATAGGCCAGGGCTGCGTCGGCTACCGCCTGTTTCATTTCATCCTGGGTCATGTGCCATCCTTTGACGAATTACGTAACGTTGCATGCTTGAGCGCTGTTCATTATAGGGTAGGGCAAACAGGCGATCACGAAAAATACCGAAATCACTGGACCCAATGGGGCTGAAAAACAGCTGTGGCTGCTTTAAGATGGCCGGTCCGCCCGCTTTTTCTGGAAGTTACGTCGATATGCCACAGTCTTACATCAAGCGCATCCTGGATGCCAGGGTCTACGATGTCGCCCGGGAAACCCCCATAGATGAGGCGGCACTCATGTCGCGGCGGTTGAATAATACTGTCTGGTTAAAGCGCGAGGACTTGCAACCGGTATTTTCATTCAAGCTGCGCGGTGCCTATAACAAGATGAGTCGCCTTAGTGAGGCCCAGCGCGCCAAGGGTGTGGTCGCTGCGTCTGCGGGTAATCATGCCCAGGGTTTGGCTATGGCTGCGCAAAAGATGAATGTGAAAGCTACCATCGTCATGCCGCGCACCACGCCGCAAATCAAGGTCGATGCGGTGCGTAACCGCGGTGCAAGGGTAGTGTTACATGGGGATTCTTTCGAGGAGGCGGCAAGCTTTGCAGCAAACCTGGTGTTAGAAAAGGACATGACCTATGTCCACCCCTTCGACGATCCGGATGTGATCGCCGGGCAGGGTACTGTTGGTATGGAGATTGTGCGCCAGCATCAACAGCCGCTGGATGCACTGTTTGTGCCGGTAGGAGGGGGTGGTTTACTGGCAGGGGTGGCGGCCTACGTGAGATATGTTTGGCCCCAGACCCGCATTATTGGCGTCGAACCGGAGGACGCAGCCTGCCTGAAGTTGGCGCTGGAGCGCGGCCGTCGGGCGACACTGCCGGAGGTGGGTTTGTTCGCCGATGGTTGTGCCGTGGCCCAGGTGGGCAAAGAAACGTTTCGGGTTATTCGCCAGACAGTGGATGAAGTGATCACTGCATCCACCGACGAGATGTGTGCGGCGATAAAGGATATCTTTGAGGATACGCGCAGTATCGCCGAACCGGCGGGCGCGTTGGCACTGGCGGGTCTTAAGAAGTATGTCGAGCGCACCGGCGTCAGTGGGCAGAACTTGTTGGCTATTGTAAGTGGTGCTAATACCAATTTTGATCGTCTGCGCTATATTTCTGAGCGCACTGAGGTCGGTGAGCACCGCGAGGCGGTTATCAGCGTCACGGTGCCTGAGCAAGCCGGCAGCTTTAGGAAGTTTTGCAGCCTCCTGGGGCGGCGCAATATCACCGAATTTAACTACCGTTATGCAGATGCCGAGTCCGCCCAGGTGTTTGTCGGCTTGTCTGTGGTGCCCGGCGGCGAGGATTTGGCGGAGTTGCTGGAGGACCTGCGGCAGCGCGGTTATGCCACCGAGGACATGACTAACAACGAGGTAGCCAAATTACATGTTCGCTACATGGTGGGCGGCCATGCGGCGGCTTCGGTGGATAAAGAGCGGGTGTATCGAGTTGAGTTTCCTGAGCGCCCCGGTGCCTTGCTCAAGTTTTTATCCGGGTTGGGTCAGCGCTGGAACATTTCCATGTTTCATTATCGCAATCACGGCGCCGCCTATGGCCGTATTCTGGTGGGTGTGCAGGTAGCGAACAGCGAACGGCGGGAGTTTGAGCAAGTGCTGGACCAGATTAACTTCCGCTACTGGGAAGAAACTGACAATTGCGCCTATCAACTGTATTTGGGTCGGCGCGAGGTAGATCAGGGTTAAAGTCACTAAACATAAGGCCTGTGGGGGTTTTCTTTTGCCCTGCGCTGGTATAGAATTTTGCCAAGTTTGTAAAATAATAACGAAAACTAGTACTTGCGCTTAAAGTGAGTACTTAATGGGAAAGTGTAAACAGGCATAGGCTCCACAGAGAGTCTGTTCTGATCTTAGCGAGAGAAATGGAAAGTGAAGCGTAAACCCGATTTTTTGCTGATTCTGATGGCTGTATTTGGTATGGGCGTGGCACTTACACTGCTCCTTCCCATGGCAAATGACACAGTTGCCGCTCCGGCATCTGAGTTACAAGCTGGCGTCATTATCCTGGAGTAAACTCCGGAGTTGGCAGTTAGGGCCTCCTGATACTGTGCAGGGCGGTGTCTGTCACGATAAAATTCAACGGAACATCCCATTCTTCTCGCGGAATACTAGCCACTTGTTGGTTGGCGTGGGCCATTCCTACCAGCAGCGGGCTGTGGTCGCCTACCAGCGTGCGATCATAAAAGCCGCCACCCATTCCCAATCTTCCTCCTTGTAGATCCCAGCCCACCAGAGGCATAAATAGAATATCCAGATGTTCTACTGCGTGACTGTTCGCGTTGGCCAGGGGTTCGGGTATGCCATAGCGGTTGGCGGCCAGCGGTTGATCGGGCAACCATTGTGCGAAGCGCAGGCTGCGATCGGTTTGGATGACAGGAAGAAATAATTGCTTGCGCTGGGCCCGGCACAATGTGACCAGCGCACTGGTATCTATTTCTCCGTCGGCAGGGAGGTAGACGCCGATGCATTGCGCTTCAGGCCAGCCTGGGAGTTCTTCAATAAACGCGGTTAAGGCCTGGGCGGCGATTTTCTGCTCATTCAGGTGCAGGGATTGCCGGCGCCGACGCAGTGTCTGGCGTAATCGGGCTTTACTGGCTTTGGCGTCTGACATAAAAGTGGGATTCCCGGCATACCGCTGACAGCACCGCCCTTGAACCCGATGGTTCAAGGTGGCGGTTCCTGCACTGTATTAGGCTTTCCGACCGGGGCCGGACTTGCACATCAACAGCAACGAGAAACCTCCGGTTACACATTATCGGCTCGAGGACTGTATGTCTGGCGCATAAGCCAGGGATCCTCAGCAATTATAGCCCAGTAAGCCCGTCACAGTTTATTTAAATCAGTTTGAGTGAAATAAACTGCCCGCGAAATCAGCTTCAGCCGATCTGAAGCTGTCGCAGTTGATACAGAGCGTCATCCAGTTTGCGGTTAAGACGACTGACAGAATCGCTATTGGGCGCCGGGGCGCCGGCATCAGAGTGTTCCGATGCCTGCAGTAATTCGTAGCTGATATTGAGGGAGGCCATCACCGCGATGCGCTCTAGCCCAATGACTTTGCCGGTATCGCGAATGCCCCGCATTTGCTTGTCCAGGTATTTGGCCGATACCAATAACTCTGCTTCCTGATCTTCCGGGCAAGCGACCTGGTATTCTTTGTCCAGAATTTTTACTGTAACGGTGTGGGGCTGTTTCACGTTTGTCGCTCCATGGCCCGCAGGCGGTCAAGCATAGCTTCGACTTTACTTCTGGCCAGTTTATTTTTGTCAATAAGGTCTTGTCGCTCCTCATGCCAGCCAGCATGATCTGCTTTGAGCATTTGATTCTCGCGATTTAGGTCGTTGCACAGCGTGATCAGTTCGTCGATCTTCTGTTCGAGAGCTTTGAGTTGGTTTTCCGCCATGGAGGTATACTAGGGTAGGAATTATTGGGAATCTACTATAGTGGCGCTTGGCACTTAGGTCAACGACACAAAATTCATAAATATCAATAGCCTGCCAAGCTTTTTACAGCTATCGGTGGAGGTGCAGACCAACTGCTCTGAGCGCTGGTGCTACTGGGGAATACAATATGAACGATGATTTATGGGGTCAAACAGACGTATTTGACTTTGATGAGCTTGCTAATCATTTGTTGGAGCAGGGCCTGCAAGCGTCGCCTGCTGAGTTGCATGGCTGCCTTTGTGGTCTGCTGGCTGCCGGCTTTGCGAGTGAGGCGGAGGTGGGCCTGGATGGGCTTTGCGAGGCGCTGGATCTAATTCTGCATGGCGAACTGGCGGGGCAGATAATGCAGCTTTACACAGTGACGGCTGCCGCCTTGGAGGATGAAGAATTTGACTTTCACCCCTTGTTGCCCGACGACGAGGTCGACATAAGCGAGCGCGCGGCGGCTTTGGCACTATGGTGTCGGGGGTTCTTGAGTGGCTTTGCCCATACCGCAGCAGGCATTGGTGCAGATCCTGGCGCATTGTCGGACGATAGTCGTGAGATCCTCAAGGATTACGCCGAGATCGCGCAGGCCGCTGCGGATGATGATGAGACTGAGGACGAGGCTGAGGGTAGTTATCTGGACCTGGTTGAGTACCTGCGTTTCGCTACACTCAATGTGTACATGGATAGCCGCATCCCATTGGCGGACAATCATCTATCTCCCGAGCCGGATCAGCCTATTCACTAGCTGTGGTAATCTCTGCTTCGTTCAAGGTGCCAGATTGGCAGGTTGCAAAGAGTTAAGTAATGAGCATAAGTAAATCCGAGTTCGCCCGTCGGCGCAAAAACCTGATGGCGCTGATGGAGCCAAATAGCATAGCGATTATTCCATCCGCCCGTGAACAGGTGCGCAGCCGCGACACCGAGTATCCGTTTCGACAGGACAGTGATTTTTACTATCTGTGTGGATTTGTTGAGCCCGATGCAGTGCTGGTGCTGGTGCCCGGACGCCGTCACGGGCAGTTTGTTATGTTCTGCCGTGAGCGTGATCAGAGCATGGAGTTGTGGCATGGTTATCGTGCAGGTCCACAGGGTGTGTGTGACAATTATGGCGCCGATGATGCCTTTCCCATTGGCGATATCGACGATATCTTGCCAGGCCTGATAGAGGGCAGGGAGCGTGTTTATTATTCGATGGGGCGCAGTGCCGACTTTGATCGCCAGATAATGGAGTGGGTAAACAGTATTCGGGACAGGCAAGCCTCCGGCGCGGTACCCCCTGGAGAATTTACCGACCTGGACCATATGCTGCACGAATTGCGCTTGTACAAAAGTGCCGCTGAGTTGCGCCTGTTGCGCCGGGCGGGCGAGATTACGGCCCGGGCGCATCAGCGCGCAATGCGCAGCTGTCGCGCCGGTATGAGCGAATACCAGCTGGAGGCGGAGCTGTTACATGAGTTTGCCACTTCCGGTGCGCGACACCCGGCCTATCCCAGTATTGTCGCTAGCGGTGTTAACGCCTGCACCATGCACTACGTTCAAAACAGCAGCAAAATGCGTGATGGCGACCTGGTGTTGATCGATGCAGGGTGTGAATTCGAATATTACGCAGCGGATGTCTCTCGTACGTTTCCGGTAAATGGTCGTTTCAGCCGGGAACAACGCGCGTTGTATGATCTGGTATTACGTGCGCAATTGGCAGCAATTGCCAAAATAAAGCCCGGGAATAACTGGAATCAGCCTCACGATGCCAGTGTCAGGGTTATTACTGAGGGTTTGGTGGAGCTGGGTTTACTCAAAGGCTCGGTAGCCAGCCTGATCAAGCGCGAAGCTTATAGGGCCTACTATATGCACAAAGTAGGGCATTGGTTGGGCCTGGATGTACACGATGTGGGTGACTATCGCCTGGAGGGGCAGTGGCGTTTACTGGAGCCCGGTATGGTGATGACCGTAGAGCCGGGTCTATATGTGTCGCCGCACAATACCAAAGTGGCCAAAAAGTGGCGCGGCATCGGTATACGTATTGAAGATGACGTTGTGGTGACGGACCAGGGTTGTGAAGTAATTACCGCCGCTGTACCGAAAACGATAGAGGAAATAGAGGCCTTGATGGTCGCCTGAGTTATGACTGCGAATCGCGATATCGTTATTGCCGGTGGCGGCATGGTCGGCGTAAGCCTGGCCTTGCAGTTGGGTGCAGTGCTGCCGGAAGAAACCAGTATTTTATTGGTAGAGAGCTTCCCATTTCCCACTGCAGTTACAGTTGGAAAACCTGATTATCATCCGTCTTTTGACGCGCGCTCAACCGCCCTGAGTTACAGCTCTCGCATTATCTACGAGAAGATGCAGGTGTGGGAGGGTTTGCAGCAATGGTTGTGCGCTATCGACAGTATCCATGTGTCCAGTCGCGGTCATTTTGGCAGTACTTTGCTAAATGCCGATGATCATAGCTGGCAGGCATTGGGTTATGTGGTGGAAAATGCCTGGTTGGGCAATGCGTTGATTCAGGCTCTGTATCGACAGGGCAGGGTAGAGGTATGCAGTCCGGCGAAAGTGGTGGCGGCGACACCGGCGGGAGCTGGCATTCGGCTGCAATTGGAAGGTGCTGCTGAGCCCTGTATGGAAGCAGCTTTGTTGGTTGTGGCCGATGGGGCGAGCTCAGGCCTGCGTGCTCAGCTGGGAGTGGCCGTGGCAGAGAAGTCGTATCGCCAGCATGCGCTGATCGCCAATATTTCAACCGCGGAAGCACATCGCGGTTGTGCTTATGAGCGCTTCACCGACAACGGTCCCGTTGCACTGCTGCCATTATTGGCGGCGCCAGGCGGAGAACACCGCAGTGCTCTGGTTTGGACCTTGCCGCCAGAGCAGGCCGAGCATTTACAGGACTGTCCGGAGTTGGAGTTTTTGCACACCCTGCAGGAATGCTTCGGTTATCGATTGGGCCGCCTGCTGCATGTCGGCGAGCGTCACAGCTATCCACTGGCCCTGGTGCAATCCAGCGAACAAGTACGTCAGGGGCTGGTGGTAATGGGCAATGCCGCGCACGCGCTGCACCCGGTTGCCGGCCAGGGCTATAACCTCGCTTTACGCGATGTGGCTGAGTTGGGCGCTATGCTGGCGCAGGGTATTGCTGCTGGCTTGCCACCTGGTGATCTGGCGACATTGCAGCGCTATCAGCAGCGGCAGCAGGCCGACCAGGGCAGGACCATCGATTTCAGTGATCGGGTACCAGCGTTATTTATGCATGCGGACCCGGTGCTGGGGCTGGGACGGGATTTGGCATTGGCGGGACTGGATATAATGCCGGGCCTTAAACGCGAGTTTGTGCGTTATGCCACGGGCGTGGCTGCTATGAGCGAGCAGGTCGATGGCTGATACACAGCATTTTGATGTCGCCATTATCGGTGCCGGTATAGCTGGCACCGCGCTCGCCGCGTCCTTGAGTGGCAAGGGGCTGTCTATTGCCCTGGTAGAGGCACAGCCATTGGTGTCCCCGAACCTTCCTACCGGGTTTGACCTGCAGCAGTTCGACCCCAGAGTGAGTGCCCTTACCCCGCGTTCCCGTAAGTTATTGCAACAACTGGGGGCCTGGGAGGCGATCGCCGCTTATCGTCAATGCCCTTATCGACATATGACAGTCTGGGATGCCGATGGTACCGGCCAGATAGAGTTTGACTGCGCCGAGGCCAACGTATCAGCCTTGGGCCATATTGTAGAAAACCGGTCAATTGTCAGCGCCCTGCTGGCGTTGGTCAGCGCTGCCGCGGACATTACCTTACTGAGCCCCGTGCGCCTGGAGGCCTGCACTAGACTGCAATCATCAGCGATGCATATTGAATTACACGGCGGGGATTCCCTGGAGGCCAGCTTGCTCGTTGCTGCCGATGGGGCACTGTCGCGGGTGCGCGAGATGATGGACTTCCAAACCCGGGAATGGGACTACGGTCATCGTGCCATTGTCACTACCGTGCAGGTAGAACAACCTCACGGCAGCACTGCCTGGCAGCGTTTCCTGCCGACCGGACCCTTGGCTTTATTGCCGCTGCCAGGTGACGAAGGGCAGCACCTTTGCTCTATTGTGTGGTCGCTACAAGAGCATCTGGTAGACGATTTATTAGCGCTGGATGATGCCGCCTTTTGCGCGCAACTGGCGCAAGCCAGCGAGCGGCGACTGGGCGCGGTGCTGGATTGCTCCCCCCGTTTTGCTTTCCCCCTGCGTCAGCGGCATGCCGTGGACTATGTGCAGAGCGGGGTTGCTTTGGTGGCGGATGCCGCCCATACCATTCACCCGCTGGCAGGCCAGGGTATTAACCTGGGTCTACAGGATGTTCTGGTGCTGGCAGAAGAGATTCTGGCGGGCTGTGCGCGTGGCGCTAATCCCGGGCAGCTGGACGTGCTGCGTCGCTACCAGCGGCGGCGCAAGGGTGAGAACCTGTTAATGATGACGGCGATGGATGGCTTCAAGCATTTGTTCGAACAACAGTCCCTGCCAGTGCGCTGGCTGCGCAACATGGGGATGCGCGGCGTGGACCGGCTGCTGCCGGTAAAGCAGCAGCTGATGCGTCACGCCATGGGCCTGGACTGAGCGTTTACACATCAAGTCCACCCGCAATCATTGTTTTTCACAGCTTGCCCGTTAGAATAGTGGGCCGCGAGTAGCGCTAATTATAAAGCCAGAGGACATATCATGAGTCAGACTCCCAGCGAATTGAGATACGCCAGTAGCCATGAGTGGGCCCGGTTGGAAGAAGATGGCACGGTTACTATCGGCATCACCGACCATGCACAGGAAGCGCTGGGCGATGTGGTATTTGTCGAGCTTCCCGATGTGGGTACGGTGCTGGCGGCCGCCGACGACGCAGGGGTTGTGGAGTCAGTCAAGGCTGCATCGGATATCTATGCGCCGATCAGTGGTGAGGTCATCGCTCTCAATGAGCGGCTTGAAGACGAACCGGAGGCGGTTAATTCCGACGCCTACAACGATGGCTGGTTCTTCAAGCTGCAGCCGGCTGACACCAGTGAGCTGGAAGCCATGTTGTCTGCTGAGGAATATCTACAACTGTGTGAAGACGAATAAGCGCTTCACTGCGGTAGTACATTATGCAACAACCTCAGGCTGATCTTATCTTGCGCAAGGGCGCCGACCGCCGTTTGCGCGGCGGTCACCTTTGGGTGTACTCCAACGAAATAGAAACCGCACGTTCCCCCCTGGGAACTTTCAGCGCCGGTGATGTGGTCTGTGTCAGGAGCGCCGAGGGCAAATTGCTGGGTTCTGCCTACATGGAGCCCCAGGCACTGATTTGCGCGCGGCTCTATGCGCCTGGCGAACAGCGCGGTCTGGATCAGGCGTTTTTCAATACACGGCTCATCACAGCATTGGCCGGCAGAGAAGCTGTTTTTGACAAGCCCTTCTATCGTCTGGTTTATGGTGACAGTGATACATTGCCCGGACTGGTGGTTGATCGCTTCGGTGATTATCTGGTGGTGCAACTCAATAACGAGGGTATTGAGCGCCATCGTGAGCCGCTGTTGCAAGCGTTGATCCATACCCTGCAGCCTGCGGGCATTCTGTTGCGTGGCGACAGTCGCAGCCGGCGGGAGCAGGGCCTGTCGGGTGACAGCGAAGTGGTCTACGGCGAGGTGCCACAACAAGTTACGCTACAAGAAAACGGCGTACAGTTCCTGGCTCCGGTATTTGACGGCCAGAAAACCGGTTGGTTCTATGACCACCGTATGGCCCGGGCGCGGCTGGCGCCCTGGGTGTCGGGAAAAACGGTACTGGATGTCTACAGCTATATTGGCGGTTGGGGTATTCAGGCCGCCGCATTTGGCGCCAGTGAAGTGTGCTGCCTGGACAGTTCCGCCCAGGCATTGGCAGGAGTGGAAGCCAATGCGCGCCTTAACGAGCTGCAGGAACGGGTTAGTGTGCGGCGCGGTTCAGCAGCGGAGACCATGGCGGCCATGCGCGTGGAGGGTTGTCTGTTCGATGTAGTCATCCTGGATCCCCCTGCGTTTATCCAGCGCAAAAAGGATCTCAAAAAGGGCATCGCCGCCTATCGTCGTATCAATGAGCTGGGCCTGGAGCTGCTGCGCCCTGGCGGCCTGCTGGTGTCTGCTTCCTGCTCCATGCACCTCACTCGCGCTGACCTGATCCAGGCGATGCAGCAGGCTGCAGTGCGTGCCCGTTGTCAGTTGCGTGTTGTTGAGCAGGGTAGCCAGGGGCCGGATCACCCTATCCACCCGGCTATTCCCGAGACGGAATACCTAAAAGCTATTTTCGCTCGGAAGATTCAGTTGTAAATTTTCGCGCCCTGTTAATCGAGCCAGGCGTCTCCCGTCTGGCAAGATCCAGCGCTATTGAGGAACTGCCATAACGACTCGTATACCCACATCCGAACTTTGCGCCTTGCGTGGCGCGAAGGCCCTGGCGTTGATGCGAATTGACCAGGCATCGGATTGGGCCGAGCCGCCGCGCAGCTCGCGGGTGTCACAATTGCCAAACAGCTGGGGCATACCGTTCAGCGGTGGTTTGCTGTTGGAATCCACGCAGTCCTTGGTCCATTCCCAGACGTTGCCCTGCATGTCGTAAACGCCCCAGTCATTGGCCTGGAAACTGCCCACTGGGGCTGGACTGCCCTGCCAGGGTCCGCCGCACTCCGTGCAGTTGGCGCGGTCAACGCCAACCGCATTGCCCCAACTATAGGTCTTCGAGGATCCGGCCCGCGCCGCGTACTCCCACTGGGTGGAGCTGGGCAAGCTATAGTGGTAACCAGTCTGGTGACTGAGCCAGGCCACAAAGGATTCGGCCTGATCCCAGCTGACGCCATAGACCGGCAGGTTGTCCGGTGCAATGTCGAAGGAGCGCAGATCGCCGGACTTGGTTGCGGTAAGGTATTGTCGGTACATGCCGGCAGTGATCTCGGTTTTACTGATGGCAAATGGATGAGCGATGTCTACCACCAGTGCCTCCTGACCATCACCTTTGCGGCCGCCGCCGAATACGAATTTGCCGGTACGGAGTACGACCATTTCTGGCCCTTTGGCTCCGCTGGGCAAAGGATGTGAGAACGTATCCCCGACCAGATAAGTCTCTTGTGCACGTGGCAGACTGGCGGCTAGCAGAAAGGTCATAACGCAGAAATAACGAGATGCGGCTAAAAGTGTTGTACTGGTCATAACACTCTCCTTATTCATCACTGGACGAGGAACTTACGGTGGATCACCACAACTATTAGTTTAGCAACTATTCTGAACTTTGCTCCCCGGTAAGCCGGCATTGCCTGGACGGGTAAAAAGTCGAATATTTATTAACAGTCACATTCAATTGCGCAGAGAAATTACTGGCCAACCCATTTCCTGAGCCCGGGCTAACAGTTTCTCGTCCGGGTCCACTGCGACCGGATTGTCCACCAACTCCAGCAGTGGCAGGTCATTGTGTGAATCGCTGTAAAAATAAGCGCCGGCCAGTGTTGTATCACGCCCGGCCAACCACTGATTGAGCCTGGTGACCTTACCTGCATGATAGGAGGGCACGCCGCTGGGTTCACCGGTATAGACACCATCTTTTATTTCACCCTCACAGGCCAGAATGTCCGGCACACCCAGGGCATCAGCAATGGGCTTGGTAATATACAAATTGGTGGCGGTAATGATTAACAGCTCATCTCCGCGCGCCCGGTGATCGGCGATCAGCTCAAAAGCCCTGGGCAGCATTATCGGCGTAATCTTGGCGGCCATAAAGGCCCTGTGCCAGGCGTCGAGCTGTTCTTTGGGGTGGCCTATCAGCGGACCCAGGGCGAAGCGCAGATAGGCGTCGATATCCAGGCTGCCGGCCTTATAGTCCTGATAAAATTGCGCATTGCGTTCAGCAAAATGAGTGCTGTCGACCAGGCCCTGCTCACAGACAAAAATGCCCCACAGATTGTCGCTGTCACCACCGATAAGGGTGTTATCCAGGTCAAAAATTGCCAGTGTCACAAGATACACCTCAAAAAATGATCGCTCAGCATAGCCGCTGCTTTATCCATAGTAAATTTCTCAGGGCTGCGAAAGTGTGGAACAATGAGCGGCATTAATAATTGATGGCGCCTTGAAGTGATCGATTCAGACGGCTTCCGGCCGAATGTAGGAATAGTGTTGGCTAATGACCGGGGTCAGGTAATGTGGGCGCGCCGGGTAGGTGGTCGCGATGCCTGGCAGTTCCCTCAGGGTGGTATTGATGCGGGCGAATCCCCGGAGCAGGCACTGTACCGTGAATTGCACGAAGAAGTTGGTTTGTCACCGGACGCGGTGGAGATTCTGGGTTCTACGCAGGGCTGGTTGCGCTATCGGCTTCCCCAGCGATTTTTGCGCAAAGGGCAGAAACCCCTGTGTATCGGCCAGAAGCAGAAGTGGTATTTACTGCGCATGCTCAAGGATGACGGCGCTGTGCAACTGGACCTGAACGAGAAACCCGAGTTTGATCATTGGCAGTGGGTCAGTTATTGGTATCCGCTGAACCAGGTGATAGCCTTCAAGCGGGAAGTTTACCGCAAGGCAATGAAAGAACTGGCGTTGCCCCTTGGACGTCATACTCAAAAGCGAGCGGAGCTCTAAATCCCCATGCTTGAGACACTGCGCAATATCGTACAGGAGGTCAATTCAGCAGAAGGGCTGGGTGATGCCCTGCAAATTATCGTTGAGCGTGTGCGCGATGCTATGGGTACTGAGGTATGTAGCGTTTATATGCGCGACCTGAGCACTGACCGTTATGTCTTTCGTGCCACCAAAGGCTTAAACGAAAGCCTTATAGGGCAGGCCAGTCTTGCTGCTGGCGAGGGGCTGGTGGGTCTGGTGGCTGAACGCGAAGAGCCGGTTAACCTGGAGAATGCCGCAAACCATCCCAGTTTTCAGTTTCTTCCCGGTATTGGCGAAGAGCAGTACAGTGCATTTCTGGGTGTCCCCATCATTCATCAGCGCGATGTACTGGGGGTGCTGGTAGTACAGCAGGCCCAGCAACGCCGTTTCGATGAGAGTGATGAAGCTTTCCTGGTTACCATGTCGGCCCAGTTGGCCGGTGTTATTGCCCATGCCCAGGTGACGGGTGCGGTGCAACATGAAACCCTGACCGGAGTTGCGACACCAGCCAAAGTCAGTGGCGTACCCGGCGCTCCCGGTATTGCTATTGGTACTGCTGTGGTGGTTTCGCCAGTAGCGGATCTTTACGCCGTGCCCCAGCGCAGCATTGCAAACAATGAACGGCGGGCCGAGTTACATGCGTTCAGGGAAGCCCTGGGAGGTGTGCGTAAAGATATCCAGGCCGTGGCGGACCAACTGGGGGGAGAGCTCAACCCGGAAGACCATGCCCTGTTTGATGTCTACCTGGGTATTCTGGACGACTCGGCTATCGGCCTTGAAGTGGTTCGGCTGATCAAGAGTGGGCAGTGGGCTCAGGGGGCGTTAAGCCAGGTAATGATCTCGCACATTCGCCACTTCGAGCGCATGGAGCACAGTTACCTGAAAGAGCGTGCCGTCGATGTTAAAGATCTGGGTACGCGAATGCTCGCATACTTGCAGGCAGCAGATAAGGAAGTGCGGAGCTATCCCGACCAGACCATTCTGGTGGGAGAGGAGTTGACGGCCTCTTCTTTGGGGGAAATTCCCCGGGAAAAGTTGGCAGGCTTGATTTCAGTGCGTGGCTCGGGCAATTCCCATGTCGCGATATTGGCCCGGGCAATGGGCGTGCCCACCGTCATGGGGGCCGTGGATTTACCATACACCAGACTGCAGGACCGGGAGATGGTGATCGACGGCTACAATGGCACGGTGCACCTCAACCCGTTGCCGGAAGTAAAGCGCCGTTTTCAGCGAGTCCTCGACGATGACCGGGCCCTGTCCCGTGACCTGGAGTCGCTGCGGGATGAGCCTTGCATAACGCTTGATGGACATCGCATGCCACTGTGGGTCAATACCGGCCTTATGGTGGATGTGACCCGGTCTCTGGAGCAGGGTGCTGAGGGCGTGGGCCTGTACCGCACGGAAGTGCCCTTCCTGTTGCGGGATCGATTTCCCAGCGAAGAGGATCAGCGGCAAATTTATCGCAATCAGCTGGAGGCCTTTTGCCCCAAGCCGGTGACCATGCGGACCCTGGATATCGGTGGGGACAAAGCCCTGCCTTACTTTCCCATCGAGGAAGACAACCCGTTCCTGGGATGGCGCGGTATTCGCGTGACACTGGATCATCCGGAGATCTTCCTGGCCCAGATTCGCGCCATGCTCAAGGCTAACGAAGGGCTGGGTAATCTGCGAATTATGCTGCCCATGGTGTGTAATATGTCGGAGCTGGAGGAGGCCCTGAAGCTGATCCATCGCAGTCATAGGGAGCTCCTGCAGGAGGGACTCAGTGGCGAGTTGCCGCCTATAGGCGTGATGGTCGAAGTGCCATCAGCGGTCTACCAGGCCCGGGCCATGGCAAGGCTGGTAGACTTCATGTCCGTAGGTAGCAATGACCTGACGCAGTACCTGCTGGCAGTGGATCGCAATAATGCCCGCGTGGCGGATCTGTATCACACGCTGCACCCGGCGGTGTTGCAGGCGCTGTGCGACGTAGCGCAGGCGAGTCGAGATGAGGGTATACCCATCAGTATTTGCGGCGAATTGGCAGGTGAACCGGAAGGCGCCGTGTTGCTGCTGGCCATGGGTTACGATGTCCTTTCAATGAACGCCACCAGCCTGCTTAAGGTTAAGAAAGCCCTGCGCAACGTTAACCTTTCTGAAGCGCGGGAACTGCTCGCCGAAGTTATGGAAATGGACCGGGCGGTTGCTATTCAAAAGCGACTGGAGCAATTTCTTACCGAGCATGGTATGGAAAAATTTATCCACAACCCAGTGGCTTAACGCAGCGCAAACTCGAATTCCTGCGTCTGTCGTATGCTTCCCGACTCGCTGAAGCTCAGTTCCCGCCAGTTCACCCGGCCACAATTGTCTATCATTAAACTGGTGCTGGAGCGGGTGCCGTAGCTCTCGGTGACGATGAACTGGGCCGACAATAATTGATCCATCTCGCTGGCCAGACCATGTAAGTGCAGTGCGTCAGGATTTGCTAACTGTTGATCGCTCACTACCGCAGTGAGTGCCTGGTGATTCACTGCGCCAGTATTGACCAGTTTTTGCAGTGCGAGTTTACCGCGTTCAACTTTGGGCCACGGCGTATTCAGGCTGGCGTTGCTCAGGCCATAGATCCCCGCTTCCAAACGCTGCGGCACGCGATTTGTCGCTATGCTGCTATTGCTGTAATACCACAGGCTGGACCGGTCTCCCAGTAGCAGGTTAAAGCCGGCATACCCCTGGGCGCGTTGTTCTACTGTGGCAAGATAAGCTTGAGGGCTTTGGTCCCCGACCAGGTAGTCCAGGGGCAATTCTCCACGCGAGCGAGGAGCGGGTGCTGTGCGTGAGGGGTCCCGGTAGTTGGTGATTGCGGCAAAGCGACCAGAGCGGGTGACGCCCATCCAGGTACCACTCTGTTCCAGGTCCTTGCCCGCCAGTAGCTGTGGATATTGCGGCCAAAAATCAGCAACGGCAGTAGCCCTGGCGTGGAATTCGTCCCGATTGGCGGCAACCAGCAATGGGTAGCGAGAGGTCGCTTGGTGGGCAAAGATCAACAGGCACATCGCATCGGCTCCGCTCGATGGGGGGAAATAATTGTGAATCGCCACGCGGTGGATGATAATACCGCCTTTATCAGCGCATTACTGCGCCTGACTATATAGGTTGGCGGTTTGGCTGCCTACTCACTAACACTCAACGCCGATACCCAACTATGCTGTCTTACCCGCAAATAGATCCGGTCGCCATTGCCCTGGGCCCTGTCAAGGTTCATTGGTATGGCCTTGCCTACCTGACCGGCTTGGCCTTTGCGTGGTGGTTCGCAGTGCGTCGTACCAGGCAGCCATGGTCTGTGGTGCGGCGTGAGCAGGTAGACGACCTCATTTTTTATTCCGCCCTGGGAGTGGTGCTGGGGGGGAGGTTTGGCTACGCCCTGTTCTACGGTGGTGATAAATTAGCGCAGGATCCGACCTGGTTATTGCGAGTATGGCAAGGCGGTATGTCGTTTCACGGTGGTTTTTTGGGTGTGTTGATCGCCATGTATATATTTGCGCGTCGCCAGCGCATAGGGTTTGGTTCCCTTATGGACTTTGTCGCACCGCTGGTGCCGCTTGGGCTTGGGTTGGGCCGACTGGGGAACTTTATCGGCCAGGAGCTCTGGGGCCGCCCAAGTGATGTTCCCTGGGCTATGGTGTTTCCGCGAGATCCGCTGCAGCTTGCTCGTCATCCGTCGCAGCTCTACCAGTTTGCGTTGGAGGGCGTGGTGTTGTTCATAATCCTGCTGTGGTATTCATCGCGAGAACGGCCAACCTGGTCGGTAGCCGGAGTGTTCTCCCTCGGCTATGGTTGCCAGCGTTTTGTCGCGGAGTTTTTCCGCGAGCCGGATCAGCACATCGGCTTTCAGGCGCTGGGTTGGATGACCCGTGGACAACTGTTGTGCCTGCCCATGATTGCACTGGGCATCTACTTGATTGTAACTGCTTATAGAGGCGTCGCAGCCTCGTCACCCGCGGCCAAGGGGAAAATCCGTAAATGAAGCAATACCTGGACCTACTGCAAGATATATTGGATAACGGCTCGGTTAAGGAAGATCGCACGGGCACTGGAACACTATCGGTGTTTGGCCGGCAATACCGCCATAACCTGGCCGATGGCTTCCCGTTGCTGACGACCAAGAAGCTGCATTTGAAGAGCATTATTAATGAGCTCATCTGGTTTCTCAGTGGTGCCACTAATACACGCTGGCTCAATGACAACGGCGTGTCGATCTGGAACGAATGGGCGACCCAGGAGGGGGAGTTGGGCCCGATTTACGGCGCCCAGTGGACAGCGTGGCCCACGAGCGATGGCGGCAGCATAAACCAGATAGATTACGTGGTGGATTGCTTGCGTAATAATCCGAACAGTCGGCGTATTCTTTTTCATGGCTGGAATGTAGAGTATCTGCCCGACGAACGGGTCAGTCCCCAGGACAACGTCAAAGCCGGGCGCATGGCATTGCCCCCCTGCCACCTGCTGTACCAGTTTTATGTCGCGAATGGCAAACTCTCGGCGCAACTGTTTATTCGCTCCAGCGATTCCTTTCTTGGTTTGCCCTATAACACTGCCAGCCTGGCAGCGTTGACCATGATGTTGGCCCAGCAGTGTGATCTGGAGCCGGGAGAAATCATTATTTGTACCGGAGACTCTCATATTTATAGCAATCATATGGCGCAGGTACAGGAGCAATTGGGGCGGGAGCCGCGACCCCTGCCGCGATTAAACCTGGTGCGCAGGCCCGGCAGTATTTACGACTATTGTTTCGAAGATTTCGAGCTGGTGGACTACCAGCCTCACGCACATATAGCCGCCCCGGTAGCGGTGTAGGCCCGTCGTATGATTCGTCTCGCAGTTATTGTCGCCGCCGCAGAGAATGGCGTGATTGGTTGCGATAATGCGCTGCCATGGCATCTCCCGAAAGACCTGCGTTACTTCAAGCGGGTCACTATAGGCAAGCCCATTGTGATGGGCCGCAAGACCTTCGAGTCTATCGGCCGACCACTGCCCGGGCGCAGCAATATTGTCATTTCCCGCAACGCCGAATTCGTGGCCGACGGTGTGCAAGCGGTGGTTTCGCTGGATCAGGCGCTGGCCCTGGCAGCAGAGATTGCAGTGGCCGATGGGGTGGCTGAAGTGGTGGTAATCGGTGGCGCACAAATATACCGGGCGGCGATTCCCCGGGCCGATCGCTTGTATATCACCGAGGTGCACGCCAAGGTGGAGGGTGATGCCCTGCTGCCGTCTATTGACTGGACGCAGTGGCTTGAAGTCGGGCGGGAACGGTTCCCGGCTGCGGATGCCAATCCTTACGATTACAGCTTTGTAGTCTATGATCGTGTGGAAAGCTGAGTCGGTAAAGTGTTCACTGAACACTGTTACCAGGAGGTGAATATGACCCCAAAAGTGTAACCAAAATACACAGACCGTTTTAATGCTGTCTATGCATAGGCGCTTTCATTGAAAAGGGACGCCTAATTGGTTTAAATTCGCTGGCTCGGTTTACCGACTCCGGATTCTCCACTATATAAAGAAGGAGCGGGTCCAGTTTTTATAAGCCCTGAATAATTTTGTTGGAATATAGGAAATACGATTCCCATGACTAAGCACCGATTTAAGAATGTATTGATCGCTGCGCTGGTATCTACAGGCGCCATTATTGGCACTGTGGCTGCGGTGCAAGCCAGTACACTGGATTCCATCCTGCAGGTTGGAGAAGCCAAAAATGAGACCGCACGTAAATCCCAGGTGAAAATCGACCGGTTGGCCGATGAAACCCGTGATCTTCTGGGCGACTATAAGACAGTGACCAAGCAGATTGATGGCCTTAAGGTCTACAATACTCGCTTGCAGCGACAGATCGATAACCAGGTCCTACGTATTACGCAGATCGATGAATCCATCAATCAGGTGACAGTGATTCAGCGTCAAATGACGCCGTTGGTCATTCGCATGATAGACGGTCTGGAGAAGTTCGTAGAGCTGGATGTGCCCTTCCATATGGATGAGCGTAATCAGCGTATCTCATTCTTGCGCGCCAACCTGGATCGCTCCGACGTAACAGTCGCAGAAAAATTTCGCCAGGTACTTGAAGCCTACAAAATTGAGAACGAGTACGGTCGCAAGATTAGTTCCTATAAAGATACTGTGGAAATTGACGGCGTAGATCGTGAAGTGGAATTTCTACAGGTTGGGCGCATCGCCCTGCTGTACCAAACAACAGACACCGAGCTCTCGGGCGCTTGGGACCAGCGCAGCCGCGCTTGGGTGCCCCTGGATCGTGGTGAATACCGCAGTGCGATCAGGAAGGGTCTGCGCATTGCCGCCAAACAGGCGTCTATCGACTTGATGAATCTGCCAGTAGCCGCGCCGGAGGCCCAGTAATGAGCATTAAATGTGTAACAGTCGCCGCCATTGCCATGTGTGGTGTACTAACGCTGTCTGCCGGTTCGGCGCTGGCGCAGGACGCTATGTCCCTGGATGAACTGCTGGGCTTCGTCAAGAAGGGCCAGATTAGTGAGAACAAGGAAAATGCCGCCCGCGAACAACGCTTCGCCAAGGATAAGGCTAATCAGGCCTCAGAGCTGAGTAAGGCCAAAGCTGAGCGTACACGTCAGGAGCAACTGAGCGCCCAGCTGGAAGACAAATTCGAGGCCAACGAACTACTCGTTAGCGCCAAACAGGCGCAGTTAAAAGAGAAGCTGGGCACCCTGGCGGAGTTGTTTGGTCACCTGACGTCTACTTCGGGTGATTTGGCGACCAATATGGAATTCTCCCTAACCAGCTCCCAGTACCCCGATCGCGAGGTGTTTTTGGAAGAGCTGATTGCCAAGATGAGTGGTTCCGACAGGCTGCCAAGCATTGAGGAAATCGAGCGCGTCTGGTATGAACTCAACCGTGAGATGGTTGAGTCTGGCAAGGTTGTATCCTTTACCGCAGAAGTGGCCAAACCCAACGGCGACAAAATCCAACAGAAAGTTGTTCGAATCGGTGCCTTCAACGTGGTGTCCGAAGATGGCATGTACCTGCAGTTCGTTCCGTCCAAGGGTTCCCTGGAAGCGTTGTCTCGTCAGCCTTCAGGACCCTTTATCGGTTGGGCCAAGAGCCTGGCAGGGGCGACTGATGGTATGCACAAGTTTGGTGTAGACCCTACCGGCCCCACTGGCGGCTCATTTCTGGCGGCCTTGATCAATAGTCCGACCCTGGAAGAACGCTGGCATCAGGGCGGTTATGTTGGCTATGCCATCACCGCAGTGGGTGCCTTTGCCTTTGTTCTGGCTATCTGGCGCTTGATCGTGCTGACCACTGTAGGCGGAAGGGTCAGCTCTCAGCTGAAGAACGATAATGCGAATAGCAATAACCCGCTGGGCCGTGTGCTCAAGGTGCACGAAGACAACCCCGATATGGACACTGAAACACTCGAGCTGAAGCTCTCTGAGGGTATCCTCAAAGAGACTCCGAAGCTTGAGAGTGGACTGGTGTTGCTCAAGATTATTTCCGCGGTCGCACCGCTGATGGGTCTGCTGGGTACGGTGACAGGTATGATCATCACCTTCCAGGCGATCACCATCTTCGGTGCAGGGGATCCCAAGGCGATGGCTGGCGGTATCTCCGGTGCATTGGTGACCACGGTTCTGGGTCTGCTGGTTGCGATTCCAACGGTTCTGCTGCATACCATAGTGAACGGTCGCGCCCAGCGCATCATTCACGTTTTGAATGAGCAGACGACCGGTATTATTGCCGAGCACACCGAGGCTAACCTGAGGAAGTAAATATGTACTGGTTAGATAGTGCGTATGAGGCTGTCTCCCGCTTTATGGACATGGGAGGTGACGTACTCTGGTTGATCGCCGCTCTGCTGTTTGTAATGTGGACGCTGATCTTCGAACGGGTATGGTATTTCAAGGCCAGCTGGAAGAAAGACGCGGGCAGGGCTATTGCTACCTGGGAGGGACGCTCCGAGCGCAAATCCTGGGCGGCAAAGCAGATCCGGGAAAAGCTGATTTCAGAGGCAAGAATCCAGATCAATCAGTATATGCCCGTCATTAAAACCATGGTGGCGTTGTGTCCCTTGCTGGGATTGTTAGGCACTGTGACTGGCATGATTGAAGTATTTAATATTATGGCGGTCACCGGTGGTGGTGATGCCAAGTCCATGGCCGGCGGTGTGTCCAGAGCGACAGTGCCGACGATGGCCGGGATGGTGGCAGCCCTGTCTGGGGTGTTCGCCAATACTTACGTTACCCGGATTGCCCAGCGCGAAAGCGAGTTCCTGGCAGACAATCTGACGACCGATCACTAAGAGAGCAATAGCAATGCGCAGGAATAACCGAGCAGCCGCTGCCGACGACGAAGCCCAGATTGACTTGACGCCCATGTTGGACGTTGTGTTTATCATGTTGATCTTCTTTATCGTGACAGCGTCTTTCATCAAGGAGGCGGGGATAGAAGTTAACCGTCCGGAGGCATCCACGTCGCAGCCCAAGGATAACGTAAACATCCTGATAGCAATCAGCGCTACGAATGAAATCTGGATGGATCAGCGTCGCGTCGATGTGCGCGCTGTGCGTGCCAATATCGAACGCCTGCATGCAGAGAACCCGAAAGGTGCCGTTGTGATTCAGGCAGATAATGAATCCAACACGGAGACTGTCGCAGCGGTTCTGGACTCGGCTAGAGAAGCGGGTGTGTACGATGTGTCATTGGCCACGGAAGATAAGTAGTTCATTATGAATCGCAATTTTTTCAGACTAATCATCGGTGGTTTGCTAGCGATTCCTGTTGCGGGTGGTCTGTTTTTCATCATGCAGTACTTGATCGCCTCGGCTGACCCTCAGATCGATGATAGTAAACAGCGTAAATTGGCTGACATTCACATGCCTGATCGTGAGATTGAAACCAATTTAAATGAGCAGAAACCGGACAAGGTCGATGATCCAGAAGAGCCACCGCCGGATATGGACACTCCTGATATCGATATGGACATGGATGTTGAGGTGATTAATATGGCGCCCGCAGCTTCTGTCGATGTATCTATCAACAGTTCTGGTATGGCTTCGGGTGATGGCGAGTATCTGCCTATTGTGAAAGTGGCACCTATTTATCCGCGCAGGGCGCAAACCCGGGGGATAAGCGGCTACTGTATTGTTGAGTACACTGTTACCGCCTCCGGCGCCATTCGTGATCCATTCGCAGTAGACTGTCAGCCGTCAGGTGTGTTCGAAAAGGCATCGCTAAAGGCGTCACTTAAGTTCAAGTACAAGCCTCGTGTGGTCGATGGCGAGCCCATCGAAGTTGCGGGTGTGCAGAACAAGTTCACTTACGAGTTGGAACAGTAAACGGTTAAAGCGTTATGAAATTGTTTAATCCCTATACCTGGACACGCGCAGCACTACTGGTAGTGCCAGTGCTTGCCGTCCAGATTGCTATCTCCCAGTTGCAAAGTGATGTTGGTCTGGTGCCGCTGTCATCGGCCATTGCGGCGGAGAAGAAGGAAAAGGACACGCGGGCAACTCGCCGCACGCCGGCCCTTCGTAACAAGGTTTATGAAAAACTCGCTGAAGCGCAAGTAGCCGCGGAAGCCAAGGACTATAACACTGCAGCTAAAATTCTGGACAGCATGATTGGGTCCGGCGGTAAAAAAGCACTGAACAGCTACGAACTGGCAAATGTTTATAACCTCTATGCGTTTGTCTATTATTCGCGTGAAGATTATGCCGGCGCGCTCAAGGCCTATGAGCAAGTGGTGGCCCAGCCAGACATCCCGATTGCAATGGAAGTCAATACCAAGTTCACCATTGCGCAGCTGTATTTTGTGCAGGAACAATGGCAGAAAGGCATCAATGCGTTGCTCGAGTGGTTCAAGGTTACTGAAAGCCCGAATGCAAATGCATACGTGCTGTTGTCTCAGGGCTACTACCAGGTCAAGGATTACGATAAGGCGTTATTTAACGTTGAGAAAGCCATCGGCATGTACAAGGAAAAGGATAAGTTGCCCAAGGAGCAATGGTACAATCTGGCCCGCTTCCTGTATTTTGAAAAAGATAATGTCGATAAAACGGTAGACGTTTTGGAAGAGCTGCTGACTTATTATCCCAAGAAACAGTACTGGGTACAGATATCCCACATGTATGGCGAGCAAAAGAAAGACGGTGAGCAGCTGGCCGCGATGGAAACCGCTTACGTGCAGGACATGCTGGATAAAGGTACTGAGCAGATAACCATGGCCTATCTTTATCTTAACGCCGATGTGCCTTACAAGGCGGCCAGGGTGATGGATAAAGGCCTGAAGAACAAGTCAATTGAGGGTAAATCCAAAAACTGGGAAATTGCCGGCAACGGATGGCGCCAGGCCCAGGAGATCGATAAGGCAATTCCCGCGATGGAAACTGCAGCCGAGTTGTCTGATAAAGGCGAACTGTATTCTCGCTTAGGCAACGTGTACCTTGACGGTGACCAGTTCAAAAAAGCCATTTCCGCTATTAATAAAGGCCTGTCCCGAGGTGGTGTCAAGCGACCAGATACAGCCAGGCTGGTACTGGGTATGGCATATTTTAATGACAAGCAATATTCCAAGGCCAGGGAAGCTTTTAAAGCGGCTGGGCGTGACGAGCGCTCTGCAAAGTACGCGAGCCAGTGGATAAACTATATGGACTCCGAGTTGGCCAGGCAGAAGTCTTTGCAAGACGGCTAAAAACGGACGCAGACCGGACGATTCCCGGATATAAAAAAGGAGCTCATGTGAGCTCCTTTTTTTTGTTCCCCGTTAGCTGTTAAGCCTCAGACAGGGATGACATTCTCTGCCTGGGGGCCTTTTTGGCCATCCGTGACATCAAACTCGACCTTTTGGCCGTCGGAGAGGGTCTTAAAGCCATCTCCTTTGATGGAGCTGAAATGGACAAAAACATCAGGGCCGTCTTCGCGCTCGATAAATCCGAAACCCTTGGTCTCGTTGAACCATTTTACAGTACCAGTTGTTGTAGACATATTTCGTACCTGTATAGCTAGTGACGCCATGTCGCGGCGTCTTTTTATTTAATAATCATTTATAGTCGTACCGGAGAACTTTATGGAACTTCGAGCGCGAGCATAAATACCACTGAAACCAATCAGCTTGATAAAGTGTAGCACCATATTTGATAGTTTAAAGAGTCCGCTGACATCTATTTTGGGAATAATACGCTCTCTGCGCACCACCAAATGAGTCTTCTTTGTACAGGCCGCCAGTCATCCACTTCCCCAGTCCACTACAGGGGAGCATGCGCTGCGCCTATCAATGCCGGGTAGGCGGCGGTTATTGCATACAATGGCACTGCATTCAGATGACTGGTCATGGCGCCTTTGTCCCTGAAGCGCTGTGCAAAGTTGCTGGCGTGCAGGAAGGGGATCATTTGTGGAACAATGCCACCGGCCAGGTACAGTCCTGAGTAGGCCCCGTTGGCGAGAACGAAATCGCCACAAACCGAGCCCAGCAGGGCGCAGAAAATGGTGAGCGACTGCGTGCACAGCTCGTCTTGCCCTTGCAGAGCTCTGCGCGATATCTCCTCGGGGGTCAGTTGCTCCGGTGCTGTACCGTGTACTGCGGCCAGTCCCTGGTATAGACGCAGCAAGCCCGGTCCCGATACCAGTAGCTCGGCATGGATCTCACCATGGTGTGGCAACAACACGCGAAATAGTTCCAACTCTATGGCTGTCGCGGGCGCCAGGCCCATGTGCCCGGGTTCACAGGCGCAGGCCATGGCTCGGCCAGCGACTATCTCCAGCGTTGAACCGCCCAGGCCAGTGCCAGGACCTACGGTAGCGCGTTTGCCATTTTTCGGAGTTCGCCCGGCGTGCAGAACCACCAGGTCATCCTTGCCAAGGTGCGCAAGCGCGTAGGCGTTGCCCTGGAAATCGTTTATCGGCTTTAGTTGCGTGAAGCCAAAGCGTGCCGCCAGTTCACGGCAGGAAAAAGCCCAGTCCATATTGGCCATCGAGATCAAGTCATCGGCAGGCGGAGCTGCTACGGCGATACAGCAGGTGGTAGGAGCAGGCTCACACAGTGAACCTATCCAGGTGGCAACCACATCCTCAAAGCGCTGGTAGTCCCGGTTGATATAAGTGTGAACTGCGCGCAGTTCATCGGCGACCGGGTCGAACAGGGCAAGGCGCGAGTTGGTGCCACCAACGTCTGCGACCAAGCGTCTGGCGCGTGCGTCAATTGTCGGCATGTGGCTAGTACACAGGCAATATTTTCATGATGTTAGTGGAACCGGCGGTACCCATCTGCGCACCTTTGGTCAGCAAGATGGAGTCGCCTTTTTGCAAATAACCGCCGTCCAGCAAAAACTCAATAGCCCTGGCTTCGACACTATCGGCGTCAAATGCAGTGGCGTCGAAAAAAAGTGGTATTACCCCGCGACACAGACACAGTTTCTGTAAGGTTGCGCTGCGATGACTCAGCGCGAAAATAGGCAGCCCTGAGCTGAGACGTGACATAAGCAGCGGTGTGGTGCCCGACTCGGTCAGGCAGGCGATGCCACGCACATTGGGGTAATGATTTGCAGCATAGATCGCCGACATGGCAATGGCTTCCTGGGCATCTGCGAACTCGGTGTTGAGTCTATATCTGGAAGTCCTTGCTACCGCTTGGCGCTCAGCGCCAAGAGCAGCGTCTGCCATGGCGATAACCACTTCTACTGGAAAGCTGCCAACTGCGGTTTCTGCCGATAACATGACGGCATCGGTGCCGTCCAACACCGCGTTGGCAACGTCGAAAACCTCGGCCCGGGTAGGCATGGAACTGCTGATCATAGACTCCATCATCTGGGTCGCGGTGATAACAACCCGATCCATTTTGCGTGCTCGGGCAATCAGCTCCTTCTGGATGCCAATCAATTGTGCATCACCGACCTCTACGCCCAGGTCGCCGCGGGCCACCATGATACCGGCGGATGCGCTAATTATGCTGTTGAGCGTGTCATCATCTGCTACCACTTCGGCGCGCTCAATTTTTGCGATAATGGCAGGCTCCAGGTCGTGCTCTTTCAGTAGCCCCATGGTCTGGTGGATGTCGTCCGCGTTAGACACAAAAGAGACGGCTACAAAATCGGGTTTCACTTCCGCCAGGCTGTCAATGTCGGTGAGATCTTTGGTGGTCAGCGCTGGCGCTGCCAGGCCACCGCCCAGCCGATTGATGCCCTTGCGGGAGCTGAGCTTCCCTCCCACCAGCACGCTACAGTCAACGGTGGTGACACCGACATCATCTACTCGCAATCTTATGCGGCCGTCGTCCAGTAGCAGGATGTCACCGCGCACCACACTGCTGCATAGCTCTTTGTAGTCTATCCCCACAGCGCGAAGGTCGCCTTCGCCTTCACCCAGATTCATATCAAGCTGAAAACGATCACCGTTGGCTAATTCAATGACATCGTGGCGAAAGGTGCTGATACGAATCTTGGGTCCCTGCAAATCTGCCAGAATACCGACATAGCTCCCTATAATGCCGGCCTGTTTACGAATACGCTTCGCGATTTTGGCGTGGTGCGCTGCTGTGCCATGACTGAAATTCAGCCTGAATACGTTAACCCCGGCGGTGATTAACCTGGCTATCATATTATCTGACTCGCTGGCTGGGCCGATGGTGGCGACTATTTTGGTCCGTCTGTTTACTTTGGGTGTCACGATGATTCCCATGATTGTTTAGGCTGCATTATGCCGTATTTTCATTTGTCGGTGGAGTTTGTTGCTGTCCTGTCTGGATTTGTTACAAGGGGCGAAGTCTGTTGCTGCAGGTAGTTATTGACGAGGTCAGGAAAATCAGTAAACAGCCCATCAACGCCAACTTGAGTAATAAATATTTCCAGCAGTTCGGTGAAACTGCCTATGCCCTCAGGTAGTTCGTCCTGGCGGAAAGTGTAAGGGTGAACCAGCAAGCCTGCAGCCTGTGCCTGCGCAACGAGTGTGCTCACTATGGCCCGCCCATCACTGTTATTGCCCAGGTATATCTGCTTTATCCAGGGGCCGATACCATGGGCGTAACTGGCAATATCAGCCAGCCCCTGTGGTGTCTGCAGGTAGTTATAATCTACCGTGCTGTCATCTCCCCAGTCATTCTCGCCGATCAGTTGTATCAGCGGCAGCGGGCTCTTGCGCTCGTGGCGCAGGTGGCGCAGGGTGTTGTCGTCAAAGCATTGCAGGTACACCTGTTGTGGCCGGTCGGCATAGCCTTTGTCTGCCAACACGTCGAGTATGGCTCCGGCCAGATCCAGGCCCGCCGCTTTATGCCGGTTGGGCGACTTCAATTCTATATAAAGACCAGTACTGCAACCGCGACTTTGATCCAGGCCCGTGATCAGATCAATTTCCTCAGCGAGGGTGGGGATGCGAAATAACCCGGGCCCGAACGGGAACCTGTCAGGGAACACCGCGACTTCCCTGCCGGCTGCATCGCGTGTGCTGCGTTCGTGCACCCGCAACTGTCGAATCTCATCCATGGTGAAGTCCATGGCGTAGAAGCGCCCGTCTGGCCTGGCTCGTTGGGGAAAATGCTGAGCCACGTCGGTAGTACTTTCAAGATGGATATCGTGCAGGATGATTGGGACGCCGTCCCGGCTCAGAACGACGTCCTGCTCCAGGAAGTCGGCCCCCATGGCGTGAGCCAGAGCCTTGGCTGCCAGTGTATGTTCCGGCAGGTAGCCGCTGGCTCCGCGGTGAGCGATAACAATAGGTCTGGTTTTCGTCATGATAAATACAGAATCCTGTATGCGCTTGGCAGCCTCCAAAATCTGGTTCCGGCATAAAAAAAGGCGGGGTATTTGCACCCCCGCCCTTTTGTTATTGCATTGGTATGACCGGTCCGTTAAGGCAGGGCAGCTACCCAGGAATTGTCTTCAAACCACTTCTTGCGCAGCTTGGTGAGGACGCCTGTTTTTTCATAGGCTCTAAGGTAGTTGTCTACCAGGTTAAAAAACTGCGGATCGTTCTTGCTTACCGCGATACCGATGGGCTCAACGGTGAGCGGCCGGTCAAGGGTGGTTAGACCAGCATCCGGGAAACGCATGACAGACAGTACACACATGGGCATGTCGGCAACCATGGCGTCAGCCTTGCCTTCCATAAGCATGGCAACACCCTCGTCGTAGCTGGTGATTTCGATCAGGGATGCTTCCGGCGCGGCGGCACGCACGAAGCTGGCGCTGGTGGAATTGCTCAGAGCCATCAGTTTCAGGTCCTTGCGATTAAATTCCTCGCTGGAGGAAATTTTGCTCAGCACATCGTTCTTGGTGAGGATGGACTTACCTGACATCATGTAAGGACCGACAAAAGACACCAATTGCGTTCGCGCGGGAGTAATCGACATGCTCGATAGCACCATGTCGATCTTGTTTTCTTCCAATGCGGTCATCAGCTGACCAAAAGGCATTACCTTGATGTCCAGTTCGACCTTCATGGCGGCAGCCAGGGCTTTGGCCAGATCCACGTCAAAGCCCATCAGTCCGCCTTCGCGGTTGGTCATATTCATAGGAGGTTGATTGGCGGACATGCCGACCGTCAGTACTTTGAAGTCCTCTACCCGGTTCAGTGTATCCCCGGCCATTGAGTTGATGGGGAGTGCGGCTGCCAGTGTCAGCAGGCCTCCCAGCGCCAGGCGTTTCAGTGCATTAATCATGGTGTAAGTCTCCTTTAGTTTTCGAATATTGTCACGGCTGCAGTATTTCGCAATACCAACGGACGATTTGAGCCGCGGCTTAAAATTACTTTTGGGGTGCAAGTGTAAGTCTGATCGGTAAATAAGCCAAAACCTTTTATGATGGATATAGCTTAAGTTTTACTTTTGGAGTGAAAAATGATTCATGCATTTGATCGAATAGTAATAAACGTACCAGATTTGGCGCTTGCGGCAGCGCAATACCAGCAATTGCTTGCTGTCGTGCCTTTTCCTTGTCTTACCCACCGCGGGTTAAATGCGGTCTGGCTGGGTCTGTCCAACACGGTGATAGAGCTGGTGGAGAGCGAGGTACAATCCCCGGTAATCGCTGGTATCGCTTTTAGTGACAAACCGATGGCTGGCGGCGATAGAACAGTGTCTAACCCGCTGCAGCTGCATATATCCTTGAGTGACGGCAGTGGTACAGACGAATACCGGCGACAACTGGCCCTACAGTTACCATCACCCCATGGAATGTCAGTGGATCACCTGGTGTTGCGGACCGGAGATGCCCAGGCCTGTATCGATTTATTTGCCGAGGAACTGGGCCTGCGACTGGCATTGGACAAAACTGTGCCTGAATGGGGCGGTCGTATGTTGTTCTTTCGTACCGGTAAGCTCACCCTGGAAGTTATCGCAGCGGATCCAGAGCAGCACCATAGTGATTATTTCTGGGGTATCGCGTACCAGTGCGCCGACTTGCTGCGACTATCGCGAGATCTGGAGGAGCGTGGCGTGGCGTTGTCGGAAATACGCGACGGCAGGAAACCAGGTACCCGGGTAGCGACACTAAAGAGCCATTGCCTGGGCATCCCGACCCTGCTGGTGCAGCCAGCTACATAACGCAATGCTTGGCATAGGTCTTGGTTTCGTTGGCGCTCCATTCACCTTTGGGCTTGCCGGATAAATCCTCACACCAATCTTCAGAGCCCACGGCACTGCCATCAATCAGGCAGTTTTTGGCATAGGTTCCTGCGTCAGAGGCGCTCCACTCGGACTTGGGTTGCTCCTTCTTGACTGCGCACCATTTTTCACTGCCGGGTTCATTGCTGCAGGCAGCGAATAGTAAAATACTACCCAGTAAAAGCATGCGTTTCATAATTTTTTCCATGTGGTTAATTAGGGCGAACAGAGCAAGTATTGCACCACATTGGCACGCTAGCCAGCCACGAAATGAACACCGCCAGCAATTTCAGTCGCCAGTGTTAAGGGTGATGTTATAGATGCCAGCTTCACGCGCGGAGTCCACTACGCGGGCCAGCGGTCTAACGGTGGATTTGTTATTGGCTTTGATGACAACCGCTGCTTTGGGGTTCTCGGCGCGCAGGCGGCTGATGTTGGCGCGTACTGAGCGGGTATCTACACGCCGTCCCTTGATCCAGATTTCGTCGTTGGCGGCGATCTGGACAATAATGTGTTCCGAGGGAGCATCGGATTGGGCGCGGCTGGTTGGTTTGCGCTCAACCTCTATAGCGTCTTCACGTACAAACGAACCGGCCACGATAAAGAATATCAGCAGGATCATGACCACATCGAGCATAGGAGTGAGATCTATGGCCAGCTCTTCTCCGCCTTTGGATACGCGTACCCGCTTGCGGTGGACACCCCGTTCATCGGGTCCAGTGTGATCGAACCACATTTCCATAGATTGACCCCCGCTCTACAGGTCAATGTTTCTGGCCTGAGGGATGTTTGATCATAATAGAAAAGCAGATCATAGAACGGTCAATCGGGAAGACAACGGCTTATCGTCTATTTGTTGATTGTCATCAATTTATCAATGCTATTGACGGCACTTTTTAGCAGAACTGGAAATTACAGAGGGTTGCACACAAAAAAGGGGCCTTGCGGCCCCTTATGATGCAGACAGAACAGACGCGCTATTTTTTGACTTGCATTTTGATAGTGCTTTCGGTCGCCTTCCCGTAGGGCGGTAGCATGCCGCCAAGTTTGGCGATGTTGATATTTGCCTGACGATAAACAGACTTTGCGTGGCTGAAGGTTTGGAAGCCTTTGAAGCCGTGATATGCGCCCATACCGCTGGGGCCTACACCACCAAAAGGCAGTTCCTCTTGCATCACATGCATGATTACATCGTTAATGCAGACACCACCGGAAGTAGTGCGGCTGACAAACGCGTTTTCTTCCTGCTTGTTCTCACCAAAATAATACGCCGCCAGAGGGCGGGGTTGGGCGTTGACATAATCGATGGTTTCGTCGAACTCTCGATAGGTGCGAATGGGTAGCAGTGGACCGAACAGCTCTTCTTCCATTACTTTAAGGTCATCAGCGGGTTCAGGTATCAGCGTGGGGGGGATTTTCAAGGTACCGCGCTGCTGCTCAAAGTCTTCGCCAGCGGGATTAATGGCGATGACTTTATGGCCGCGTTCCTGGGCCTCAGCAAGGTATCCGGTCAGGCGCTGGTAATGACGCTCGTTAATCATTGATGTGTATTGCGGGTTGTCCAGTAGCGTTGGGTACATCTGGGCAACTGCTTTTTGCGCAGCTGCTATCACTTCATGTAATTTCTCTTCTGGTACCAGCAGGTAGTCTGGTGCCAGGCAGATCTGGCCCGCATTGAGGGTCTTGCCCATCATGATGCGCCCCAGGCTTTTCTCGATGTCAGCGCTGCGGGAAATAACCACGGGTGACTTGCCGCCCAGCTCCAGGGTCACTGGAACCAGGTTGCGCGCTGCTGCTGCCATGATGTGGCGCGCGATCGAGGTCGCCCCGGTGAAAATCATATGGTCAAAGGCCAGTCCGGAAAACGCTTGTCCCACTTCCGGCCCACCGTCGAATATGCTTACTTCTTTAGGGTCATAAACTTCTGTAATCATTTCTGCCATAAGCTGGGATGTGGCCGGCGTAAATTCGGAAGGTTTTATCATGGCGCGGTTACCCGCTGCGAGTACGCCCGCCAGCGGGCTGAATACCATGTTCACCGGGAAGTTCCACGGGGCTATGATTCCTACCACGCCCAAGGGCTGGTATTCGATACGCGAGCGTCCGCCAAACAGATTTAATGGGAACATAGTGGGGCGTTTTTCCGTTTTCATCCATTTGCGCAAATGCTTCTGGGCGTGCTTCATTGGCGCTATGCCCGCTCCAATATCCGTCAGCAGGGAGACTTCCCGGGGGCGACAAGTAAAATCCGCATTCAGCGCTTCAACCAGTTTATCCTGGTACTTGATTAGCCCGTCGATACCACGGGCGAGACGATCGATACGTACTTCGGCAGTAACGACACCTTCTTTGAGGTAGTCTTCGCGTTGTAATTCGAGGGCGGTTTGCATTTGCGTTTCGATATCACCGTCTACCGGGATTGATTGGGGAGCATTCATGGTTCTGGTCCTTGCTATGGTTTTTGTTCTGATTGATCGATTTGCTGATAGCGAAGGATTATAGCCCCGCATTGGACAAAAATTAACCAGAAAACGCGGTCATATATGGCCACAGTTATCGATGTAGCTGCAACGCCCAATACCAGACTTGGCATTCTGTGGATGAGCTGCTAATAATTGCGTATGAGCACTGATACTTTGAACATCGATAATCGCACGCCATCCCCCCCCTATGGTTACTCCAGGGAGTGCACCCACTCGCGTGACCAGCAAATACATATTGTGGCTGAATTTCATGCCCATAAAATCAGGCCCAGCCGTATCGCCTATCGCGTAGGCATTGATATTGCTTTTGTTGAGGAGCTGATTGCGGGGGAAGTTGAGGCAGAGTACTTTCCGCGCCTGGTTTCCCACTATCGTAAGCAGCGCTATCAACAACGTTTGCGAGACTCCAGCGTGCGCCGCGGTATTGCCAAGTATGAGTTACAGCAGAAGATTGAGCGCGAATTCAAACTGGAAGTAGACCTGTAGATAGTCCTCGAAGCGATAATCGCATCTATGTGCGCCGGGTTCGCGGTGCTGCACTTGGAAAGCTTTTGCCGCTGGCATACCATGCTTTGTTTAGTGAGAACTGCATGCGCCACACCGTCGTGACAGACAACAGTGCTGGCCGGATCAATCAACCATCAGGAACTACAAAATGAACACACTGGAACTTTGGCACGAGATTATGCGCGAACGTAACCCTGAGCGCCTGGACGAGCTACTGGCGGAAGATTGTGTCTTTCTTTCCCCCGTGGTGCATTCGCCTCAGGAAGGGCGGGAGTTGACCAAATTTTATCTAACCGGTGCCATGCATGTATTCAATGACAGCTTTCACTATATCAAAGAGGTCGTTACCCCGGAGCACGCGGTGCTGGAATTCGTGTGTGACATGGATGGTATTACGGTGAATGGTGTGGATATCATGACCTTTGATCAGGATGGAAAAATCAGCGAGTTCAAGGTTATGGTGCGACCACTCAAAGCAGTTAACCTGTTGCATGCAAGAATGAAAACCATGCTGGAACAGTTGTCTGCCTGAGCACTTCGCCTGTGTTGCGCTATAGTGTTAAAGCAAAGGTCAATGAGGGTCAGATATGATGGGACGTCGGTATGCGGCTGGTTTTTTTGTGGCCGTGGTTGCTTTATCCGGGCTTGCCGGCTGCGGTGCCGGCGGGGATGATGCCGGAGGCATCAAAGAGCAGTCTATGGCGCGCATAGAGGGTGCGGTTACTTATCGGGAACGTATGATGTTGCCGCCGGGTGCCAAAGTGGAAGTGCAACTACAGGACATATCCAGGGCCGATGCTTTGGCCACCGTGTTGGAAACATTACTATTTACCCCGGAGGGTGGTCCTCCGTATCCATTTTCTATCGACTACGATTCCAGGCGTATTGATGAGCGAATGCGCTATGCCTTGCGCGCCACCATTTCCGTTGGCGAAACGATGATGTTTACTTCCACGGAGTATATCGACCCTTTCAGTGGTAACCCTGTAGAGATACTGGTGCAGAGAGTGGCCGAGCCGGTGCGACACCAGGGCCCTGGGCTGGAGGGCCAGCCCTGGCTGCTGCAGAACCTTAACGGTGAACCTGCCAACCTGGGAGCAAGTGACCGGCCGGTGGATATCCAGTTTCTTGCCGATGATATGCGCGTGGCTGGATTTTCGGGGTGCAACCGTTACAGCGGCGCTTACTCGCGAGACGGGACCTCTGCACATGGCAGCCCAATAATGTTCGGTCCCATGGCGGGCACCATGATGGCCTGCGCCGAAGGCGCAGAGTTGGAGCAGACCTATTTGCAATTGTTGGCCAAAGTGACCGCATTTCGTATACAGGGCGAGACGCTGCTGCTACTGAGTGGTGATACAGTGCTTGCAAGCTACCGGCTGCAATAAGCCATGGAACTAGAGCCTCGCGCTACGTTAATCATCGCCATTCTGGTGTTGTTTCTGGGCCGCTTGCTCAACAAAAAAATTCGTTTTTTTCGCGAATACAACATTCCCGAGCCGGTAACCGGGGGCCTGCTGGCATCGATATTGACAGGCCTGCTGTACTTGCTGGCTGATGTGGAACTCAGTTTTGATATGGCCAACCGGGATATGCTACTGATTGTGTTTTTCACCACTATCGGGTTGTCCTCACGTCTGGATGTGTTGCGACAGGGTGGGCGTTCTCTGGTTGTGCTACTGGTGCTGGCTATTGGCTATTTGTTCATCCAGAACCTGGTGGGAATAGGTGTGGCTGCCCTGAGTGGGAGTCCCCCGGCTTTGGGTTTATTGGCCGGCTCTGTCAGTTTGAGTGGCGGCCACGGCACTGCCATTGCGTGGGCGCCGACCTTTGCAGGGGAGCATGGTCTGCCCTTTGCGATGGAAATAGGCTTGGCCTGTGCTACGTTCGGCCTGATATTTGGTGGTCTGGTGGGTGGTCCGATTGCGCGCTACCTGGTGTGGAAGCACAAACTGGTTGCCGACAAAGGCGATCTCACGATTGGATTTCGCTATAAGGAACATGAAATCATCGGCGTAGACGGCATTCTCAATGTCTTCCTGGTTATTGCCATTGCCATTGGCCTGGGTACGCAAATGAATGATCTGTTTGGCAACTGGGGTCTGATGCTACCGGACTTCGTTGCCTGTTTGTTTGCCGGTATTATCCTGACCAATACGGTTCCCCGACTGTTTCCTAACTATGCGTGGCCCACAGGGTCACATTCACTGGCGCTGGTGTCCGATGTTAGCCTGGGTTTGTTTCTATCCATGTCGTTAATGAGCTTGCAGCTGTGGATGTTGTCGGACCTGGCCGGCCCTATGCTGATGTTGTTGCTGGTGCAGATCGTGCTGATTTGCCTCTATACCGTCTTTGTTGTGTTTAGGGTGCTCGGGGCCAACTATGAGGCTGCGGTTATTTGTTCTGGCTATTCCGGCCTGGCGCTGGGGGCAACACCGACCGCCATCGCCAATATGACGGCGGTGACCAAGACCCTGGGGGCCGCGCCCCGGGCTTTCGTGGTGATACCCCTGGTAGGTGCTTTTTTTATAGACCTGTCCAATGCTGTTGTCATCAACTTGTTACTGCACTGGTTTGGTTGAGTCGCAGCGCAGTCAGGGTGGTATTGAGTCACAGTTTCTGGCCCCTTTCTGAGCGGACAGGGGATTGATTTCCCTGTATAATCGCCGACCGCCTGTAAACAGGGCTCTCTCATTCCGTCCAAGGTAACAACATGTCCACTCCAGATACGGTAACCAGTTTTGCTGAACTGGACTTGCCTGAAACTCTACAAAAAGCGCTGATCGACGTCGGTTACGAAACCCCATCGGCGATTCAGGCACGCATGATTCCGGTGATGCTCGAAGGCGTGGATGTCGTGGGCCAGGCCCAGACCGGTACGGGTAAAACGGCTGCATTCGCCCTGCCTCTATTGGCGCGGCTGAACCTGAAGCAGAAACTGCCACAAGTCCTGGTGCTGGCGCCAACCCGTGAATTGGCGATACAGGTAGCTGAGGCGTTCCAGAAATACGCGCGCCACCTGCCGGGATTCCACGTACTTCCTATTTATGGCGGTTCCGATTACAGCGGGCAGTTTCGACAGTTGCAGCGCGGGGTTCACGTCGTTGTGGGCACCCCGGGCAGGGTTATGGATCATATGCGCCGGAAGTCCCTGGATCTGTCCAATCTGCAAACGCTGATTCTGGATGAGGCTGACGAGATGTTGCGCATGGGTTTTATAGACGACGTGCAATGGATTCTTGATCAGACCCCCAAAGATCGCCAAATCGCTTTGTTTTCCGCCACTATGCCCGACGCGATTCGGCGGATTGCAAAACGGCACCTGACCGATCCGCGCGAAATATCGATTAAAGTGAAGACGGTGACCAACGAATCGATACGTCAGCGTGTATGGATGATGGTGGGTGCTAAAAAGCTCGATGCGCTGACTCGGATACTGGAGGTAGAGGATTTTGATGGCGTAATTATTTTCGTACGCACGCGCATCCTGACCACAGAGTTGGCAGAGAAGTTGGCGGCGCGCGGCTACTCGGTAGCCCCATTGAACGGGGATATTCCCCAACAACAGCGCGAAAAAACCGTCGAGAATTTGAAGAACGGCAAGCTGGATATCGTGGTAGCTACGGATGTGGCTGCACGTGGCCTGGATGTAACGCGCATTAGTCATGTAATTAACTATGACATTCCTTCTGATGTCGAATCTTATGTACACCGTATTGGTCGCACCGGCCGTGCGGGACGCAAGGGCGATGCCATTTTGTTTGCCGCCAATCGCGAACGTCGCTTGCTTAGCGCCATAGAAAAAGCCACTGGTAATACCATTGAAAAGATGGAGCTGCCAACGGCTGCGGAAGTGACAAACAAGCGAGTGGGTAAGTTTAAACAGCGCATCACCGAGACTCTGGACTCTGCGGATCTAGGGATATTCAGGAAGCTGGTGGATGAGTATCAGCTTGAGTACGGCGTGCCAGTGGTAGAAATCGCAGCAGCGCTGGCGCTGCTGGCACAGGGCAAGAAACCGTTACTGGACAAGACGCCACATGCAGCAAAAACCCGGGGAACGGACGGTTCGACAAAGCGTCAGTCGATCGAGCGCAGACCTGAACGCGCTTCGCAGCATAGGACTGCAGAACACAAGAGTGCAGAGCGCAAAACAGCGCGAGAAAAAGGGCACACTAGCGAAGGGGAAAAACAACAAAAACCAGCGCGCAAGTCAGTCCGGGAGAACAGTGATCCGGATGTGGGGCTGGAACGCTTTCGCGTTGAAGTAGGATTGGAACATGGCGTAAAGCCGGGAAATATCGTTGGTGCGATTGCCAATGAAGCCGAAATCGATAGTGAGTACATAGGGCGTATTGAGATCTTTGATACTTACAGCACCGTAGATCTTCCCGAAGGTATGCCCAAAGAAATATTCAAGCAACTTAAATCCATATGGGTCAGCGGCCAGCGCTTGCAGATATCCAAGCTTGATGCCGCCAGTCATTCCGCAGCTGGCAAGGGCCGTAAGGTTCAAGGCGGGGGTGGTAAACGGCCAGCGGCCAAGCTCGGCGTTAGTCGCCGCACGCCCAAGTGATTTTTTGCAGCGGGACTGCTACAGTTCCGGCGTATTGATCGGCGAGTATTGGTTCATGACCAAACGCATTATTGTTGGTATTAGCGGGGCATCGGGTATTGTCTACGGGGTGCGCGCCCTGCAGTTGCTGCGCGATTGTGGTGTGGAGACTCATTTGGTGATGAGTAAGTCCGCGGAACTCACTCTGCACTATGAAATGGACATGTCGCTGGCGCAGATACAGGCCCTTGCCAGTGAAGTGCACGCCATCAAAAATGTTGGCGCGGCCATCGCCAGTGGATCGTTCCCCACAGCCGGGATGTTGGTAGTTCCGTGCTCCATTCGCACCATGTCGGAAATTTCCACGGGTGTTACCTCCACATTACTTACTCGCGCTGCCGACGTGGTCCTTAAGGAGCGTCGCAGGCTGGTATTGATGGTGCGAGAGACACCACTGCACACCGGACACTTGCGCACAATGACGCAATTGTCGGAGATGGGCGCAATTATCGCTCCCCCGGTTCCGGCTTTTTACACTAAACCACAAAGCCTGGATGACCTTGTCACCCAGAGCGTGGGGCGTGTCCTGGAGCTGTTTGGCCTGGAACTGGAGCAGGTGCACCGCTGGCAAGGTGACTAGGGTGATTTGTCCCGGATATGCCACGGCGCAACCCGGGACAGGCCGCTAGTGCCTATTTTATTTGGCGTTATTCTGCTGGATCTCATCGGCTTTGGTATCGTGATACCTATTCTGCCTTTCCTGTCGCCGAAGTTGGGCGCAGACAAAATAGACATTGCCCTTATTATTGTTACCTATGCGGCCTGTGCCGGTCTGTGCGGGCCCTTCTGGGGGCGCTTGTCTGACCGCATTGGTCGCAAGCCGGTTATTATGATTTGCCTGGCAGGTGCGGCTGTGTCGTATGTAATGCTGGGACTGGCATCGCAGCTGTGGATGGTGTTCGCTGCGCGTGGTTTTGCCGGATTGATGGCCGGAAATATTGGTGTGGCTTCTGCCATGATGGCAGATATCACCACACCGCAAAATCGTGCCCGTGGCATGGGCTTGATTGGTGCGGCATTTGGCCTGGGTATCGTGCTCGGGCCTATGCTTGGAGGTTTGCTGTCCGGTGATAGTGCCAGCTTCACGTTGCCGTGTATTGTTGCCGGGGTGATGTCTGTGTTGGCTATTTTTGCGGCAGCGATTTTCCTGCCAGAGTCTCTGCCCCAAGACAAGCGCATCGCCCACGGTGTGCAACGCCGCAGTGGCGAGCAGTTTTCTTTTTATGGCCTGTTGCGCCGCACGGGTAATCGTCTGCTGGTACTGCAATATATTTTACACAATACCAGTGTCAGTTCCCTGACCTATGTCTTCCCGCTCTGGATGGGGGATGTGCTGGGTTGGAGTGCCAGGGAAGTCGGTATTGTGTTTGGCATACAGGGTGCTCTGATGGTTATTTTTCAGGGCGGCTTACTGGGACCGCTGGTGCGTATCCTGGGTGAATGGCGATTGTTGTGTATTGCAATTGTGGCGTTTATGTCCGGCCTGCTCAGCGCAGCATTTGCGACAACGATGCCCGTTATGATCGGCTCGATGTTCGTCGCTATGACCGGAGCCACACTTTGTATACCGTTGCTCAATACTATTGTTACCGATAGAACGCCGCTGGAGTTTCGTGGCCGGATGCTGGGTATTACCAGTGCGGCATCCTCCTGGGGCCGGGTGGTAGGCCCCCTGATGACAGGCGCAAATCTGGCGCTATTTGGCTATCGGGCGGCCTGGTTGGGCTGCGCCTGTGTTGTTTTGTTGTACATGTTGTGGGCGTTTCGCGAGTACGCAATACAAGGCACGCAGGCTCCCTAGCCTTGCCGCAGGTAGGTAAATCCGCCCTCCTTGATATATACCTCGCAGTATTCATCACTGGTGGCGGTGATGTGGCCGCCAGCCGGGATACGCAGCCAGCTATGAGTGGGATAGTTGCCCATCTCGTCGGCAAAACTGCCCTGTAACACAAATAGCTCCGCGCCCTGCGGGAAATTGATTCGCCCCATGGCCGCAGGTGAAGACCAGCTTTCCAGCCGCATATGGTCAGTATAGGGCTCCTGGGCATACAGCTTTTTCCAGGATATATTTTTGCGCACAGTGGGTTTCCAGTCTTCGTTATTGCTTTGTATGGCTATGTGCGTGCGGTCCAGGCCCGGAAATTGCCGCAGTTTGACGAACAATTCGCACCCTTCTTTTGAATAAGGGCTGTGCCGGAAACCCTCGGGATTCAGCAAATAGGTGCCGGCGGGCCAGTCTCCATGCTCGTCTGAAAATATTCCCTGCAATACCAGGATCTCTTCGCCCTCGGGGTGGTCGTGGGCTGGGAAGCTAGCGCCTGGCTCGTAGCGCACTACCGAGGTTACCTGGCCCGATTCCGCCGGGCCCACCCGGTGCACGCGTTTGCGCGATACGTGACCGCCGGCACTGGGTGTCCACTCCAGACTGCGGGTGTCTACTGTTACACGCGTTGCTAGATCACCGTGTAGCGAGGGGTCATGGTTGCTCATAGTGTCTACCGCTGTCGCGAGATGCTGGAATGGAAGTGGGTGAGCGTACCGTAGTTGGACTGATATTGCTGCACGATGTTGCCAGCCAATTACTCGACCATTCAGGCAATGGCCAATTGCGTTCTGATACTGTTAGCAGCCGCGTCATTTGAGGGTGAAAGTTGATGGTTAGGGCAGGTAAACTGATGTGATAAGCATTGCATTGATGCATTGCGAATCTCACATAACGAGGGGCTTTAAACGGGTCTGACAGTAACCTAGATGGGCCGTGGGGAAGACAGGCACCGGTAATCGGCGATCCACGTGTTGCCAATCATGCAAAACAGCCGCTACAGTAAGGGGAACGGTTTTCTGGAGGGTCGCTATGGATCTATCTCACATACATGCGCAACTGCTGGGTGATTGTCACCATCTGGGCAAATTGTCGGCCTGTGAAGTGCTATTGCACCGCAATGCCGCTGTCCCGTGGTTTATCCTCGTTCCCGACACTCGTATGGTCGATGTGCTGGATCTACCCGAGGAACACCGTCAGGCGGTGTTGGCTGAGTGCGTGGCGGTCTCGGCATTTATCAAGCAGGTACTGGGATTCGAAAAGGTGAATTTTGCCGGTCTGGGTAATGTGGTGCCCCAGATGCATCTGCACATTGTTGGGCGCCATAGTGGCGACCCCTGTTGGCCGCTGCCGGTTTGGGGCAATCTTCCCGAGGGTGATATTTATACCCCCGAGCGATTGCGCGAATGGAGCGCGGGGTTGGTAAAAATGGCCAGTCTGACTCCATCGGTACCTTAGATAGCGAAGTTTCCCGGAGCCTCTACTGATAATGTCGAAACACGTTTTTGTCACGCACCAACTGCCCGGTGAACGTATTCATGAACTGGCCAGGCAATGTGACATGCACGTATGGATGGGCTCTGGCCTGTTACCCGCTGGTGAATTGCGTCAGCAGCTGGTCGGATGCCAGGGTCTGGTATGTCTGTTAACCGATCGCGTGGATCGATCATTACTCGATGCCATGCCGGACCTGGAGTTCGTTTCCAGCATGTCGGTTGGTGTCGACCATATAGATGTGCGGGCCCTTAGCGATCGTGGCATCCCTGTGGGAAATACACCGGGTGTGCTAGTGGATACCACCGCAGATACTACATTCGCTTTGTTACTGGCAGCTGCGCGCCGCCTGGGTGAGGCGGACCGTTATATTCGGGCGGGAAACTGGGGCGCAGATAAGGCCTGGTCTCCCGACTTTTTCATCGGCAAGGATGTCAGCAATGCCACACTGGGTATTGTTGGTCTGGGAGCCATAGGTCAGGCGGTGGCGCGCCGCGCCGCGGGATTCGGTATGCGCGTGATTAGTTGGAGCAGGTCTCAACCTGAGGTGCCCGGCGTAGAAAACGTGTCCTTGCAAGAATTGTTGGCGCGCAGTGATTTTGTCAGTGTGCATGTTGCGCTCACCGCAGATACACGCAACCTGCTGGACGCGCAAAGAATCGCTATGATGAAACCCGGAGCGGTACTGGTAAACACAGCCCGTGGCGGTATTGTCGATGAGCTCGCGCTGGCTGAGGCGCTTGATAGTGGCCAGGTCTTTGCAGCCGGTATCGATGTATTTGAGCAGGAACCGGTAGCGATGAACAATCCGCTACTGCGACATCCCAGGGTCTTGTTAGCACCACATATTGGCAGCGCTACCATTCTGACCAGGGCGGCGATGGCAGATATTGCCGCGAATAACGCTCTGGCTGCCCTGCAAGGGCAGCGAATGCAACATTGTGTGAACCCGCAGGTATATGGCTAACCTGGGACGAGGGCCTACATCGCCTCAGGCAAGGGCTTTAGCGCCTGTTTGACCGCCTTACCCAGATTATCGGCAAGGCGGGCGGTGTCGATACTGTTCGCATTTTCAACAAATTTGGTCATGATGACCTGCCAGACTTCCTCATTGCTCGCCACATCATTGAATTGCAGCGCGATATTACTGGTTTCTTTAACACCGCCCAGTGCAATGGCGTTATCGACACTCGCCTGGTCGACCTGCCTGTTGGGTGTAATAGAGGGCCTCGGTGTCAGGTTACTGGCCTGCTGACTTTTTTCACCCATGCGCATGCCAGTCGCGAACATGTAGTCCACACTGAATTGGGCTTTCGCCTCATCAAGGATATAACCCTTGGCCCGCAGGCCTGAATTGACTTGCCGGCGCACGATGGGATCCATAAGGTAAATCGCGTCGGAGGAGTTCGCCGTGTTTTGCATGGGCGCGCTGCGCCACTTGTAATACTGATAGTTACCGGCTGCAAACTCACTCACCTCTGCTGGACGTATCTCCATGCTGTTACAGGCGGACAAGGCCAGGGACAATAGTCCGCCAACCAGTATATTTATGAATCGCATGATTTTCCTCGTTGCAGATCAGGTGATAGTGACGGCCAGGCGAGGCCCGGAATAAGCACATGTCTATGGCCGCCCAACGGGCTCAATGGTAGCAGTCCGGATCGGAGGCGGCTAGCGAGCTTCGTGCCCCAGCGGCAAACAAAGTCGGCGTCAGGGTTGTACCGGCAGACTGCGTAACAGTTGTCCCGCGGCCCATTGCAGTCTCTGGTCACGCTCGGCCACCGGCATTTTGTCGGGGTCGGTGAATACTTCCAAAGCTCCACGCCACACGATATCGCGAGTGCCCATTGGTGCGATAGCTACCAGTACTGTGCCGCGGCCGTATCCTTTGGCCGGCGCGGACAGGGATGGGTATAGGCGAAACACTCGCTCCAGTTCTTTCTGGTCCTGCAGTTGGCCCAGCAGTGCGACGGCCAGCACATCATAGGTCGCCGGTTCGCCCGTTGCGACAAAATGGTAGCCCTTTTGCTCAAATTCCTGCTGCAGTGCCCGCTGCAGCACCTGAGCACGGCGCTTATAATTACCCTCAGGATCATCGACCCAATTTAGGTCGGAACGCCAGCGCAAGGTGGTTTCGGGAGTGACCACGAAGCCGGGCATGGTCACTGAGACGGCGCTGGCCTGGCGCAGGGGGTCCGGTTTTACACCCGGTGAAGTAGAGCTGCACGCCACCATGGACAGTGCCGCCAGTAGGGGGAGAAGGAGTCGATAGATCACAGAGCTGTTACCTTATTTGCCAGAAATACGTGATAGTAACCGATTCGACCAGCTATCAAACAACATCCGTACATCCGCGGAGGCACTTACCGTGCTGGTGAGTCTCCACATGCGGTTGCCGACTCGTCGATTGTCACGGATGACAGCCAGCAGCTCGTTGCTGGTCTGGTCATAGAGCTTGATCTCTATGGACGCTTCCCCGGAATCTTCGGAATACACCCTGGTGTAACCGGGCGCGGATTGCGCCTGCTGCGGATCGGAATTTGGGGCTATACGTGTTATCTGTGCATCGACACGCAAAACCTGCTCACCCTCTCCGGTCGAGCTGATATCGCGCTCGTCCGCAGCAGTGCTCATCGCCCGACTCCAGTCCTGGCTCAGCGCCTGCTGTCGCGCCGGTGTCAGCACCCAGTCCTGGCGCGTAAGTTTGGAGGCTGCCGGTTGTCGGATCTCCGCGTCGGACGAGACCAGGTCGCTTATAAGGATAACCTTGTAGTGCTGCAGATCAGCACCGGGTCGGGCCCAGGCCTCCTTGAAGCCGCTGCTGGAAACCTCATTTAAACCGGCGAACTCAGAACTTGGCTTTTCTTCCAGTGTGGGAGTGCCGGTGCAGGCAGTGAGTATTATTGACAGGGAGATAAACCCCAGTGCTTGCTGTAACTGTCTCATCTATAAGTCCTTTTAGCGCTGGATTACTCTTTTTATAGACCCCAGGGTCTCCAGGGGGTTGCACGGGCGCTTAAATTTAGCAGGTGATTTGGCTGTTGGGGGATGCTAGCATCAGTATCATAACTAAAAGTTATTTCTAGGGGGCTAAATGATTTCCCGCAAGCTTATCCGTACCGATCTGAATCTGCTGGTGGCGCTGCAGATCCTGTTGGAGGAACGCAATGTAACCCGGGCAGCGGAGCGTTTGTCCGTATCACAACCTGCGCTGAGCAAAACCCTGCAAAAATTGCGCGACTCTTTTGAAGACGAACTTTTTACCCGCACCGCCCACGGCCTGATCCCCACGCCCCGGGCCGAGGAGTTGGGCCGCAAGTTACCGGCATTATTAGAAACGATGGACAGTGTTTTGGGTAGTGCTGAGTTTGATCCGGCCACGTTTGCCGGCAGCTTCAAACTGCTGCTACCGCCGATTCTTTGCGAGTCGCTGTTGCCCGGGCTGATGGCCGATTTGCACAATATTGCCCCCAATGTCCAGGTTATAACGGCGGAAGTCACACCGGGCTACCAGGACCAGCTGAAAAAAGGCGAAGCTGACTTTGCTGTTTTTGTCGCTTTGGAGACAGAGCGAGATATCCTTGCCGAGCCCATCGCGGCCATTGCCCCGCGCTGCTATATGCGAGTCGAGCACCCCCTGGTAAAAAAGCAAGAGATAAACCTGCAGGACTTTTTGGCCTATCCACACCTGCGGCTCTATTTACCCGGTTTGACGCGTGAAAATACCAGTATGGTCGATGATGTCCTGGGTCAGTATGGCGTGCACCGCAGCATCGCTCTGGAAACCACACAGTTTTCAGCAGCAGTCGGTGTATTAACCCGCACGGATTCGCTGTTGGTTGCCAACGCAGGTTTTCAGGAGGGGGGGCTTTATCGGGAGCGCATTGTCGGGTTGGAATTGCCGGCGGAATTGCAGCGCATGATTCACAATACACACAGCACAAATCGCGGCAAGATGTCGTTGATGCGCCATACCCGTACCTCCCGGAGTGCGCCCCATCAATGGATGCGAGCCCTGTTGATGAAGCACCTGACCGATTCGTCAGAAATCGTGCAGCCGCCACCAACCCCGGAGTCATTATTTCCTGACCGAGCTCCGATAGGCGCGGGGTGACATGCCAATGGTTTTGGTGAACAACCGCGAAAAGTAAAGCGGGTCATCATAACCCAGAGCCGCAGCAACCCCCTTGACGCTTAGATTGCTGGTGTCCAGTAGATAACAGCCGTGTTCCATCTTCATATTGAGAAAATGCTTGATCGGGGAGTAACCGGTCAGTGCCTTGTATTTACTGGCGAAGTGGTATTTTGAAAGATTAGCCGCGGCGGCCAGCGTGTCCAGGTCCAGGGGCTGCCCGATATGTTCCAGCATGAAGCTCTGCAGGGCCTCCAGATTGAAGCCGTACTGGCTGTTCGCCTGCGCCCTGCGCATTTCCAGCGCAACCTGGGTGAACAGGTGGCGCAGTTGATTGGCCGCATTGATAAATGCCCGTGTACTGTAACCGGTGCGGTGTACCTCCATCAGTCCTCTGAAATGAGCAATCAACTGAGGCGAAACGCCGACCTTGGTGACTGGGTGGCGATCCTCGCGATACCCCAGATACTGATTAAAAACCGCAGTGCTGCTGCCTTGAAAGTGTACCCAATAGATGGTCCACGGCTCATCGGGGTCCGCTGCATAATGGTGTGACACGCCCTGCGGTAGTAAAAGAACCTCACCCGGGCCAATGGTACCGTGCCAGTTCGCGGTGCTGGCATGCCCCTTACCCTCTACGCAATAAATCAACAGGTTGTCATCATGCCGATTGCGTTGCATCAGGTGTGAGCTGGCTGCTGGATAGAACCCCAGGGCGGTGGGATAACATTCCCGTGTAAGCGGGTGACGTGCGAGTTTGTTCAGCATGAAGGCGGGTGTCAGGAATCGGGTGCCGTTTTCCGGTAACGGCCAAGTGGACGGGGCACTCATGCTTTAAAGTTCTCTCAGGTAATTTGTTAGTAATACCAATACAGCAATATAGTCCATAATTTGCGCAATTTCCTCTCTTGGAGTCCCCACTTTGGCAGGGTAAGCTAGCGCTCAGTTTTTGATCAGCCATTAGACTACGGTCTAGCTTGCAACAGGTGAGCACCAGCAATTGACACAGGAGTACAGGACAATGGAAGACAACCAGGAAATGAAGGCAGCGCAGGCAGACATAGCAGCCATGATGGAGCGTGCGCGCCTGGCGTGCGAACAAATAGCAGATTACACCCAGGAGCAGGTTGACCAGTTGATTACTGCGATGGTCTGGTCCGTGGCTCGCGAAGCAGTGTCTGAAAAGATTGCACGCTTCACAGTTGAGGAAACTCAGCTGGGCAACTACGAAGGCAAGTACCTGAAGATCCATCGCAAAACGCGGGCGACGCTGATGGATATCATTCATGACAAATCTGTCGGTGTGATTGAGGAAGACCTGGAGCGCAATATCGTGAAGATCGCCAAGCCGGTTGGCGTGATTGGCGCTCTGTCGCCTTCTACCAATCCTGAGGCGACACCGGTGATCAAGGCTATTTCTGCCATTAAGGGTCGCAACGCCATCATCGTCGCGCCGCACCCCCGCGCCAAGCTGACTAACAAGCTGATTTGCGATTACATGCGAGAGGCCATTGTGGCCCTGGGCGGCCCGGCAGACCTGGTGCAAAGCATTGACGTACCGACCATGGAAAAGACTAACGAATTAATGCGTCAGTGTGACCGCATCCTGGCGACCGGCGGCGAAGCTATGGTCAGCGCCGCTTATTCCTCAGGGACTCCAGCGCTGGGTGTCGGTGTGGGTAACGCCGTGATCACGGTAGATGACACGGCTGATTTGGATGATACTGCTGAGAAGATACGCATTTCCAAGACGCTGGATCTCGCGGCGTCGTGTTCATCGGACAACTCGGTTTTGGTATTTGAAGCGGTCTACGACGAGTTGTTGGACAAACTCATCCATGAGGGTGGCTATGTTGTCGAAGGTGACGAAAAGCAGAAGCTACAGGAAACTATCTGGCACGACGGTCATCTCAATACCAGTATCGTCGCGCAGCCTGCCGTGAGCATTGCGGGCCAGGCAGGTATTGATGTGCCCGAAGGCAAACAGTTTCTGATCGTACCGGAAACTGGCGCAGGCGCTGGCTATCCCTTTTCGGGGGAGAAGCTGTCAGTCACCATGGCGTTGTATAAAGTCAAAGATATTGAAGAAGCAATCGCACTGACTAACAAAATCCAGGCTTACCAGGGGCAGGGTCATAGTTGCGGCATCTATTCCAGCAACGATGACAACATCATGAAGTTGGCCAGCGGCACACGCACTTCACGGGTGATGGTGAACCAGCCGCAGGCGGCGTCCAACAGCGGTAACCTTTGGAACGGAATGCGTCAGACTTTCTCCCTGGGCTGTGGCTCATGGGGCGGCAACAGCATTAACCACAACATCACCTGGCGCGACCTGGTCAATGAAACCTGGGTTTCCAGGCCGTTGGCTACAACCAAGGTGATTCCCTCCGATGAGGAGTTGTTCGGGTCGGTAATGGGAAAATTCTAACGCAAAGCCTGCGCCAGGGTGAGTTCGCAATATAGCAATTTCCCGTTTGAGGAGTGATGCAGTACATGGATTTTTCTCTCAGTGAGGATCAACAAGCGTTTGTGCAAAGCGCACGAGCCTTCGCCGAGGGCGCCCTGGCGCCCAATGCGGCAATGTGGGACGAGCAGGCAATATTTCCCAAGGACGTATTACAGCAGGCAGGTGAACTGGGCTTTATGGGTATGTATACCCCTGAGACGGCCGGTGGACTGGGTCTGGGCAGGCTGGATGCCAGTCTGATCGTTGAGGAGCTGTCCAAGGGTTGCACTGCAACTGCGGCTTTTCTCACCATCCACAATATGGCGACCAGTATGGTCGGGAAGTACTGCTGCGAGGCTGTAATCGAGCAGTGGTGTCCGGATTTGGTGATGGGCAGTAAGCTGGCCTCCTACTGCCTGACTGAGCCCGGTGCAGGGTCTGACGCGGCCTCGTTGCGCACTACCGCCGTGCGCGATGGGGATGATTATCTGGTTAATGGCAGCAAGGTGTTTATTTCCGGCGCAGGGGAAACCGATGCGTTGGTGGTAATGCTGCGCACCGGTGGCGCAGGAGCCAAAGGCATATCCGCCGTGTTGGTTCCCGCTGATGCGCAGGGCGTTTCCTACGGCAAGAAAGAAGACAAGATGGGCTGGAATGCCCAGCCCACGCGTATGGTCACTTTCGACAATGTGCGCGTGCCTATGACCTATCGCCTGGGCGAGGAAGGGCAGGGTTTTGCCATCGCTATGGAAGGGCTGGACGGTGGCCGTATCAATATTGCCACTTGCAGTGTGGGCACCGCGCAACAGGCTTTGGAAGAGGCCACCGCCTATGTGCAGGAGCGCAAGCAGTTCGCAACGGCTATCGCCGACTTTCAGGCCACGCAATTCAAACTGGCAGACATGTTGACGGAGCTGGTTGCCGCCCGGCAAATGGTGCGACTGGCCGCTAGTAAACTGGACCTTAAAGACGCCCAGGCTTCGACCTACTGTGCCATGGCCAAACGCTTCGCCACAGACGTCGGTTTTAGCGTGTGTAACGACGCACTGCAGCTGTTTGGTGGCTACGGTTACATCAAGGAATATCCCATGGAAAGACATGTACGCGATACCCGCGTGCACCAGATCCTCGAAGGGACTAACGAAATTATGCGGGTAATCGTGGCTCGCAAAATGTTAATGGACGGCGCACTGGAGGTAATAAAATGAGCTTGAGTACATCAGATAAGGTCAAAGTCGAATTGCGGGGCCATACCGCCCTGGTCACTATTGACAATCCGGGGGCCAATACCTGGGATAGGGAGAGCCTGCCGGCCCTGCAGGGAGTGGTTGAAGCGCTCAATGACGACAAAAACATCTACGCGCTGGTACTTACCGGGGCGGGTGAGAAGTTCTTTTCCGCCGGTGCCGACCTGAACCTGTTCGCTGATGGCGATCCCCAGAGCGCCAGGACCATGGCCGACTATTTTGGTGAAGCCTTTGAGACCCTGGCGGACTTTCGTGGCGTGTCGATCGCTGCAGTCAATGGCTTTGCGATGGGCGGAGGCCTGGAGGTCGCTATGGCCTGTGACATCCGCATAGCCGAGGAGCAGGCCCAGATGGCGCTGCCCGAGGCCAAAGTGGGTCTGTTGCCTTGCGCTGGCGGCACCCAGCGCTTGTCCTGGCTGGTCGGAGAGGGCTGGGCCAAGCGTATGATTCTTTGCGGGGAGCGTATTACGGCTGCGACTGCCGAACGTATCGGTCTGGTTGAAGAAGTGGTAGCCAGGGGAGAGGCCTTGGATAAAGCTTTGGCTCTGGCTGAGCAAGTAGGGCAACAGAGCCCGACCTCTGTCAATTTCTGCAAGCGTCTGCTGCATAGCGGACGTAATACAGTGATTGCGGCCGGCCTGGAAGGTGAGCGCGAACTGTTTGTAGACCTGTTCTCCACAGCAGACCAGCGCGAGGGCGTGAATGCGTTCCTTGAAAAGCGCAAACCCGAGTGGACGAATAGCTGAGGAAGCCGCTAATGCCTGAAGCACCGATTTTATTTGAGGAGTTGCCAGCACGTGCCGGCAAGTTGGGCAGGGTGACCCTCAATGTCGCCAGTACCCTAAATTCATTAACGCTGGAGATGGTGGATCTGCTGCAGGCGAAGCTGGATTCCTGGCGCGAAGATGAGCACATCGCTGCGATCTTTATCGATGGCGCGGGTGAGAAGGCATTTTGTGCCGGTGGTGATGTACAGGCATTGCATGAATCAGCGGTCGCGACCCCGGGCGGTCCCTGTGATTATGCCGAGAATTTTTTCGCGCGTGAATACCGTATGAACTACGACCTGCATACCTATTCCAAGCCCATTATATGCTGGGGACACGGTATTGTGATGGGTGGTGGACTGGGTGTGATGGCTGGTTGTTCACATCGAGTCGTGACTGAGAAAACCCGTATTGCTATGCCTGAGGTGACGATTGCATTGTTCCCTGATGTTGGCGGGAGCTGGTTTCTCAATCATATGCCGGGCAAGTCGGGGCAATTCCTGGCCCTTACCGGTGCCTCCATCAACGCTGCCGACGCTATCTATACAGGGATTGCAGATCGTTTTATTTCCAGTGAGCGCAAGCTGGATGTGATTGCGCAGTTGCTGCGACAGCAGTGGGGCCTCGATGCCGCGCTTAACCATGCCCTGGTCCGGCACACACTGCGTCCCTTTGCCGAACAGAGTATCGGGCAGTGCCCGGGTGGTCAGGTGGAGCCACATCTGGGTTCCATTAATACCCTGTGCGATGGTGATGACATCCACGAGATCGTGGACAATATTATTTCCCAGCAAACCCAGGACCCTTGGTTGTCCAGGGCTCGGGACAGCCTGGCGCAGGGCTCGCCATTGGCGGCCCTGTGGATATTCCGGCAATTACTTGAAACACGACACGCGTCCCTGAAAGAAGTCTTCCAGTTTGAAATTCAGCTAGTGACCAATATTGTGCGCCACCCGGAATTTGCCGAGGGTGTGCGCGCCCTGCTTATCGATAAAGATCGCAGTCCTGCATGGCAATATAGGGCTTCCCGGGATATTCCGGCAGCGGTTCTAGACGCATTTTTTGAAGCGCCGTGGGATATTAATCCTCTGGCTGATCTGTAAATTTTTTGGGGAATTACGTTATGGCTAATGTCGCATTTATTGGTCTGGGCAACATGGGCGGACCCATGGCTATCAACCTGGTGAAGGCCGGGCACAATGTTACGGTGTTTGATTTGTCCCCGGCCGCCCTGGATCAATTGCGCGAAGCCGGTGCATCGGTAGCTACTACAGCCGCTGAAGCAGCGCAGGACGTGGACTATGTTATCTCGATGCTGCCGGCGGGTAAGCATGTCGCCGGGACCTACCTTGGTGACGGGGGCCTTCTGGCGCAATTAGATAGTAGTACTACCGTGTTGGATTGCAGCACCATCGATGCCGCCACTGCCAGAGCGGTAGGTGAAGCCGCTGCTGCAATGGGCATAGGTTTTATGGATGCCCCCGTTTCGGGTGGAGTGGCTGCCGCCGCCGCGGCAACGCTGGCCTTTATGTGTGGTGGTGATGTCACCACCTTTGCCAAAGCAAAACTTATCCTTAAGGATATGGGCAAGAATATTTTTCACGCGGGGCCCGCCGGCGCCGGCCAGGTAGCCAAGGGTTGTAACAATATGCTGTTGGCCATTCATATGATAGGCAGCTGCGAGGCTCTGGAAATGGGCGCGCGCAATGGTCTTGACCCCAAAGTGCTATCGGAAATCATGCTGGCCAGTTCCGGCCGCAACTGGTCGTTGGAAGTGTATAACCCCTACCCGGGGGTGATGGAGACAGCGCCGGCGAGCAACGACTACAAGCCGGGGTTTATGGTAGACCTGATGCTGAAAGATTTGGGCCTGGCGCTGGAGATTGCTGAGCAATGTGATTTTGACAATCCCATGGGGCAGTTAGCCAAGGCGCTCTATAGCCAGCATCGCGATGCCGGCAATGGGCAACGGGATTTTTCCAGTATTCTGGAAAAATTGCAGGCGCAATAAACGAGGGCCTAGGGGTTGTTCTCATCCAGTTTTTTCAATTGCAGGTCCGCTGCGTCCTGCAAGGATTGTTCAACACCCTCAGCTTTCTCCATCGACTTCTGATACTCCTGTGGAATGATGCCGTCGCCCTCGCTGCCGCCTGAGGCACGAAACAACACCCACATGATTGCGCCCAGCGCGAGTACCATACCCAGTAATCTCATAGCAAATACCTCCTCGTATTGACTGTAGCATAGCTGCTCAATAGGGCTGGTCAAACTGGCCTTTTACGACATGGCCAGTGCCGGGGGCAAGCAGTAGGCTGATGGCTCTTGCCCTGTAATCCGGAATGAGGCTATGTCCTTTGTCACTGTAGAAAAACCGCGCCCCTATGTCACGCTAATTACGCTCAACCGACCTGAGCGTATGAATGCGATGGCCTTTGATGTCATGGTGCCGTTTAAAGAAGCGTTGGAAGAAGTCAGTTTTGACAATGAAACCCGGGTAGTGGTGGTGACCGGAGCCGGTGACGGTTTTTGTGCCGGTGCCGACCTTGAGGACCCTGGCTGGATGGATAGCTTCAATGGGCTTACGGTGCCGGGCATCGCCCGCCGCGCCATGAAGCTACTCGAAGACGTTATCAAGGCGATACAGGGTATGCACCAGCCGGTCATTGGCGCTATCAATGGCCCGGCCATAGGCGGGGGGTTTTGCCTTGCCATGGCTACTGATATGCGTATTGCTGCGGATAAAGCGTATTTTCGTGCGGCAGGTATAAACAACGGACTCACTTCTGCTGAATTGGGCTTGAGCTATCTGCTACCTCGCGCGATAGGAACCAGTCGGGCTTTTGACGTTATGCTGACCGGCAGAGACGTTGCCGCCGAGGAAGCCCAGCGCATAGGTTTGGTATCCACGGTAGTATCGCAGGATCAGTTACTACAGGCATGTTATGACACAGCCGAGCGCATCAATGGCTTTAGCCAGTTGGGCGTCGAGCTTAGTAAGCAAATGTTGTGGGCTGGTGTAGATGCTGGCAGTTTGCATACGCACATGAATCATGAGGGTCTTGCACAGTTGTTTGTGCGTATGACCACCAAAAATTTTGAAGAGGCGATCAAAGCGCGCAAGGATGACCGCTCGCCAGAGTTCAGGGACTAAGTGACGATGTTCTAGTTGCTTGCTATGCCCGTGGTGAATGCACTTTGCAGCAGCGGCGTGTCCCGATTTTGCCAGGCCCACAATATTGCCGGTGCCAGAGTGGGGATTAGCAGTACATTCAGCTGGTAAAGTAGGGCGATGACATCCGCAGGCGGAACAAATACCTCAGACTGCGTGAAAAAAACCGCTCCCAGGTTAACCATAAGCTCTTTCAGGCACAGGCACAGCAGGCCAAATATAAAGAGCACATAGAGTGTAAGCAGCCCCCAGAATAATTTGCCCAGAGAGTCCTGCTTGGGTGTAGCGAAATGCAGGGCCGTGTAAAAAGGTAATGAATAGGACAGGATACGGGTATCCAGTTTGAACCCCAGCAGGTAGTCAGACTCCTGTGGTGCAACCAGTTTGCCGTTTAGCTCGCCAAATTCGGTCATCAATAATGCTTCAGGTCCCTGGGCATAAACTGCGTTGACGACATCGGGAAACCAGGCGGTCAATATCGTATTCACAAAGCCGATGGCTGGCAGAGCCAGTGCCGCGCTGGCTGCCGTCCACAGGACAAAGCAGGGAATAAGCAGCACAAAAATAAACAACAAAAATTGGCGCAGATAATGTTGTTCAGGCATTGGTGGGCTCTTGGGTTTGCACCTGATTGGACAAATAACGCAGATACACGATAAAAACGATCAGTACATCGAGCATTATCAATACTGGCCACAGGTACAGGTGTATCCAGGTGAAGTATTCCAGATTCCAGTTGCCCAGATAAAACAGGCTGATAATGCGCACTATATTCATGGCTTGTACCGCCAGGAATCCAATTCCAACGACTGCCAGGCGCGCGCGCCAGGGGGCGGGAAAGGCGAGAACCGCCGCTATCAGTACGATAGTGGCTTCTACACCATTACACCCTGCTTCAATGGAAACGGCAAAACCGTTATCACCAAATTGCAGCACTTTGCCGTAGGCAATCACTGAACTGTCAAAGGGTAAAATTATGGCTGCGCTGATATTAGCCAACACCGTGGTGAAGGGGACGATCACATGTGCTTGAACCGGGCTCAGCATCTCAATGGTGAACAGGCCAACCAGCACCAGCAAAAAAACAATAACGAAACGAGTCACTAATGCAGCCCTCCATCAGGGGGAGTTGAGTGATTAAGCACAGACTGTATTGTAGCCAGACCCTGACGCTCATAAATGAAGCGTTTATTCACCATTCACCTCTCCGGAGATAAGTCGAAAGTCTATTCCGGTCAGTCGATCATAATCGTAAGCGCTGAGTCTGAATAGCAGGCTATATTCACTGCTGCTGATAAAATGTGCTTTTTCTACAGTGAATATTTCCAGCGTGACTTCGCCCGCCAGGCTTTGCACTTGCAAAACGAGGTCAGCTTCGGTGGTTGACAAGTCACGTTGCAGGTCCTCTGAGGCCACGCCGTCAATCTGCATCGTGCGCAGTGCGCTGAGCAGTCCTTGCAGTTCGCGCTCGTCCGGTTTCAGCCCTGCTCCTGACACCCACTCACCGCTCGTGCGCTGCACGCTGTAGCTATCGGCGATAATGCTAAGCGGCGCGCGTACTTGTAGCAATCTGGGGTCCAGCCATGCACCGCTGACCCCGGGGACGTCAAAGACATTGAAAGTGATACTGTAAATATCATCATGCCCTTTTTGGCGAGCGTGGTTCTTGCGAAAGGCGGGAGAGGTGCCCAGGTAGACCAGCGCCAGCTGTTCGTTGGCCGACAGCAGCGCCAGGCTGCGTTGGTAATGGTAGTCCGCCACCTGGAATCTTTGGCGTGCGGCAATAGATTGAGCTATAGGCCAACCATTGTCCTGGTCAGTAATAGCAGCCAGCAGCTTGTTGATTTTGTGCGGGTCCGCGGGCAGATGCTCCAGTTCTGGCAGCACCCAGTGCCCCCCGATTTTCTGCAGCACGGCTTCGTTGTCGTATTCGTCTCCTATGCGCACTTCATCGATGTCCTGCGGGCTCAAAGAGAGCAGGTGCCGATGAGCTGGCTGCTCCAATAAGGCCTGGTCTGGCCAGTAGACGGCAGTAATAATTCCGCACTGGATAAGAAGTATCAGCAATAAGCTGGTGACCGAGCGCGTCACAGTGCCAGGCCTTTGGCATACTTGCGTCGCCGCAATCTTTTCCGCAGCCCGTGTGCGCCCGCCAGTAGTAGCAGCCACAAAATGGCCAGAGCGTAATTTATGTACTCGATAATTATCTGTGCCTTGCGCTCCATGGGTGGCAGTGTGCGATTAAAATGTGCCCGGGAACGAATTTCCAGCAATTGGTCGTCCTGTAGCGACCAGTCCAGGGTATTTAAAAACAACTCCAGTGGCCCCAGGTATTGTGTGCCAGCGGCGGTGACCTGGGCATTCAGGATCTGGTCATCCATAAAGTCGTTGGAAGCGAATAGCACTATGCGGGCCGATTCCGGAGAGTGCTGTACGAGGCTGGTGACACCTGGCCCGCTGTACATTGGGGTATCTTCATCGATGTTATTGAGGGGGTGAGCGCTGTCGGTAAAAAAAGATTTGAAGCGACCTTGCACCACTATGCCCAGGGTTTCTGCTTGCTGGCTGGTGTTCTGGGGGCGAAAACTGCTGAGTCCGTCTGGACCCATACTGGGCATGACATCCATGCCGTTACTACGCCATGACAATGCGGAGCTCTCCAGCAGTTCTGTGATGCGGTTTGCATTGTCGCGGCCAATGGTAATGGGCGAGGCCCATGCCATGGTCAATTGGGGTAGCTTGCCGGTTACCGGGTGTTCCGGGGCTAATCCCGGGGTGCGCAGATCAATGAAGTACGGATAGTCGATCATCTGTACATCTTGAAATTCATAATCGCCTGACGTCCTGGTAATCGGCGCAGGAAACGCCGAATTCTGCTTATCCAATACCAGTGAGTCGTCTATCTCGATATGGTGAGACGCCAACCACTGCTGTAGTCCGCTGTTGTAGTCCCGCATGTGTATTTGCCCGCCACTGATCTCTGCAGTGAAAGGCGATGTTGCCAAAATGACGGTACCACCGCGCATCAGGAACTGGTCGATAGCAAAGACTGATTTTTCATCCAACTGATGTGGGGCTACTACCGCCAGTATATCTGCCTCGGGTGTAACGCCACCGTCGGACAAATCTTCCAGACGAATACTATAGTCGCGGGTGATGGCACGTTCCAGATTGACGAAAGTGGGCCCGCCCAGTTGGTATTGGGCCATTTGCTGGTTTACCTTGGGTGTGACCAGGGCCACAGTACTGGTAAAACCACTGGCAAAGCGCTTTAGTCCTGCGTCCAGTAACAACTTAAATGCAGCGGGATCGAAATCATCGGTGGGCAATTGCACAACTTGTCGCGTATCGGCCAGCGTCAGGTAGAAGAAAAATTCCTGATCCTGGTCAAGCGATGCGACCATGGGTTTGAAGCCCCATTCATCAGCTATTTGGTGGGCAACTATGCCGTCGCGAGCTTCAGGTTCTATAAATCGTACGCTGAACTTTTCGCCTGCGTGGCTGGAGGCCAATTCCAGCTGCGCTTTAATCGAGTCTTTGTAGGCCAGCAGTTGCTCGGGCAATAGGGCGTCACCAGAGACATAACCGATAAATTCCACCGGCTCGTCCAGGCCCTCGAACAGGTCGCCGCCCATGCGGTAGTTGTACAGTACGTCTTTAATGGCGCGGGTAATATCGTATTCCGGATTACGCAATAGCACTTCAGCGTCGCCGTTGGTGGCCGTGCGTACTTCAATCAGGTCGGAAAAGCTCAAGGTTTCATGTTCGTTGCCATAGCTCACCAGGATGTTGAAATAGGAATTCACCAGTGCCGCCTGATAGCGATCGGCTACCTGAAAGGGGGTGGCGGAAATCCCATAGCGCTCGTTCGCTTCGCGTTCCAATTCCGGCTCCAGGGCCGGGTCGATGATCTCGATGTTTACATTGCCCCTGCCGGCAACTTCATATTCCCTGATCAGGTCGCGTAGCTGTGGCACCAGAGGGGCTAACAAGGGATGGGTCTTGGCGCTGAAGTAGCCGCGAATCAACAATGGTTCCTGCAATTGATCCAGGAAGTCATGGGTAGGCTGGGAAATACTGTATAGCTTGCCTTTGGTCATATCCAGTCGCAGAGCATCGATACGATCCAGCCAGATATTGGCCAGTACCAGGTTAACCAGCAACAGCATGGTAGCGGTGCGCCAGTGACGATGACGTGCGGTTGAGACTGCCTTGGCCCAGCGCTCTTTTTCCAGTACATAGACGTTGAGTGCCAGGAAACCTGCGATCAGGCTCAGGTAATACAATAGATCGCGCAGATCGAGAACCCCGCGGGTAATACTATCAAAGCGCGAACCACTGCCCAGCAAGCGTAATGTCTCGCCGATTTGGTTATCAAAAAAGTCGGTGATGGTAACGCTGCCCAGCAAATACAATGTCCCGCAAAGGCTAACTGTGCCAATCAGGCTGACAATGGGGTTATCGGTGCGTGCGGATATGAATAAACCGGCGCTGAGATAGGCGGCTCCAAGTAGGGCGGCGGCAAGATAACCGGCCACTACCGGCCCCCAGTCCAGGTCGGCCATCAACGATACGGTCACGGGTAGCGGCAGTGTGCAAATCAGGGCGAGCAGCAGGAGTGTAAAACAGGCGCGGAATTTCCCCACAACAAAGCGCCACAAGCTGACCGGTTGGGTCATTACATGTTCCAGCGTACCGGTGCGGCGTTCTTCGCTCCACATGCGCATGGTTAGCGCTGCGCAGAGAAATATCAGCAGGATTGGCATCCACTCGAACAGGGGGCGAATGTCGGCAATATTGCGCGCAAAGAATGATTCCACCCAGAAAAATATGAACAGCGTGATCGCGGCAAAACAGCCCAGGAACAACCAGGCCACCGGCGAAGCAAAAAATAAGCGGACTTCTTTTTGCGCCACTCGACGTGAAACTGAATCAGTCAACATCGGCATTAATCTCCCGAAAGATGCTGTCCAGACCCTTGGCCACACGCTGCAGTTGATAAAGGCGAGCGCCGGCCCTGATAACACACTGGGCGATATTGTTTGCGGCGGTGTCCATGTCCGAGTTCGGGTGAAGATCCAGGGTAAATTGCATTATCCCGGGCTCTGAGGAACCCTGGACGATCGCTGCCACCTGAGGCATTCGTTGCAGATACGAGGCCAATGATTCCGCCGCGTTGTCGGTGCGCAATAGCAATGATGTGCTGTGATGCAGAGCATGTAAGTGCTGGTCCAGGGCCAGACGTCCATTGCGCAACATTAATACCCGGTCACAGACAGCATCCACTTCCTGCATGATGTGGGTTGACAATATGACCGTAGCGCGGCGCGCCAGTTTCTTGATTAATTGGCGCATGTGTTCGGTCTGGTTGGGGTCCAGTCCATTGGTCGGTTCATCCAGGATCAGTAAACGGGGTTTACCCAGAATTGCCTGAGCGACTCCTACACGTTGACGCAGACCGCGTGACAATGTGCTTATCTTGTCCAGCGCCCTTGGCGCCAGATCTGTGGCTAGCAGCACTTCGCGCACCGACTGGTAGCGCGCTGCAGCAGGGACACCTTTCAATGTGGCAGCGTATTCCAGATAATCCGCGACCAGCATGTCCGGGTAGACCGGGAGATTTTCTGGCAGATATCCTAGCTGTTGCTGAACGGTGTGTGCATGGGTAGATAGCTCGACGCCGCCAATGGAGATAGAGCCAGCGGTGGGTTCGAGATAGCCGCTGAGCATCCTCATTATCGTGGTCTTGCCCGCCCCGTTGTGTCCCAGTAGCCCGACGATCTCACTTTTGCCGATATGGAAAGACACGTTGTCCACAGCGGTGGTTTTGTCGTAGCGACGTGTCAGGGATTGCACTTCAATCATACAGTCAGGGTGTCTTGTCTAAAGTGGGTCGTTCATAGGCTTCAGCCAGACAGCACAAGTAACGGCTGCTGGCCTCAGAAGTTGAATAATAACTTAAAAATAAAGGCAACGAGTACCAGATTGAGTATCAGGCGAATCAGGTTCTCGCCTTTACTGACTGAAAAATGCGCGCCCAGGTAGCCGCCAATCGAATTCCCCAGCGCCAGCGCCAAGCCTACGGCCCACATTATTTCCACCTGGCTGGCATAAATAGCCAAAGCTACGATGGTGTACACGGCGACGATAAAGACCTTGTGCATATTGGTCCGCACCAGATCCAGGCCCATGACCCGGTTGAGTACCGGCATTATAATAAAACCCACTCCGATCTGAATAAACCCACCCCAGAAGCCCACTACTACCATTAGCAGGTGGCCGTTGAGCATTTGCCTGCCCGTGGGTTGGTGGTCCTTAGACTGCTCGGTAGCGCCTTTGTCGAAGTGCATTACCAGCATGACGCCCAGCATGATGAGAGCTAGAATCCGATTGAACCAGACGCCATCAAGCTGTGTACCCAGCAGTGCTCCTGCTGCGGCACCCGGGACAGCGCAGGCGGCCAGGCTTAGGCTTAGTTTGAAATCCCGAAATCCGCGTCGGGCAAACGTGGCGATTGCAGTAATGTTTTGAGCCAGGATGGCGATGCGGTTAGTGCCATTGGCCGCTGGCCCGGGTAGGCCCATGAACAGCAGGACTGGAACGGTGATCAGTGAGCCGCCGCCGGCCATTACATTGAGAAAGCCGGCGAGGATGCCGACCGTAACCAGTAGTCCGCCTTGCCAGAGCTCGAACTCCAACGCTAGTCTTCCGTCCAGGGCTCGCGCATGGTGACAAATTCTTCCGCCGCGGTGGGGTGTATGCCAATGGTGCTGTCGAAATTCGCCTTGGTGGCCCCGGCTCTCAGGGCGATGGCGATACCTTGCATGATCTCACCGGCATCCGGTCCCATCATGTGCACACCCACGACTCGGTCACTGGCCTGATCGACTATCAACTTCATGAAGGTTTTTTCATCCCTGCCACTAATGGTGTGCTTCATTGGCTTGAAGGTCGATTTGAACACCACGATATTGCCAAATTCAGCCTGTGCCTGCTCCTCGGTAAATCCCACAGTGCCGATATTGGGCTGACTAAATACCGCGGTGGGTATGAAGTCATACTCCACCTGGTTTTCCAGGGCACCAAATTGGCGGCGAGCAAAGGACATGCCCTCAGCCAGGGCTACCGGGGTCAGTTCCATGCCACCGGTGACATCACCCAGGGCAAAAATACTGGGTTCAGTACTGCGGTATTGTTCGTCCACGACAATAGTGCCACCGTCACTGACTTTCACATTGACGTTTTCCAGGCCCAAACCTTCCAGGTTGGCTTTGCGACCGGTGGCGTACAACACCGCATCTGCCTCCACGGTAGAGCCATCGGTTAGCTGGATTTGCAGGCCAGAGGCGGCGCGAGTGATGGACTCCACATTAACCTCAAAGCGCAGGTCCACCCCGCTCTTGGCAATTTCCTGGGCGGCGTGAGCCCGAATGTCGGAGTCAAAACCCCGCAGGAATAAAGGTCCCCGGTAGAATTGGGTTACTTGTGCGCCCAGTCCGTTAAAGATGCCGGCGAATTCAACCGCGATATAGCCGCCCCCAACAATCACCAGGCGCTGCGGAAAGGCTTCCAGATCGAAAATTTCGTTGGAGGTTATGGCGTATTCACTGCCGGGAAACTCGGGAACATGTGGCCAGCCGCCGGTGGCGATCAGAAGCTTACCAGCAGAATAGCGTTGTTCCCCAACCGCTACCGTATGGGCATCAACGATGCGTGCCCGGCCTTCTATCACCTGTGCGTTAACGCCGGACAGCAGATTCCGGTAGATGGCGTTCAAGCGGGATATTTCGGTCTTTTTGTTGTCGCGTAACGTGGCCCAGGTGAACTGTGGTGTTGCGCTGTCCCAGCCGAAGCCCTGTGCATCCTTGAAACCTTTGCCATACTCCGCCGCATAGACATAGAGTTTTTTCGGCACACAACCGACATTGACGCAGGTTCCGCCCATATATCGGTCCTCAGCTACTGCAACGCGTGCGCCAAAACTCGATGCCATGCGCGCTGCCCGCACGCCCCCCGAGCCCGCACCAATCACCAACAGGTCATAGTCATAATCAGTCATGGTGCACTCCGTTTTTTCTGACCGCTGCTGTGAGTAACTGCAGTAATGGTTCAGTTTCTTTTAATGAGAGACAGGCATCAGTGATGCTCTGCCCGTAGGTAAGCTCTTGGCCGGAGATTACTGATTGAGTTCCACCTAAAAGATGGCTTTCCAGCATTACTCCGCGGATAGCGCTTTGCCCCTGTTCTATCTGGTCACACACAGAGGAAATCACCTCTGCCTGGCGGGTTGGGTCTTTTTCGCTGTTACCGTGGCTGCAGTCAATAATAACGGCAGGTGTCAGGTCTTTGCTGGCCAGTGCCACAGCGGCATCGTGTACATCCTGCGCGTGGTAATTGGGCCCCGTCGGCTTGCCGCCGCGTAAGATCAGGTAGCCATGCAGGTTGCCCCTGGACTGCAGGATGGCAGGGGTGCCTTCCTTGGTGATCGAGGGAAACCAATGGCTGTGCCGTGCTGAGCGTATGGCGTCTATGGCCACGTCGATCTGCCCGTTAGTGGCATTTTTGAAACCAACGGGCATGGACAACCCCGATGCTAGCTCACGATGAATCTGGCTTTCTACGGTCCTTGCACCGATGGCCCCAAAACTCACCAATTCTGCGTAATACTGACCAAAAATGGTATCGAGAAACTCACTGGCTGCGGGCAGCCCAATCTCTGCCACGTCTAGCAATACTTTGCGTGCCAGGCGCAGGCCCTTGTTGATGTGAAAACTGTTGTCCAGATCGGGGTCGTTGATGAGCCCCTTCCAGCCTATTACGGTTCTTGGTTTTTCAAAATACACCCGCAGTACCGGCACTATGGCATCTGCAAGCGGCTCGCAGATAGTTTTGAACTGCGCTGCAAAGTCCAGCAGAGCGTCAGGATCATGTACCGAGCAGGGGCCAACTATCGCCAGTAGTCGCGGATCGCGGCCGGATAGCACATTTTCTATCGTGTGGCGCGAGTCTGCTATAAATTGCGCCCGTGGCTCGGGTAACGGTAGTTCCTCAGCCAGCACCCACGGGGTGATTAGCGGTTGTGCGTTGCCAATACGGACATCATCTGTGGATCTTTTCATATGCTCGCCAAAAAACTGGGATGTAGGTGAGTCGGCAAAACGCCTTGGTAGGCTGCTGTGGCTACCGTGCTTATCGAATGGCAATAAAAATATGGCCTATAAGGATAGTAAGTGCTTACAAGCGACTGTTTTTCAGGTAGCAAAAGGGGCGAATCTTTCGCCCCTGCTGATGTCTGCTACCCTGGTTTAGCGAGAGCCTTTAATCAGGCTGCGGAACCAGTCAGCCAGGGTTTCGTGTTTGTAGTCGGTGAACTCTCCGGCGTCCATATACATGCCGTGCTCTTTACATACTTCATACCAGATATGCGGCTGATCCGGATCTGACGCTTTTTCCATATCCTTGCCACAGCGTGGACAAGAGATATCATCAACAGCATCCCATTTCTTGCCTTCATCGACGCTACCTGTATCGAGGGCGTCGCCCATCCACTTGCTTTTCAGCAGTTCCGCTTCTCCATGATCAAACCACATACCCCTGCAATTGGTGCAGCGATCTATAACCAGGTCACCGCCGTAGGAGATCTCGTCCATACCATGACCGCATTTGGGACATTTAATGCCGTGTACATCTGGGTTAAATTCCATGTCAGTTCCCTACTGGTTTGATTTTTTAATAAATGCCAGGCCAATCAGAGCCGCGGCTCACCAAGTCTAGCTCAGCGAGCGTAAATTTTCCTGCTGCTTTTCATCTTGGTTTCAGCTTTGGGATTATTATACGTTGATTGAGCTGACACAATAGCCCCGTTAATAGATGTCGATCTAACAGAGGAATAAGTATGCAATACCCGTCTGTGCCGGTTTTGGTGCAGGTGCCAGCGATACGGCAATGCAGATGGCTGCTATGGCCGCCACTTTTGCTGATGAGCAAGCGCAGCATGCTCTGGCTTGTTACATAGTCAGTTTGAATGGCGTGGTTGCGCCTGTATCGGTTGCAGGTGATTTGGAATTGGGCGGGGATTACTACAATCAGTATAGATGTAGTCTCCAGTCATGTGTTTGAGAGTGTCGCCAGAATCGAGATCGAGAACAGTCTGCATGCACTGGTGGAAAGTAACTTCGTGTACGATAACACTGGGTGATACTTGCGTTCATTGCGCCGGGATTACCGATAAAAACGTACGGAGATGTACTCATTGGCATCCAATGCGGCTAACGATCCTTATTCAGATCCAAATCCAAGTCGGTCGATGATTCTCACAACATCATATTTAATAGTGGCTCTAACCCGGCACCTGCGCTGAGGACGGTAATGGCCGCCATGCTGGAAACCAGGGTTCCGGATATTGTTGATAGGTGGGTATGGACGATGGTTGCATCCAAACCCGGAGCGTTTTCGGACGATCTGTCCGGGAAAGTATGAGGATTGTACGTTTGCCACGACTGCTAATGTTGCAAGCTATACGCTACCCGAACCGGTGCCTCCGCGCTCATTGGAAAATGTCGATTAGGGGAGCCTGGCTTTTTACGGCGTTTGTGCAGTTTGTCATGCTTGCAACTCACGTATGATCGGTCCTCCTACCCAGACTATTCAGACTTTGTCTATGGACAACTCTGAAGGCACTGCCGAGTGCGCGGCTAATCCTGTTAACAAGCGTCCGGACTACCCGGAAATGCCACTCCGTCCCATTTGGATGAAGAGACCCGATTAGCGGTAGCTAAATGTCTGCTGCAAGTTATAAATTGAGTTTGCAAAAGTTCGGCATAAAGACGCCGCAAGGCAGCCTTTTTATTTCTGCATTATCATCCTTGGTGTGTGGTTCATTCGTTTTTGCAATGTCTGTTTTCAGAAAGGTATTGCGATGCGCAGTAGGTGTATTTAGCGCGTATTGCCCGTCGTCTGTTTTTTTAAAAGACGATGGTGTTGTCACTGTAAAAAACTTTCACTGCCAAATACATAAACATGAAATAGATCAAAAAATAATCGTTACATCTTTGCGAATTTAGGCCTACACTACTCATGCGGTACCTACAACTACTATGGAGTGTCTAAAGCAATGTTGGATAAAGAACTGGCTCAGGCCACCAAGATGGCTCAAGCAGCTAACAAGAAAGTCGAGGAGCTTCGCAAGAAGCTGGTATCTGAATCTGAAAAAGCAAACGCTAAAGCGAAACGGGAGCTCGGTGCTGCGCGTAAGCGACATAGCAGCGCCAGTGCTCGTTTGAAAAAGGCAAGAAATGCATTTCGCAAAAAGGCGTCTCCTGATAACCAGAAAAAAGTCGATGCTCTTAAGAAACAAGTGCAGGACCTGGCAGAAGCCGTAGGCAACATCGCCAAAGCAGCCTATGAGGCCGCTGAAAAGCTGGTTAGTGTAAAGACTGATGCGATCATGGAGAGTCGTAAGGCCAGAGCCGCAAATCAGGCAGCAAGTATGGTAGAAAAAGCGGCTGCCAAGTCGAAGAAAAAACCTGCTGCAAAGAAAAAGCCAGCGGCTAAAAAGAAACCTGCTGCAAAGAAAAAGCCAGCGGCTAAAAAGAAGCCTGCCGCCAAGAAAAAACCAGCAGCTAAAAAGAAACCCGCTGCAAAGAAAAAGCCAGCGGCCAAAAAGAAGCCGGCAGCCAAGAAAAAAGCAGCACCTAAAAAGAAGGCCGCCGCCAAGAAATAGGCAACGGCTAAGCGCAAGGCTGTCTGATAGTTACATAATACGTCGCCCTGATAAGGGGCGACGTATTACAAACCACCCTTCCACCACTGCGGCTGGGCGACTCTGTGCCAGCGCCTTGTAGATCTGTGATCGACACCAGGCACAATTCACGCAGCGTTTCCTTATTCAGGCACGAATCCCTCGTGTTGCTGTCATCGTTTTCCCCGTCATTCTTTTTGGCCTGAGTGAACCTCGTGTGCACACGCAGCGCACACTATCATTGCATTAAGATAGATTAGATTGACGAGGTCATGGTCCATCGAAATGCTGGAACGCCAGGAACAGCCTATGGTTGCCAAGTTGCGCAGCGTTAGTTTTATCACGGTATCTCTGGTGATGGTGCTATTGGCGGCTTGTGGTAAGCCCCAGGATAGGGGGGAAATAACCGGTGCAGCCATTGCAGATGCAGTTGTCGCCGACTCATTGGCCAGGCAACAAGACGCCGTGATGGAAATGGGGAAAGCAAATCAAATCCTGTTTGGCGACTTGCACGTGCATACCACTTTCTCCCCCGATGCTTTCATTATGTCGGTGCCATTAATGGGTGGTACTGGCTTGCACCCTCCTGCTGACGCTTGCGATTTCGCCCGTTATTGTTCCAGTCTCGATTTTTGGTCGATCAATGATCACGCAGAAGGTATCACTCCCAGGCGGTGGGCGGAGACGCGGCAAAGTATTCGCGAGTGTAACCAGATTGCTGGAGATCGAGAAAATCCTGATATGGTGTCTTTCCTGGGGTGGGAGTGGAGCCAGGTGGATACTGACCCGACCAAACACTACGGCCATAAAAATGTCATCTTTAAAGATGTCGAAGAGGCCGAGGTGCCTGCCCGTGCGATCGCAGCGCCTAGAGCGCAACTGGCCAAGGCGCCTATGGGCCGCGCCGCGCAATTCATGATGTCCCTGATGGATTTTGAGAACAGGCAGTTCTATTGGGGCATACAGCGATACTATGACGAGGTGGCAGACACTCCCAGCTGTGAAAAAGGAGTAGATACACGTCAATTGCCCGCCGATTGTATGGAGATTGCTGCTGATCCCAGGGAGTTGTTTGCCAAACTCGATCAGTGGGGATTCGACAGCATCGTTATTCCACATGGTAATTCATGGGGTATGAATACGCCCGCTACTACCCGCTTCGACAAGCAATTGAATCGTGCCCAGCATGACCCGGATCGGCAAATCTTGTTTGAAGTTTATTCTGGCCATGGCAACTCGGAGGAATATCGTAGTTGGCGGGCAGCGAGTAAGTCAGAGAGCGGAGAGCTGTCTTGCCCAGAGCCTGGCGATGGGTATTTACCTTGTTGTTGGCGCGCCGGACAGATAATCGGTGAACGTTGTGCCGCAGCGGGGATTGATGGACTACAGTGCCAACAACGGGAGGTGCAGGCGCGCCAGAACTTTGTTGACGCGGGTAGTTCGGGTCACTTGACCGTACCCGGACAGCAGGTAACGGATTGGTTGAACTGTGGTACCTGTCCTGACTGCTTCAATGAGCCCATGGATCATCGGCCTGCGACATCAGCACAGTATGCGTTGGCCATTACAAATTTCGAGCAACCTGAGCAGCGCTTCAACTTTCGTTTTGGCATGATCGGCTCCAGCGACAATCACCGCAGTCAGGCGGGCAGCGGTTACAAACAGGTGAAACGCAAGATGATGACTGAATCATTTGGCGCAGACCAGCCGCGAATGGCGGCCAAAGCCGGCGATCAACGAGATCCCGTGCCGTACTCGGTGCCACTGGATGACGCCGGTGTCGGCCTGGTTAATTTGCGCAATATGGAACGGCAAAACTCGTTCTGGCTGACCGGTGGACTGGTAGCTGCGCATACTGATGGACGCAGTCGCGACGCGATCTGGAGCAGCCTGAAACGCAAGGAAGTTTACGCCACCTCCGGGGACCGTATCCTGCTGTGGTTTGATTTGCTGCGCGGGGATTCTGAAATAGCGATGGGATCCCAGGTGAGCTCATCAGTGGCTCCGCGTTTTCGGGTGAATGCGCTGGGTGCCTTCAAACAGCAGCCGGGATGTCCTGATCATGCGTTGCGTGGACTGGGTCGGGAGCGCTTGCAGACACTTTGTGGTGGAGAGTGCTACAACCCGGGGGATGAACGGCATCTGATAGATCGTATCGAAGTGGTGCGTATCAGGCCACAGGCTTTCCCCGGAGAGCCAGTGGATGAGCTGATAGAAGATCCATGGCAGAGCTTTGTATGTAATGCGGACCCAGCGGGCTGTGAGGTGGAATTCCAGGACGAAAATTTTGCCACAAGTGGGCGCGAGGCTCTTTACTATGTGCGCGCAATACAGGAAGCCACACCGATGATCAATGCCGCTAATCTGCGTTGCGAATACGACGAGGCTGGCGTTTGTATTGCGGTAAACCCCTGTTATGGCGATTACCGTACACCCAAAAATGAAGACTGTCTGGCTACTGCAGAACAGCGGGCCTGGTCTTCCCCGATTTTTGTTGCCTATGAGCCTGAAGAGGCAACAGCGAATAATAAGGATGCACAATGAAGACGCAGTACCAAGAGGCAGCGAAACAGCGTGGGGTAATGGGCAAGTTAACGCTGGTTGTTCTGGCTGCGGTGGTGGTGGCCGGACTCTGGCTGTGGCTGGATGAAAATGCTGGCAAAGGCATAAAAAAAGAAGTGCAAATAAAGGCCATGGAAATGATTGGGGATGTTGCTGTAAAGCGCCTGGGTGGCAGCGCAGTAGATGCGCAGGAGACTCACGGTAGTGCAGTCGATCTCATCAGACTGCCCATCGAAGTTCGAAAAGTAATGGACAATATTTATTACGCTACTGGAGTGGGCAATACCGTTATGGTGACCACCAGCGAGGGTAATGTGCTGCTTGATACCGGACTGGTGTTGCAATCGGCGAAACAGCTGCGTGTACTGAAAGAGCAGGTGTCCGATGCACCAGTGCGCTATATCGTGCTGAGCCATTCTCACGCGGACCATATTGGTGGCACTCGATTTTGGGCGGAAGATGCCACGGAGATTATTACTCACCGACAGTTTGAAGAAGAGCAGCGTTATCTAAGTTCCCTGGAGCCCTACCAATACGTCCGCAATCGAGTCCTGTTTCCCTGGATGCCGGCCTGGGAAGACCGTCCCGATATAGAGATGATGCGCTATGGTGGTATTGAGCCCACTATTACTGTTGGCGACTGGGAGGTATTCAGTTTTACTCTGGGTGATACTGAATTCCAGGTAATTGGTACACCCGGCGCAGAAGGAGCGGACAATGCGGTGCTGTGGCTACCGCAGCAAAAAGTATTGATTAGTGGTGATTTTTTTGGCCCACAATTTCCGCAGTTTCCTAATATTTTCACTATGCGCGGCGAGAAAATCCGCAAACCTATTGAATATATAGCTTCGTTGAACCTGCTGTTAGCGCTGGAGCCGGAAGTTATTATCCCCAGCCACCTTAACCCGACAGTAGGAGCCGCGGACATTCGCGAGGGCATGTTGCGTATGCGCGATGCGGTGCAGTATGTTCACGACGAAACTGTAGCGGGCATGAATACGGGTAAGACCGTGTACGAACTGATGAGGGAAATAGCACTGCCACCACAACTGGAGCTGGTGCAAAACCACGGTAGGGTGGACTGGGCGGTAAAGAGTATATGGGAGTACTACATGGGCTGGTTCCATTACGATAGTACCACCGAGCTATACCCTGTCCCTGTGAGTGATGTTTACGCGGATCTGGCGGGAGTCGCTGGTAACGAGGGCCTACTTGATCTGTCGCGGAACTATCTCAAACAGCAAGAACCGGTGAAAAGCCTGCATATTCTGGAGGTTGTACTGGCCGGAGACCCGGGTAATAAGGCGGCACTTGCATTGCGTCAACAGTCTCTGGAATTGTTGCTGGTCCTGGCTGAAAATAGTCTGCAGAACGATTATGAAATCTATTGGTTGAAATCGCGCTTGACTGCCACCGCTGAACAATTGAAAGGCGCTACTGATTAGGCATGGCGCAGGCTTTTGCCGCGCTAATTAATACCTATTTCATCCCTGGCGGCCTGGCGTTTTAGCATTAGCGCTGCAGACATCTTGTAGGCGAGGTAGTATTTGTAGATATTAGCCACATATTGTACGGGTTCTCGTCCGATTTCCCTGGCCGCCGCAAGCTCCACATTATCGAACCAGACATTGCGATCATATCCCCGCTTTGCGGCGCTGTTGCGCAGCTTGATCATGCGGGTGGGACCGATGTTGTAAGCACCCAGGGCTAACAGTATCTGGTTTAGCTCATCGATTTCCGGGTCATCGAAATAGTGGCGTCGGAGAAACTCCAGATATTTAACCCCAGCGTGAATATTGGCGTCCACTTTGTGTATATCACGAATTGCAACGTTGGAATCGCCAGCAGTACTGGGCTTAATTTGCATGACGCCTACCGCGCCAGAACGACTGCGAGCGCTCTGGTCCAGGCGTGATTCCTGGTACCCCTGTGCGGCTATCATGAGGTACTCGATGCCATATCGTTCGCCGTATTTCTGGAATATGGACTTGAGCTTGGCGAAACGTAGATAGTCGTCCTGAGCCAATGCGTTGCTCGCCCAGTCGAAGTCCCTGATGTAGCGATTTTTTAGTACATTACCCGCCAGCGTGCCCTCGCGATTCTTTTTGAGGAACTCGTTGACGGTTTTTTTCAGTAGTGGACTGTCTTTGCGAAAGGCCCAGGCCATCTGTGCCCCGGACCGAAATACGATGTCGTTTCGTACCACCAGTTTGGGAAAAGCGTCCGCCCACCACTGCATTTTGTAGTCATCGATGATTGCCCAGGGTAGTAGCCCTGCGTTGACCATTTCGGCGAGGTCGTCATCTTCCAGCAGTTCGGAAACAGTTTGTATGATTATCGGGGGCTTGCCCTTTTGCCGAAACCGTTCATTCAATTCCTCCACGCTCTCTCGATAGCTGCTGGAGTGGCGCAGAAAAAGTGTCTGGCCAGCCAGGTCGTCGATTGAAACCAGTTTTGAGGCTGATGGCCCTGTTATTAGTACCTCGGACAGGGGCTTAGTGCTAGGAATGCTAAAGTCCACCAGTTCCTGACGTTCAGCTGTTATGGAAAGACTGGCATGAATGATATCGCCGCGACCTTCCAACAGGGCAGGGATTAATTGGTTGCGTGCCACCGGGATGATAACCACATGAATCCGCACATGTTTGCGTTTGAAGCGCTTGTTGATGAAGTTTTCAAAATGCTTGGTGGACTCCCTGACCAGGCCTTTTTCCTCGGCGTTATCCAAATAGTAACGACCAACACTGTATACGGTCAGAACGCGGATGGTTCTGCCAGCTTGCATGACATCCAGGTCACCAAATCTGGGTCGAAATACATCATAGGTCTCCGATAGTGCAGTTTCTTCACTGATGTCTGGCGCCTCTTCCTCAGATAGGGCGGCGACATCAGCAATCTCCACTGACTCTGTTTCGGCGACGCGCTGTGGCCCGTCCTCGGTGAATACGACAATGGCGACTACAGCGTATAGAACCACCAGAACATACAGAAACTTTGTGAGCTGATTCATTGGTGTATCGTTTTTCCCGCTAGTTCAATGCCTGTATTTTCTTATTTTCTGGTTATGGGATTAGGCGAGCTGTCATCATCCGTAGGTAATCTGGTTTTGGCAACAGTTTTCCCTGTTGTGGACGGTCTTTGTTCAGCTGTGGTGCCCGGCACAGGCAGAGCTTCTCCGGCAATGCTGGGAAGGGAAACCAGGTACTCAATGGGGAAATTGATATTGTTGGTATCTGCTTCCAGTTCTATTTGTATGGGCTGGTCAAGAGTCAGCCAGGTTCCACAGGCTTCTCCGGGATCGCAGATCAACAGGTCATTGTCCGCATCCGAGCCAGCGATAACTTCATACTGCCCCGCAGGTACATCGGCGAAATCAAAGCCGTATTCACCATTTTTGCCCGCGCTGACAAATTGCCCTGCCACTTCGCCAGTTGCGGTGTCGTACAGTAAAATATAGATGATACCGACATCGGCAGTTGTTGCCTCACTGCCTACCGATATAAGAGCCCGCACGTTCAGGGTGTTGACCGTAGACTGTGCGATTATATCTGCGGCATAGATGCCATCTGGCAGGTCGCTGCGGTTCACAGATACGCGATAGGTTCCCAGGCCAGCCTCGTTCACTTCCAGCGGCGTGATATCCAACCACTTTTGGGTAGTGATCAGTTCCACCAAGGTCAGCTCACCCTGGCCTGCATTTCGTAATACCAGGTTCAGGGCAACGTTATTACCGGAAAAGTTCAGGGTATTGGTAGACGCTACCAACCGAGGGTTTTCAGCAGGCACGCTGCCAATGGACTGAAGTGCTGCCAGTACCGCCCGTTGCGCGTTGATCATGCCATGCCCATATAAATTGTCCCTGCCGGGTACGCCCAGGTCATCGGTGAGGTCGCCGCGCTCCAGCAGGATATCGATGTCGGCAGGTGAGAGGTCGGGATTGATGCTTTTCATCAACGCTAGCACGCCGGCAACATGAGGTGCTGCCATAGAGCTCCCGTTGAGAAAAGAATAAACGAAACGTATCCCAGTTGCAGTACGTGAGCCGCCAGTACTTAGCACGCCATCAGGATAACCGTCGCCATTGATGTCTACACTGTTATCGCCACCGGGGGCGGCAACATCGATTTGGGCTCCGGTATTGGAGTACGCAGCAAGCCTGCGCTGCGCGTCTACAGCGCTGACTGATAGTACCCCGGCATAGGAGGCTGGATACCCGGGCGATGGGCTGGCTTCGTTGCCTGCAGCTGCTACCACGAGGATGCCGGCGGCGCGCACCTCGTTGAACAAATCCTGACTGGCCTGGTTGAAGGGCCCACCTCCCAGGCTCAGGTTGATAATATCTGCTGCTTGTTGCGGCAAGGTAGCAGAATCATTGGGCAGTCCTGCGGCGAACCGAATCGCCTGTTCCACATCATAGGATGTGCCCTGGCCGCCAGCGCCCAGAGCGCGCACCGGCATCACTCGGGCTGTATATGCAGAGCCGGCTACCCCTATTGTGTTATCCCCCCTTGCCGCCACTGTACCGCTGACGTGGGTGCCATGAAAACTATTGGCAGCGGCGTCCAGTGAGCTGCCGGTATCCTGCGGATTAGCGTCGATACCATCACCGTCGCCGGCGCTGACCGGGTCGCGCACAAAGTCATAACCCTCTACCAGTTGCCCAGCCAGATCCGGGTGGGCAGCCAATATGCCGGTATCCACTACCGCCACGATAACATTGGAGTCCCCTGTGGTGGTGTCCCATGCTTCGGGTAGGCCTATCAGTGGATAGTGCCATTGCAGTGCATAGGCCTCATCGTCGGGCTCGTACAAGGTCCTGACTTCATAATTGGGCTCTGCATATTCGACCCCGGGATCGTTGCGCAATGTTTTGATCGCCTGCAGGGTTTCCCAGCGTGCTCGCAACTGCATATCAACAATATTGTTGTGTTTGGCACCGGCGCTGCCCAGGCGCGCGTTGCGCTGCAACGAACTGATCAATCCGCGTCGCAGGTTCATCAAGTGACTGCGGCCGCGACCGCCGCCGCGCCGCTCCAAGCCCAGGCGCAGGGAAAGCTCTGCGATGTTGCTTGAGTGAGCGTCTGCTGCACCCAGCTCCTGGTATTTCACCACGGTTTGCCAGGGCAGGATGTTAAAGTGTTGGGCGCTTTGCCCGGCGGGTATATTGCTGGTGCCAATCGCGAGAATGTAATTGGTAGCGCCGGCAAAAGCGAAAGCGTTCACAAGATAGGTCCCATCACGCGCTATTACCAGTGTTTCTACTTCTCCGGTCTCGATGGAAAAGTCCAAAATGTTGCCCTGTAAATCATACAGGTACAGATCCGCATCCGCGGCAGAAAAATCTGCTACCAGCATGGTAACGCTCTGCCCGGCCAGCAGTTGCACCTGGTAAAAATCGTTGATGTCACCGCTGCTTTGTGAACGGCCTTCAGCGCCAGTACCTGGTTGGTTAATATAGCCGCCCAGGGTAATTGGATTGGGAATATTCTGGGCCGACGCGAACGAGTCATTGCTGATGGCCGCCCGCGCGGGGTCATTGGTATCGCTGTCTGACGCCTGACTGCCCGAGGCAGTTATTGTTCCCGATATATCAAACACCCCAGGGGGGACTGGCGCGGGTGCCGGGGCGGGTAATGGCTTGCTGGCAGAACTGCTGCCACCGCCACCCCCGCCACAGGCAGTGACCAGTAAAGAGATGGCTAGGCTGGCCAACAGGTTGGAAGAGAGAATCCGCATTGTTTGCTCAAAAGCTGATTGTGCCTGTCTAAAGCATACAAGATACAGAGTTTCGACGGCGGCAGTAAACCTGCAATTGGGTCCATTTTCATGGCCTTAGTGATCATTACATAGTGGCAGCAGACGCGTACTCTATGCTCATTCACGAACCTGTCTACATGTAACACGGAGAACACCCTATGTTTGGGCGCAACCTGATACAAGGCGCACTGTGTGCGCTGCTCTGCCTGTCTGCTGTTTTTGTCCAGGCGAGAACCGATAAACCTAACATCCTGGTGATCTGGGGAGACGATATTGGCTGGTCAAATATCAGTGCTTATCACCGCGGTATGCTGGGCAGTCGCACCCCCAATATCGACCGTATCGCCAAGGAAGGCGCAATGTTCACAGATTACTACGGTGAGCAAAGCTGCACGGCGGGGCGCTCTGCATTTATCACCGGTCAGCACCCGTTACGTACCGGGCTGCTGAAGGTTGGCCTTCCCGGTGCAGATATTGGCCTGCAGGCGGAAGATCCTACGATTGCCGAATTACTCAAGCCCCACGGCTATGCTACTGGCCAATTCGGTAAAAACCATTTAGGCGACAAGGATAAATTTTTACCCAGTAACCACGGCTTCGATGAATTCTTTGGCAACCTCTATCACCTCAATGCAGAGGAAGAACCGGAGACCTATTTTTATCCCAAGGAACAGGCCTTTCGGCAACGCTTTGCGCCGCGCGGTGTGGTTCATTCCTACGCGGATGGCAAGATCGAGGACACCGGTCCGCTGACGCGCAAACGCATGGAGACAGCTGATCAGGAGTTTGCCGATGCTGCGCTGAAGTTTATCGACCGCTCACACGAGGACGGAAAGCCCTTCTTCGTCTGGTTTAATGCAACCCGCATGCATGTGTGGACGCGTCTTGCGCCCAAGTGGCAGGGTGCCTCCGGCTATGGTCTTTATGCCGATGGCATGATGGAGCATGATTATCACGTGGGTCAGTTGTTGGGTAAGTTGGATGATTTGGGTATTGCTGACAATACCATTGTAATATACAGCACCGATAATGGGTCCCAGACCAATACTTATCCCGATGGTGGCTCCGAGCCATTTCGCGGAGAGAAAGGCTCTACCTGGGAGGGAGGCTTTCGCGTACCTGCCCTGATTCGTTGGCCGGGTGTGGTACAACAAGGCACAGTAATTAATGATATTTTCTCTCACCAGGATTGGTTGCCCACGTTGATTGCTGCGGCTGGTGAGCCCGGCATAAATGCAAAATTAAAACAGGGTCACCGGGCCGGTGACAAGACCTTCAAGGTGCATATCGATGGCTACGACCAGACGGCTGCTTTAACGGGGAAAGGTCCGGGTAAGCGAGAGAATATTTTCTTCTTTGATGATAACGCCAACTTCAATGCCATGCGTTGGAACGACTGGAAGATACATTTCGCGTGGCAGATGGAAGGTTGGGGTGGCCCGCGCGAGGCACTGAATTTCCCCAGGGTAATCAATTTGCGTACAGACCCTTACGAAACCTCGATAGACTCGGGCATGTATACACGATTTTTTGCCGATCAATTATGGCTGTTTGTGCCTGCCCAGCAGGAAGTGGGTAAGTGGCTAATGACCTTCCGGGAATTTCCACCGCGACAGGCAACCGCCAGCTTTACTATCGACCGCATGATGCAACAGATGCAGCAAATGTTGCAGATGCGGGCTATGGGTGGAGCGCCGCAAAAACAGCCCAAGCAGTAGCCGCCTAGGGTAAGGAGGCCGCGGCATTAGCCGTCTGGTTAACCCAGGTATTGTCGGATGGCGAGGTAGTCCCGGAGGATTTTTTCAGCCTCGAATGTGTGGGTTCCGGGCAGGTTCTGGTCAGGTTTGAAAATCGCCTGCAGTTTGCCCTCGGGGTTGACGAGCATCAGGGTGACGCCGTGAATGACCTGGTACTCGTTGGCATCGGACCCGGTGCCGGGTTCAGTGTTGGGCACCAATTGTGCGGCAATGCCCAGGCCCTGTTCGAAGGGTAGGTGTGGGTTATTGGCGTCATCTTTGTGGGTGAGCCCAATGAAGCGCGGATGGAAAAATGGCATATAGGTCGCCATCTGGTTTACGGTGTCCCGTCGGTGATCCACTGAATAGAACAAGAAGCGCAGGTTTTCGCCGCCCTGTTGCTCTAATCTCGAGGCCACAAGGGCAAGCTGCGACAACGTGGTGGGGCAAATATCGGGGCAGGTAGTGAAGCCATAAGACACCAAATGCCAGCGGCCCTTGAGATCCTCGTTGGTGAAGGGTTGATTGTGGTGATCAAAGAGGCTGAAAACGGGCAACTCGCGGCCATCAGGCAACAGTACGCCCTGGATGATAGGTGGCGAGTCGGGACGATTGAGCAAAACCAGCATGGCCACGGTAGCTATGGCGGCATTCGCTATCAAAAAGCCGATCAGGATTCGCGTACGGGCAGACCAACGCAGAGCCACCGGCGCGCCTAGCGATCGAAGAAAATGTGACGGGTTGCGTTAGTGTAATCACCCTCGATGGACATCAGGGTAATGAGCACGACAATGGCGAACAGCGGCACTAACAGCGTGTATTTGAGTGCTAGTCGTTCCCAGGATACATGCATAAATATGGCGATGATAAAACCGGCCTTCAGGAACATGAAGGTCAATATAAGTGTCCAGCGCAGATAGCCCTGCACGTGAAAGAAATCCACCAGGTAGGAAAAAGTACTGAGTACAAATAACAGTAACCATACCTTCAGGTAGAGCCCTATGGGGTGTTGTTGTCCGGCGGTTTCGCTCATCGCTTTACCTCACCACAAGTAGAAAAATGCAAAGATAAATACCCATACCAGATCGACAAAGTGCCAGTACAAGCCAGCTATCTCGACTATGGCATAGCCTTTCTTTTCGTAGTCGCCGCGCGCCACTTTGCGCGCCACGATGCTCAGGTAAATTACCCCGGCAGTCACGTGCAGGCCGTGAAAGCCAGTAATCATAAAAAAGGTCGAACCAAACTGCGCCGCCCCCATAGGATTACTCCAGGGTCTTACGCCTTCTTCAGTGATCAGCTTGGTCCACTCGAAGGCTTGCATGCCGACAAAGGATGCGCCAAGCAGTGCCGTCGCGCCCATCAACATGGCCGTCTTGCGCCGGTCGCCACTGTAGGCAAAGTTTACCGCCATCGCCATAGTGCCGCTGCTGGTGATCAGGATGAAGGTCATGATAGCGATCAACACCAATGGCAGATGGGTGCCGGCGACTTCCAGGGCGAAAACTTCACTGGAATTTGGCCAGGCATCTGTCGCGGACAGCCGCACGGTCATGTAGCCGGTGAGAAATACGCTGAAAATAAAAGTGTCGCTGAGCAGGAAGATCCACATCATCAACTTGCCCCAGGGCATGTCGAAATTTTGCTTGTCCGCCGACCAGTCAGTTACCAGGCCAGTGATACCTGGCTCGGTGTAGTTCGTATTTTTGTCTGTTTGTACCGTCATGGGTATCGCCCTCAAAATCCGCACATCGCGGCAAGTGCGTTGATGGTGTCCGGTTGGCTGGTAAGCAGCGCGAATAACACCAGCCAAACCCCCAGCAGAAAATGCCAATAAATGGTACACAACTGCAATGATGCGCTCAGGGTATCGGGACTGTTGTAGTACCACAGGCGAAACACTACGTTGAGTAATACCGCCAGGCCACCCGCTAAATGCAGCCCATGTATAGCGGTCAACACATAGAAGTAGCTGTTGGCCGGGTTAGTGTTGATGTAAAAGCCCATGGATTGCAGGTGCTGCCAAAGGTTTAATTGGGCCAGCAGGAATAGCACTGAAAAAAATACCGCTGCACTAATGCCGACAACGGCAATATTAAATTTCTGCTTACGGGCACCGGCAAGGCCCAGCTGCATGGCGAGGCTGCTGCACGCCAGGATAGCGGTGTTGAACCACAGACGAGACGGATCGGTAAAGGGCTGCCAGGGTGCCCCTGCCAGCGCTTCGAAGTCCGGGTACTGGGAGCGCGAGAGAAACGTGATGATAAACAGGAAGAACAGTACGCTCACTACGATCATGAAAAAGCGCAGCGCTGTGCGGGCGGCAGCGCTGGTATCAGGCCCAGCGTATAGAGGCGCTTCGCCGGCCGCGACTGGTTCGTGCAGCCAGGATTTTTCTCGCAGTACTCTCAGGACCTTCATTATTGTCCTTCCCCGTGGTCGCCGGCTGTTTGCTCGAATTCGCTTACCGGATGATTCTGGGGAATGTAGTCCAACTTGGCGCCGGGCACGCTATAGTCATAAGCCCAACGATAAACGATGGGTAGCTCGGGGCCCCAATTGCCATGACGGGGTGGCACATTGGGGGTCTGCCATTCCAGGCTGGTGGCTTCCCAGGGATTGTGGCCGGCCGGTTTGCCGTGACGCATGCTCCAGAATATGTTGTATAAGAAAATAAGCTGGCTGACCCCTACTATCAGTGCCGACACAGTAATACCGGCGTTGAGCGTCTGCGCCGATTCCGGTATGAAATCGGTAGCGCCCATTGCGAAGTAGCGGCGTGGCACACCCAAAAAGCCCAGATAGTGCATGGGCAGATAGATCGCATAGGTGCCCAGGAAGGTGAGCCAGAAGTGAGCTTTGCCTAGCGTCTCATTGAACATCTTTCCTGTTATCAACGGGTACCAGTGGTAGACGGCTGCGAACAACACCATGATGGGAGAGACGCCCATTACCATGTGGAAGTGGGCAACCACAAAATAAGTGTCTGAAAGCGGCAGGTCGATGACTACATTGCCCAGGAAAAGACCGGTTAAGCCGCCGTGGGTGAAAGTAAAGATAAAGCCAATAGCAAACAGCATGGGGACAGTCAGATGAATATTTCCCTGCCACAAGGTCAGCACCCAGTTGTAGACTTTAATGGCAGTGGGTATGGCGATAATCAGGGTGGTGGTAGCGAAAAAGAAACCGAACGCCGGGTGCATACCGCTGACATACATGTGATGTGCCCACACGATGAAACTGAGTCCGCCGATGGCCACAATGGCCCAGACCATCATGCGATAGCCGAATATATTTTTGCGCGCATGAGTCGCCAGTACATCGGATACCATGCCAAAAGCGGGTAAGGCGACAATATAAACTTCGGGGTGGCCAAAGAACCAGAACAGGTGCTGGAATAGCACGGGGCTGCCACCGGTATAGTCCAGCGATTCACCCAGTGATACCAGGGCGGGCATAAAGAAACTGGTGCCAAGAATTTTGTCCAGCATCATCATTATTGCGCTTACCAGCAGTGCAGGAAATGCCAGTAAACCCAGGACGGTGGCGGTGAAAATTCCCCAGATAGTCAGTGGCATACGCATCATGGTCATGCCGTGGGTGCGCGCCTGCAGTACAGTGGTGACATAATTCAGGCCGCCCATAGTGAAGGCGATAATGAATATCGCCAGTGACGCCAACATCAGGATAATGCCCCAGTCGTAGCCGGGCGTGCCGTGCAATATTGCCTGGGGTGGGTACAGCGTCCATCCAGCACCCGTCGGGCCGCCGGGAGCAAAAAAACTGGCTAGCAGGACCACCACCGACAGCAGGTAGGTCCAATAACTCAGCATATTCAAATAGGGAAACACCATGTCCCTGGCGCCAATCATGAGCGGAATCATGTAATTACCAAAGCCACCCAGGAGCAATGCTGTCAGCAGATAGATCACCATGATCATGCCATGCATGGTGACAAACTGCAGGTATGAACTCGGGTCAATAAAGTCAAAGGCACCGGGGAAGCCCAGTTGCAGGCGCATCAGGCCAGACAGCACAAGCGCAATAAGCCCGACAAATATTGCCGTGAGTCCATACTGAATCGCAATTACCTTGTGGTCCTGGCTCCAGATGTACTTGGTAATAAAGCTTTGCGGATCGTGTAACTCGTCGGGTTGGTCTGCAATAGCTGCGTGTTGCATGCCGTTATCCTCGTTCCCCGGCGCCTGCCCGGCGCCCCAGCCCTCAAACTAAAGGGTGTTCAGGTATGCCAGTAAGTCGTTGATAGATTGCTCGTCCTGCAGTGAGCGGGCCATCAACACCATCTGGTGACCGTAAGTGTCTTGTTTGTGGGCGCCGCGAACGCCCAGTCTGAAATTTTCCAGTTGGCGCTTCAGGTACCAGTCCTGCTGTCCGGCTAGGCGCGGTGCCTGCAGCGCGTAGTTGCCCTGAGCCCGCGCGCCATGACAAGCGCCACAGGTATTGTAGTGAGCAGCGCCCTTGTCCGGGTTTCCACCCAGCGTGCCAGTGGACGAACTTGCCTCAAATGTCGCTATGTAGGCCGTCACGTTGCGGATAGCGCTATCGTCAGCCAGCATATTGGCCATGGGTGCCATCTGTTGGCCGAACACATCATCCTTGTGAGCGCCGCGAATACCGCGCTTGTAGTGGTTGAGCTGCCGTTGAATGTACCACTGGGGAAGTCCGGCCAGGCTCGGAGCGTTCATCGCGATATTTCCCTCGCCCTGCTGCCCGTGACAGGAAGCGCAGACCATAAACTGGTTTTTACCGACGGCTGGATCCCCTGGCACGATCGCTTGCATCTCGGACCAGGTGGTCTGTTGAGCCAGCCAGCTGTCGAAATCACTTGCTTCGTCGACCACCGTATATCCACGCATTGTGTAATGGGCTATACCACACAGCTCCATACAGAGTATGTCGAATTTGCCGATGCGTGTGGGGGTGAACCATACATAGGTGACCATTCCTGGCACCAGATCCATTTTTACCCGGAACTGGGGTACGGCAAAGTCGTGTAGCACGTCCTTGGAGCGCAGCAGCACTTTTACCGGGCGGTCTACGGGCAGGTGTAATTCGTTGTTGAAAACCAGCACATCGTCATTGCCAGCCGGATCATTGGCGTTCATACCAAAGGGGTTGTCGGGTCCGATGTAGCGGGCGTCGACCTCACCGAGTTTTCCGTCGGCTCCCGGCAAACGAAAATTCCATTGCCACTGAGAACCCAGGGCTTCTATCTCGTGGGCTTCTTCGGGCACGTCAACAAAATCCGCCCAGACAATCAACCCCGGTGCCAACATGGCGGCAACACCAACGGCGGTAATTGCGGTCAGCCAGATCTCGAGTTTTTTGTTCTCCGGTTCGTAGTGAGAGCGACGGGATGGGTCGTGGCGAAAGCGGTAGATGGCGTAGGCCAGAAACAGGTTTACCGCGACGAAAACAAAGCCGGTGATGTAGAAAGTAATATCAATGGTGGTATCGATTGCACCCCAATTGGAGGCCAGTGGGGTGAACCACCAGGGGCTTAACCAATGGAATAACAGGGACCCGATTACCAGCAGCACCAGAGCAATCACTAGCTTCATAATGCCTTGTCCCCCTATTATTTTTGTTGGACGTTGGACGTTGGGCGGCGCGCCTGGTAGTGCGCTGCGGGTATTACAAGATCAAAAAATTCACGCCTTCACGGCGCGAGCTGCATAAAGCGATGCCATTTCCGTTGTGCGCCTACTACCCATCGCGGCGTCGAGTCACCTTCACCGGCGTCCCGAAGTTTGGGGTGTTCGCGCACGACATTGTGCAGCAGATTTTCCTGCTCCGCGTCTACGTCCACAAAAAGAATATGCTTGCCGTGCTGGAGATCTTCCTGAAATCGGCGAAAGTCTGTATGGGGCTCTTGGATGCCAATAAGACCCCCCTCCCAGGTACAAAAACCGAGGACAATTACCGCGAGAAATATCGCCGGTACCCAGGTATAGGTTGCAGTGAGCCCCGAAAGCCAGAATACCAACAGTATTGCAGCGGCGGCGATGGCGCCGACGAGTGCACCGAGTTCGGTCCCGTGCACCACATCTTTTTTCAGAACCGCTTCGACTTCATGCAGATGGTGTGTTTTAACACCCGAGTCGTCTTCGCTAAGGACGTGAATTTGCGGCGTGCTGACCCCTGCCGATTCCAGATCACGCTCTACAATCTCAAGATCATCCAGGTCATCACTAACGTAATAGTGGCGTTTCATACGGCGTGCCCTCATTGGTCTTGCCAACAGGGTGTTCAGACAGGCACTTATACATTCCGGTGTAAGTATCCGGCTGACAACCCAACTGTTGCCACGCCAAAACTATCCAGCAAACCGTGCTTTAAGTACTGACGTAAGCTTCGGCCAGAGTATAGCACTGGGAAAATTGAATTCTGCCCAGCGTATGGAAAACGTCAAATTCCCTTGTTTTTTAGCTATTTTTGAAATAACAGATGATTGCCGTTATAGGAAAAGTGCATTAAAACAGTGCAAAAATTATTCAAAATCAAAATTTAATGACATAAATCCAATAAAACCCTGCTTTTATAGACTATTTTGTTTCTAAAAAAATTCTTTTAAGCGGCGTTAGTCATTAAAATCGCGCTACATCGCCAGAACTATCTTGCCCATGTGCTGCCCGCTCTGCATGTGATTCTGTGCTTGCTCCACGTCTTCAAGTGGATAGATGCAAGCCACAATAGGCCTGATTGCGCCGCTTTCCAGATGGGGGTATACATGCTCAAGGATCTCCCTGACCATAATAGCCTTCTGTGCAAACGTCTGGGCGCGCAGGGTTGAGCCGGTTATCGTGAGGCGCTTCATTAACAGCGGCGCGAAATTTACTTCTGCGCTAAATCCGCGGATGAACGCAATGTAAACGATGCGGCCCTCCGGTGCGGCGATATTGATGTTTTTCTGAATGAAATCACCCCCGGCCATATCCAGGATGACGTTGATTTTGTTATTCACCCCCAACTCTTCCAGAATCCGTTCAAAATCTTCGGTCTTGTAGTTGATGGCCCGCGTGGCTCCGAGTTTCTGCAGGGCCTGGCACTTTTCGTCAGTGCCTGCGGTGGTATAGACCTCGCTGCCCAGTGTTTTACAGATAGCGATGCCCAGGGTGCCGATGCCGCTGGCACCACCGTGAAGCAGAACCTTTTCTCCGGGCTGTAACGCAGCTCGTTGAAAGATGTTATGCCACACTGTGAGTAGCGCTTCTGGCAGGGATGCGGCTTCGGCCATGGAGAAACCGGCGGGAACCGGCAGGCACTGGGATACCGGCGCTACCGCATAATCGGCGTAGCCACCACCGTGGGTGAGGGCGCAGACTTTGTCACCAGCCTGCCAGTTACTGACTTCAGCGCCCACTGCGAGTATCTCACCTGCTACTTCCAGACCCATGACGGGGGATGCATCCGCCGGGGGTGGGTACAGGCCTTTGCGTTGCAGCAGGTCGGCGCGATTCAGGCCGGCGGCGCTTACCTTGATGAGTACCTCGTCAGGGCCCGGGGTGGGTATGGCATCGCGCTCGATGCTGAGGCTGTGATCATCGCTATTGATGGCCACAAAGCGCCGTTGGGAAGGTGTATTACTCATGTTTGCTCCAGGGGAGTGTGCTTTTAATGGGCTATCTCAGAGCGCCTAGTATAGGGTTTATTGGCTGGCGCCCACCACCGCCTTTGACGCAATCTTTGCGCTAATCTCGGCTTCGCTGAATCCAAAATCGCGCAAGATGTCCTCGCTGTGCTCTCCTAATTTCGCTGCACTGCCGCGCAGTTCGGCCTGTGTTCGGCTAAAGCGCGGAGCCGGGGCTGGCTGCCAGTAGTCACCATCGTCGATAAACGAGTTGCGAGCCTGATGGTGGGGATGATGGCGAACCTCGCTCATGGACAGTACCGGGGCGTAGCAGACATCCACGCCTTCGAAGATGGCATCCCATTGGTCACGGGTTTTACCTTTGATGATTTGCGTCATTGCGTGTTTCATCGCGGGCCATTGATCCATATCCCACTGGCTCTCAAAGGCGGCTGCTTCCTCTCCCAGCGTGTTCAGCAGCGCCGCGTAGAATTGCGGTTCTATGGCACCCAGGGAAATATATTTTGCGTCGGCTGTTTCATAGACCTCATAAAAATGAGCGCCGCCATCAAGAAAATTTGTGCCGCGCTCTTCGCTCCAGAAGCCGGCCTGACTGGCGGCGAAGGTGCTGGCCATCAAGGTCGCCGCCCCGTCGATCATGGCGGCATCTATTACCTGTCCAAGGCCGGAGTTTTTAGCTTCCAGTAGTGCACACACTATGCCATAGGCCAGCATCAGGCCGCCCCCACCGAAATCACCCACCAGGTTGAGTGGGATGGCTGGCTTTTCCCCGGCTCGTCCCATGCTGTGCAAGGCGCCGGATAGAGCGATGTAGTTCAGGTCGTGTCCCGCTGTCTGTGACATGGGGCCGTCCTGGCCCCAGCCGGTCATGCGACCATAGACCAGGGCGGGGTTTCTCTGCAGGCAGATATCCGGTCCCAGGCCAAGGCGTTCCATTACGCCGGGCCGGTTGCCTTCCAGCAATGCATCCGCTTTCTCTAGCAATTGCAAAATGGTGGCGACGCCTTCGGCTTGTTTGAGATCGACGCATATGCAGCGTTTGCCACGATTGAGAAAGTCCAGTCGGGGCTCCTGGGCATTGCTGAACATGCTCCCGCCAGGACGCTCTACGCGGATAACATCGGCCCCCATGTCTGCCAGGGACATGGCGGCGAAAGGCCCCGGTCCGATACCGGCGATTTCAATAATAACCAGGCCTTTGAGTGGTCCCATGATGATGTCCCGAAAGTGTTAATAGCGTTGAGCAGGATGTCGTTTTGCTGTGGCTGCGACAATGGCGCCGGGGGTCTTATGTGTTGTCTTTGCAGATCAGGTGCTCAAACAACAACCTGGCCTCTTCAAGTTTGGCGAAGATCGGATAATCGCTGTTCATTGCCCAGGTGGTGGTCAATGTATTGAGGGTACCCACTACCACGGTGGCCAGTATTTCTGCCGAAAACGTGGTTTGTACGTCACCCAATTCAATGCCAGCGGTGATCAGGCGGGTAAAACTGGCGCTGGCGGAGTTGCCGATCTCTCGTTGTTTCTCCGTGTCTTCAGCGAACGTGGAAGGCGCTATCAATATCAGCTGGCGATCGATGTCATCATAGCCGGAGAAATTGGATTCGATGTAATCGATCATGGCTTCAAGTCGGCTGCGGGTCGATTGGTGATTTTCCATGAGCAGGCGCAGCATCGGCTCTGACTGGTTATAGAGGCGAGAGATACCCAGGCCACCCAGCAAAGCGTGTTTATTGGGGAAGTGACCGTAGAAAGTGCGACGGGCAACATCGGCCTCCACGCAGATCTGCTCGATGCTGGTGCCTTCCATGCCCTGTTGCTTGAACAGCTTATAGGCGGCGTCCTCAATGCGGCTGCGGATCTCTTGCTTGCGCTTCTCGCGACGACCCACCGGGGCCTCTGCCGTGTTCATGAAAATTCCGTAATGTGGTTGCAATCAGGCATACATTAAACTATTTTGTATACAAATGTGCAAGGTTGCGCATATGTCACCTTATTACTAACAGTAACAACGTCAACCCAGAGTCAATTCGTTAGAGTGCCTGAAAATGTCTGAGCGTTTAATCGTGGTGTCAACTGACTGCCACGCTGGCTTGCCCATCGCCGATTACAAGCCTTACGTCGAATCCAAATATCACGAGATTATGGATATCGCAGTGCCGGTCCAACTGGAAATGATGGACAAGGCAGAGCAGAGCTTCCTGATCAAGGAAATTAATGACGAGTGGCGAGCGCCCATTGCGCAGCAGCTGACCGGGGCATGGGATTACCATGAGCGTCAGAAGATGCTGGCCGGTGATGGCATTTCCGCGGAAGTGATTTTTCCCGATGGCATAACCGAAAATAACACGCCACCGTTTGGTGCGGGTCTGGGTTTGTCGTCCCGGGATATGGTGCCGGAACTGCAATGGGCGGGAGCCATGGCGCACAATCGTTGGTTGGCTGAGTTTTGTGCCAATGATCCTGCTCGGCATATCGGCGTCGCTTCTATTCCACTGCTATGGGATGTACAACAGGCGGTAGAAGCGGTCCGCTGGTGTGTGGACAACGGACTATCATCGGTGATGATTCCCACCCTGTGGGGCGAGCACTCTCCTTATCACGACACTAAATACGATCCGTTCTGGGAAGTGTGCGAGGACCTCGGTGTCATTATTCACTTTCACTCCGGGCCGGCGCCACACCCGGAGTATTTTGGCTCGAACTGGCCTCAGGAAGATCGCAGTGAACAACTTCCCGGGGCCATGGGCATTTATGTGTCCGAGGTGATGTGGTGGTTGTATCGCCCCCTCACTTTTATGATCTGGGGGGGTGTCTTCGAGCGCTTTTCCAGGCTCAAGGCAGTCATCGTTGAAGGTGGCACCATGTTTATGTTGCCACCCTGGCTGCGCCTGCTGGATCACAATTACCACGACGTGCAATTTTCCGCCAAGCTGGGGGATTTTCGCACTCATCTGTCCATGGCGCCCAGTGAGTACTATCAGCGCAACATCGCCATAGGGGCCTCCTGTGTGCCGCGGCGTGACCTGGACATACGCGATGCTATCGGCCTGGAGAAGATTATGTGGGGTAGCGATTATCCGCACCCTGAGGGAACCTGGCCGCATACTCCGGCCTACCTGCAAGAGACTTTCGCAGATTTCCCCGAAGCCGATGGCCGCAAAATCCTGGGTGATAACGCCATAGCGTTTTATGGACTGGATCGCACCAGGCTGCAATTGGTAGCCGATAAAATTGGCCCCGAAGCCACGATTTTCAACTGATTTATAACGATGAGAAATGGATGAATGACATGAGTATTGTAGAAGCGTGTGAATCCAAGACCAATACCACCCCGGAATTTCCAATGGGCTGGTATTCAGTGTCACGCAGCCAGGAGTTACTGGTAGGTGAGGTTAAATCTGTGCAGGCTTTCGATCGGGAGCTAGTGCTATATCGTACTCGCTCAGGAGAGGCGGTATTACAAGACGCCTATTGCCCCCACCTCGGCGCGAACCTGGGTGTGGAAGGTCGGGTAGTCGGCGAGTCCATTCGCTGTCCGTTTCATGGCTGGCGCTTTGGTAAGGCGGGAATGTGTGAAGAAATTCCCTATTGTGAGGAAATCCCCGAACGAGCCCGTCTCCGTACCTGGCATACTGGCGAGATAAACGGTGAAGTCTATGTCTGGTTCCACCCGGAGAATACTGGCCCACAGTGGGAACTGCCGGAACTGCCGGAACTGGGCGACCCCAATTGGACGGCCCCGCGCTATGCGGAATTTCTGGTGCCGGCTCATGTGCAGGATATCGCGGAAAACTCCTGCGACCCGGTGCACTTCCAGTATGTGCACCGCCAGCCTGATGTGCCGCCATCAACTGTGACTATCGAGGATAACGGCCGCATCCTGCACCTGAAATCAGATGCCAGTAATGCACCGATTCCCAGTCAGTTGCATGCCATTGTTTTCAACCCCGGTTTTGCCCTGGTGCGCAATACCTATGGCCCGGGAGCAGAGATGGTGATGTACAACAGCGCCCAGCCAATTAATCGTCATGAGACCAAAATGCGCTGGACCCTGACGGTACGCCGGGAGATCGAGGACCTGGCAGGTGATGATGTTATGAAAGGTATTATCGATGGCCTCAGTGATGATTATCCTATCTGGGCAAACAAGGTGCATAAACGTCGGCCGGTTTTCTGCAAGGGCGACGAGACGCTGGTGATGTTTCGCAAATGGGTGCGCCAGTTCTATCAGACTGAAAATGATAAAAGGGAGATTGCCTGAACATGAAGGATTTCAGCGGTAAAGTCGCGGTAATCACCGGCGGCGCGAGTGGCGTGGGACGCTCGCTTGCGTTTGCCCTTGGCCGACGCGGCGCAAAAATAGCGGTTGGCGACGTAGATAAGGCGGCGATGGCACAGGTGCAATCCGACCTGGGCGGCGAAGGTATTGAGGCGATTGTCGAGTACTGCGATGTCACTTCCCTCGATAGCCTTAATAACCTGGCGGATAAGGCGCAGGCCTCTTTTGGTGGCATGCATCTGGTTTTTGCCAATGCCGGTATCGGCGCAGGCGAATCCGGGGCCATGTGGGATTATTCGGAGAAAGACTGGCAGTGGTGTCTCAATGTGAATTTATGGGGCGTGATTAACTCCATTCGCGCGTTCATGCCCAGACTTATGGCGCAGAATGAGGAGGCGCACTTTGTGGTCACCGGATCGGGTAACGGTGCATTTCTAGTCTATCCGGATCAGCCTATTTATACCGCCAGCAAAGCGGCGGTGCATGCTATCACCGAGAACCTGCATTATCAGGTTAGCGCGGCCGATAGTCCCGTGAAAGTCAGCGCACTGTTCCCCGGTCCGCATGTCGTGGACACCGGGTTGTTTAATTCCGGGCGTGTGCGTCCGCAGGATTTGAAAAAAGACGTTGAAGGCAATGAATCGGGTATCAGCTCGGTCGATGATATGAAGAAAATGTGTGCGGAGTTCGGCATCGAATTGCAGACGACGCACCCGGACGAGGTTGCCGAAATGGCAATACAGGGGTTACACAAGGATGCCTTCTGGTTATTGGCCACTACCCCTGATACCGATGAAAAAATCCGTGCGCGAGCCGAGATGATTCTTAACCGTGAAACTCCGGTGCCCAATATGGTGGGCGCTTAAACTAAAATTTCCACAATTCATAAGGGAAAAGATATGACCAATGAATCAGGTGCGCCCCAGGGAAATCCAGGGGATATAGTTAACTGGCCGATGCTGAAGATCGTGTATCGGACGGATCCGGAAAAAATTGCCGCATTGTTACCACCGGGTATTGAGCCCGGAACTAACCCTCACGTTACGCTTACTATCTACAATTACCCGGTACCGGACGAGCCCGAGTACGGTATCGTCACCACGGTAGACGCCAACTACAACGGCATCGAAGGGGAATATACGCTGGGCTATGGCATTGACCAGGAGTCGGCGATCTTTATAAGCCAGGAAACCAACGGCCAGCCCAAATATCCGTGTACGACAGAGTTCTATCGTTTGGGGCCACAGGTTACGGCGCGTTGTATTCACCAGGGTTATACCTTCGTTGAGTTTAAAGGTGTCTCTACTGGCCCGACGGACAAACTGCCAGACTTCGACCAGAATGAGTGGTGGATAAAGGTATCCCGCGCGGTGAGTATTGGTGGTCCTGCTACCGGCTACGATTTTCCTCCGCATGTGGTGCATGTGCGCAGTCGTTACGGCACCGCCTGGCGCGAAGAAGTCAGCGGTGAACTGGTGTTGCGCGATAGCCCTTGGGATCCGCTGACGACGATGTTGCCCATGCGCGAACAGGTTTCCGCTCACCTGTGGTGGCCGATCTTCCTTGATCGAGAAGTGAAGCTGGCAGGCAAGCTGGACCCCGAGGGCTTTTTACCCTTTGCAGATACGATTTCCGGTTCTCGTTGGCCTGGCAGTAATGGTGGCCCCAAGCGCGATTGAAGGGCCGCAACTTTGCCGCCAGGGTGAGCTGATGAAACGGGAGTTGTAGAAACTTTGAAATCCTGGTCACCTGCTTTCGCCGGTATGACCTGCCTTGGTTTTGGGGCAGGGCTTATCGGTATCTACGGCTTTTTTGTCGAACCGCTATCAAAAGAGTTCGGCGTGGGTGTCGCCGCGCTTAACCTCGGTCCGGTAGCGCTTTTGCTGGTGCCCGGCATCGTAGCGCCGATGATTGGCAAGCTGGCAGATCGGACACCTATCCGGCGAATTATTTTTGCTGGCGCGAGTTTGGCCATGTTGTCTTTGTTGGCGATAAGCCAGGCCCCCTCTATCGTGTTTGCGGGGCTGGGTTTTCTGTGCTTCGCGCTGGGATTGACGATGTACGGGCCCGTGGTTATCAACGGTCTTATGGTAAAAATATACCCTGAAAATGCCGCACGTGCACTGGCCATAGCTGCTATGGGCATCAGTCTGGCAACCATGATACTGCCGCCTGTGGTGGGTGCCTTACTGGCTCATATTGGCTGGCGTTGGACGTTGGCGTGCGTGGCTTGCGGTCTGTGGATTATTCTCGCACTAGTGGTGTTAGCGGCTGTTCCCGTCGATGCCGGTGGTGCCCGCGCGGTAGCTGTCAGGGGGCAGGTCGGTAGCGATATCTATCACCAGCCGGCGTATTGGCTGATTGGCTTGTGCGTGGCCCTGGGTTTTAACGTGGCTATCATACTGGCGATTTGCTATCCCCCGCATTTTATCAGCCAGGGTTACTCCCTGGCGCAGGCAGGATGGTTCGTTTCCAGTGCTGGCCTTGCTGGCCTTGCGGGTAAGACTTGCATGGCCTGGTTGGCCGATGCAGGCCGTCATCATGTCAAGTGGTTGGCAGCGGGTTTGCTGCTGTTGCAGACACTGGGCCTGGCTGTGTTGCTGTCTGCCGGGAACGCGACTGAAGTGATTCTGGCTTTGTGTTTTCTGGGTTTCGGCGGTGGCGCATTTATTCCTATTCACCCCTATCTAAACAGCCGCTATTTTGATGCGGCTGTTATTAGTCAGGTGAACGGGGCTCAAATGCCCTTGTTTTTGCCGTTTGGGCTGGTTGGTGCGCCATTGGCCGGGTATGCCTACGACCAGTCGGGTAACTACAATGCGGTATTGCTCGCGCTTGCGGTAACGCTGGTAATCGCTGCGTCGTTTGCCCTGTGGCTACCCGCACCGAAAACGGGTTGACGTTGGCATATTCGGGACCGGATTCAGTTTCAGTCATGTGCCATGTCGGGGTGACTGATGGTTAGCATATATTCCGCCGCGACATCCACGTCATAGGTGCTGATGCTATTGTCACCGCCTTTGGCAGGCATTGTAAGATAGCCTTTTTCAGCATGGGTAAACAGTACCGCGTCCCATAACTGTGAGCGATTCTTCCAGTCCTCTGCCTGGTGAACGCTCGGGGCGCCATCGGTACCCGTTTCATGGCAGGTGGCGCAGCTTGCTACATACGCTTTGCGACCATCTTCGAGTCTGTCGGAAGCTGCCAGCGTTAATCCACTGGCTAGCGCAAAACTGGTTAGTACGAAGTAGCGGGTTAGCGATCTCATCGGTGATCTCCTGTCGGTTTGGCGCTTGTTCACTTTTTAGTGTAGCCGCTTCTTTGCGCAGTGTCCCGTGCGCTTTGGAGTGTAATCGCGCTATTGCAAACCGCTGCCCTGCGCTTTGGCCTGCAACCCACCGGCGCTGTTTACTTCCAGACGGGCCCCACCGAATCTTTGAGCAAATTGCAGGCGGTAATATTAAGGACTACCGCTTAACCGGACTGCCCATCAGGGCCAGAACCCTGCGTTCGGCGTGAGCTCGGTGATTTGTTTGCGCCACATGGTGGCGAGGGCGATTTTCCCTGATGAGGGTTCAATAGCGATGCCCCTGAATGCCTGGTGACTGTTAGGTCTCTCTGCTGAGGCTGGAATGGTATCCAGGCCGCTATAGATGACCGCAGAGATCGAATTTTTTCGCTGCGGCTCAGCGATATGATCGCGCCACTCGGTAAGATTGATATAGCCGATTTTTGAGGCTTTTTTGTCCAGGGGCACGGCAAGTTCATTAGACAAGGTAAACCAAAGGCGATCAGTCGTTCTATCGATTTCGATGGAGTGAAGCGTTACTTGCGATGTAGTGCACGGGATATGAATTTCATCGAAAGTGGAGCTGGCCTTGTCAAACCTGAGAATGTGCTGGGTAGCATATTCCCCTAGATAAACGGCGCTGTTGTCAATTTTGAGAGTCCACGGAAAGCCACCGAACCCCACCATGCCGTCGTGTGGTTTGTCGTGCGTATCAGGGAAGCGATAGACAACCACTGCATTATTCTTGTGCGGCAGCAAATTTCCCAGATAATTGCCATGGGCATCGGTAAACCAAATCGACTGGTCTACAGGGTCCGTCTCCAGGTGCGCGACTTTTATTCCTGGCGGCAGGGCATCCAGCAAGTTTCTTTCCATACAGCCGTCCTGTTCCGGCGACCTGCCGGCGCCGCAGTACTGCAGGTCCTGCGTGGAAAGTGCCGTTGGATCATCAAAGTTGAGCAGGTTTTGACATTGATCCGGGTTGTCCACAAATGCTGATACAGAGGACGGTTGGGTATTGAAAAACCCGCGGCTCTCGCTGATCCAGATACGATTATTACTGGCAGTTAAGCCGATAACCTGATTGTCGCCGACTCCGTTAGCATCGTCGAACGGGACGTTATAGACACACATCCGGTCGTCATACACAGTGGCGGGGGAGTCTGATAGAGAGGGGTTGTAGGAGATAATTCTGGAGTGGTTGCCAACGTCTCCTGGCGGGCGTCCCAGTAAGCCTCCCCCCTGGGTAAACCACATCTTGGAGCCAATACGGGTGACGCGCTCCGCGAGACTGGATATTGCAACGGGAGTAGTGGTGTTCCCCTGCTGCAGAGCAAATGGTGTTACCGGTGGGAATACTGGCGGCGGCGACTCCAGGTTTCGGCTCAAGGGTACTGTTATCGATTCAACCTGGCCGTCGCCGGTAACATGTTCGATATTGTTGGAGTGCTCGTTTAATAGCCAGATACCGCCACTTGAGTCGTAACTGATATCCAGGGGTTGTCCACCACCGGTAACAGTGTGAGCTACAGCGGGATAGAAATCATAGCTGTAGTCTCGCTCCAACTCCCATTCTACCGGCGAGTCGACTACCACGTAGAGCTGATCACTGGGCTGGGTGATGACATAAGCGATAAGGTCACCTGTATCAATATGCGGTTGCGCGCTTACATCATCAAAATACACGACACCTGTGGCGGGAGCGACAATAAGTTGCGGTAGAGAGCCGTCGTCGGGGGTCACGGTCGCTATAAGGTCTCCCTGGTTATGGTAGCCCGGAGCTTCCCGGTGCAGTGCTCCTGGCTTGTTAGCGCGATCCGCATTCTTTCGATTGGCGCATTCTTTGCTGTGCCAGTGGCACGATACCAGCTCGATTTTATGCATGCCAGGCGTTAACCGGGCCCCGTCAACGAGATAGCTTGAATCGGTAGTGGCAACCAGGCCCATTCCGCCCTGTTTGGGGATAAGTGTGGGCGAGCTTAGCAGGCGTATATTGCCGGAGCTGGTGGTGAATTGTAGCTCCAGGTCTTCACCCGAGGAGACATACTTCACTCGGTGACCCTTGAAATGGTCGGATCCGACATAAAAGCCTACCGAGGTTGGCGGGCTACAAAACTTTGTGCTGCTCCCCGCTGGCAGGTGACAGTCTCTGATAAGGTAGGAGAAAGCGCCCACTTTGTTGAAAACTGCTTGCGGTGCTGTAAAGCCGGCGTCCAGGCCACCCCGGGAATAGTGGTCAGTCTGCCACACGAAAGACCCTGGCGTCTTTAGCTCTATCCAGGCTGTTTCGAGGTCGGTATTCAATGCGCTATTGCGTGGATCGACCAGCCACGAAAACCTGCGAGCGGTGGGCGCCAGCACATCGACTATACCGCCGCTGCTTACCTCCTTGATGGGGTGCGGCCCGGGAACGGAAATTGCAACAGGAACGTGAATGCGATCACCTTCGGTATTTTCAACCATTAATAGCCACCTAAAATAGCCGCCTTTCTGAACACGTACAGAGGCAGAGCACGCCTTGCCGATATGCGATTTACAACTGGCGGGTCTGATGCCGATATCTTTGTATAGGGCACCAAAGTCGTCATAAATATAAACAAAAGGAGTGGACTCGGTTACCCGCCATTGCAGTGTTACCAGGTTTTCTGCAGACAAACTGGCCCGGAAGCAGGGCTGTGCGGGAATAGACTCAAAGCCTGGATTGATTGGGGTGCAATCCCAGTTTGAATCTGACTCGATAGCAATCGCTACCAGCGTCAACGCGCCTACTGCGATTACAATCAGCAACCACGGTAGTGTATGAAATATATCAACTTTGTTTGACATGTATTATTGCCCTAACATGGTCAGCATATGAAATGGCAGGCTGGTCACCCTTGATACATATCAACCAACCGCGGACTTGCTGTATTAAACACCCTATAAATTTTGGTAACTTGGTTTTGCGATGTATTTGCTCGCCTAATTGATGACGAGAAAGAAAAGCCCACGCGGATTCTTTTTGCTAGTATTGTAATGATAATTTTCAGCAAACAAAGCTGGATCAAACAGGTCAATAAATCATGCCGATGTTCTTGAGAAAAATAAAACACGCCTTGTATTTAAAATTGATGAGTGTGGCGGTAAATTTTGCACCCTCAGCACGACATACGGCCTTTGCTGGTAAAGGCAGCTCGCGCCAGTTGTGTGATCATATTGTGCGCACTGGGGTAAAGAAAGTGCTGGTGGTTACCGACAAGCCTTTGCGTGAATTGGGCGTGGTCGATCGGGCGATTGCCGGCCTGCTGGAGTCTGGTATTGACATAGCCTATTACGATGGTGTGCTGCCAGATCCGACCTACGAGCAAGTGGCTGCGGGTGTAGCGGTTGCTCAACAACACGGCAGCGAGGTGATACTCGCTATCGGTGGCGGATCTTCTATTGATGCGGCGAAAATTATAGCGGCCTCTGCTACCAGTGATGAGTCCCCGGTTGATTGGGTTGGATTTGGCAAAGTGAAACACGATGTGTTGAAGCTGTACACCATTCCAACAACATCAGGCACCGGCTCTGAGGCGACCATGGGCGCTGTTATCTCAGATGCGGTAACCCACGAAAAGGGTGTTATATCCGGCGGTACACTGCTGCCTGCGGCAGTGGCGTTGGACCCGGAGCTTATAGCTGGGCTGCCGCCACATATAACTGCGGCAACGGGTATGGATGCGCTGACACACGGGATCGAGGCTTATATCGGGGTGTGGGAGCGCGGCACCCGCTTGGAAGATGCCCGTATTGGTGTCAAGTTGGTGTTTGAAAACCTGGCGGCAGCGTATCAGGATGGCTCCAATATCCAAGCCCGCAGCGGCATGTCCATGGGTGCTTATTATGCAGGCCTGGCGATCAATCAGGTCAATGTTGGTAATGTACATGCCATTGCTCACCAGTTGGGCGGAAAATACGGCATTCCCCATGGCTTGGCTAACGCGCTGGTACTGCCCCACGTGCTGGATTTCTGTCATGATGAGGCCAAGCAGCGGTTGGCGGAGCTGGCGTTGTTGGTAGGCGTCGGCAGCGAGGGTGATGATGAGGGCCAGCTGGCTCACAAGTTTATAAAGGCGGTGCGAGATCTGCGCACGGAAGTGGGCATCCCGGACCATTCCGACCGCATCAAACGCGAAGATTACGATGCTATAGCCGATCTGGCCATGGCCGAGGGCGACGCGTACCCTGTACCGCGTTTGCTGGATCGGGAAAGTGTGATTGCTATCCTTACCCATATTACCGATTAATCTGCCGATTGGATGTTGACCAGAGCATAGCTCGCGTTGGGGAGTGAGCCTGGTGGTGTCCTGTCAGCCATTGACCCAATGTTCTGCTTTGGGTTTTGAGAATTCGATTATGTCACTTGCCTATATTTCACATCATGATTGTCAGTTACATGACATGGGAGTGCATCACCCCGAGCAGCCCGCGCGCCTCAGCGCTATCAATGATCGTTTGCTAGCCAGTGGCCTGGATATGGCCTTACACCATTACAATGCCGCGCTGGTGTCACGAGAGCAGCTTGAGGCCGCGCATGACGTCGCGTATATCGAGCAAATTCTCGCTACCGCACCCGCTGCCGGCCTGGTCTGGTTGGATGACGATACTGCTATGAATAAATACTCCTTGAACGCGGCGTTGCATGCTGCGGGAGCGGTGGTACAGGGTGTGGACCTGGTTATGCAGGACAAAGCCAAAAATGTATTTTGTGGGGTGCGTCCGCCAGGGCATCACGCCGAGCGCGGCAGGGCAATGGGTTTTTGCTTTTTTAACAATGTTGCGGTCGCTGCCTATCATGCGTTAGATGCTTACGGGTTGGAGCGGGTTGCCATCGTTGATTTTGACGTGCACCACGGCAATGGCACGCAGAATATTGTTGCTGGAGATGAACGCATTTTATTTTGCTCGACATTTCAGCATCCGTTTTATCCCAATAGCGGCGTTGATTGTACAGCCGAGAATATCATTAACACGCCGCTGCCAGCCGGTGCCAATGGTGTCGCCTTTCGCCAGGCGGTAGAGCAATTCTGGTTGCCGCGCCTGGCGTCCTTCGCCCCCCAGCTAATCCTGATTTCAGCAGGCTTTGACGCGCATCAGGCTGACGATATGGGTGGACTTAACCTGGTAGATAGTGACTACGCCTGGGTGACACGTCGATTGTGCGAGCAGGCGCAGCGCAGTGCCCAGGGGCGTATCGTATCTGCGCTGGAGGGGGGCTATGAATTACATGCCCTGGCGCGCAGTGTTGAGGCGCATCTCAAGGCTTTTCTCGGAGATCAATAAAAATTGCCACCTGCGACCCGATGGCGTGCAGTGTCGGTAAATTAAAGAGCTTGTTGTATCTCGTGCTCGAAGACACGTCGTAGCATGGCCAGTGGCATATTTCCCGACTCCAGATAAATTCGGTGAAAGTTTCGGTCTATCTCCAGCCCAGACATCTTGCCAGTTACAGCACTCTGATAATCTCTTTTCAATTGCCATATCAGGTGGTTACCCACCAGATAGCTAAGCGGGTATCCACGCTCCTGTGAATACCAGTTCAGTTCGGCCTGGGCGCGACCGGGGGTAAAGCCGGTGGCGGCAATAAGTAAAGCGGCGGCGTTGGCAAATGGATCGGCATCGGTAAACTCCAGGTTATAACCAATGTCGAGGTAATGTACTTCGCCAGTCATGAAGTACAGGTCAATCGCTACCCGTGCGCCGATGCGGCTGATGTCGAGTTTGGTCACGAATCGAGCCTCATCGGTGAGTTCACCCATCAGGCCTATGTCCAACATGTAGTCCTCCAGCATGGTGGTCCATCCTTCCGCATGCTCATTGGCGGAAAAAGTGCGGCGCACAAGGGATTCCTGCATGGCTGCCGTGGATAACTGGAGGTGGTGACCCGGGATGCCCTCGTGCACCATCATGATGGGAATACCCAGTTCCGTATGCTCATCCATAAGCTCTGCGCTGAGAGTCAGGTATACCAGGCTGGTCCTGGTTCCCTCACGCAGTGCAGCGGGTGGCATCATAGCGCCGGCGGGAATCATCGGTGCCATAAAGCCCGGGGTCTGCATAATGTTCATAGCCTGCCCCTGTGGAATAGGGAACAGCCCGCGTTCGGTTACGAAGTCTTCTATCGTTGTGGCGATATCTTTATAGCGCTGTATAACCTGTGAAAAGTCATTGTTGTCGACTTTGATGCCATAGCGGCTGGCGAGATACTGTTGTAGTTCGCTGGCGTCTAGCTTTTGTTCCAGGCCATATTTCTCTACCAGCTTGACGCGCAGGGTTTCAATTTCCTCGCTGGTACGTTGTACGAATTCGCAGGCTACCTGTTGAATCTGCGGCAAGGACAGTTCAATGCCATTTGCCGCTATCAGCGCCTGAGCGTTCTCCGGGCCAATGCTAAATACAGTGGTGGTGGGTAACTGGCGCAATGCTTTGCAGTAATCAGCCAGTGCGCTATTGGCCTTATCGATAGTCGCACGCAATTCGTCCAGTGCGGGAAATTTTTCTGTTGCGGCCCATTCCAGTATCGTGGCAAAGAAATCTGGCAGGCCCTCGATAGTTTCCACATCAATATCTACCCAGCGCGCCACCGGGGTGTCAAGGCGTTGCAGTGCCTGCTGCAAATAACGCGGCACCTGCGCCAGACGGTCGATGATATTTTGCAAGCGTGCCAGTGCCGGGCGTGGATCATTGGTCACCAGCAAAAAAATGCCCGAGCTAATCGCCTCGCCCGCGTCTGGAAGTTGCTGGGATTGCAGTTTGCCGTTAAAACTCAGTCTGCTTTCAAGTTCTACTTGCCTGGCACTCAGGGCAATCAATTGCGCGTCCAGGCGCTGGTAGAAATCCCCCAGCTCCGGGACCAAAGCCTTTGCGTCTTCGCCTAACTGTGTCGCCATTGCTGCAGTTTTGTGCAGCATATTTAACGAAGGATCGGGCAGTTGACCCAGTTTTTCCGTCAACCCCAATTCAACACAGGTGTTGGGGTCTAGCGACAGAAGTTGCAGGTAGGCCTCACAAAGGTTGCTGTAGTCAGTCATTTTTTTACTCATTGCTTAAGCCAGGGAGTCTCTGAAGAAGCATACGAGACTGCTGGCCCTCAGGCGGCTCCCTGGAGTTTATTCATGAAACGCAGGTGCCCACCAGATGGTAGCCGAGGTTTTTTTCTGGGTCAGGATAGCGGCAATCGGGTAATGCTGTTGTACTGCGCTCTCCAGTACTGCTTTCTTTTCGCTACCGGTAATATGAATAATGATGTCGCGACTGTTAAGTACGGCAGGTAGCGTCAGGGTCATACGTTGATGCGGTGCGGTCACTGGCTGTGTCGCTGCCAGTTGCGGCACACCATCGGGGTCTAGCAAGTCTTGCAAATTACTTGCCCGGGGGAACCAGGAAGCGGTATGGCCGTCGCCGCCCATACCCAGGACAAGCGCTGAAAAAGGCTGGGGCATCTCCGTCATTCGTTGTGCGACGTCAGGCAGTGCGTCGCTCGCATCACCCGCAGTGGTTGTCAGGCTTATAAATTTGGCCGCGGCAGCCCGATTCTGTAGCAGATTCTCCCGCACCATTCGTTCATTGGAAGCCTCATCATTCGGATCAACCCAGCGTTCATCTACCAGGGTTATCCACACATTGCTCCAATCCAGCTGACACTGGGACAGTTGCTGGAACATACTCTTTGGTGTGCCGCCGCCTGATACCGCCAGGCTGGCGCGTCCGTGCTCGCCAAGATCGTGTGCCAGTTGTCCGGCTATATGCTGTGCCAGTTCGCGATCCAGCTCGTCAATGTTGCTAAAGCAGCGCCATTCATTCATACCAAGCGCGTCCGTCGACGGCGATCAGCGCGGTGGCGGCATTGGGCCCCATGGTGCCGGAATTATACTTTTTGATCGGTGTGCCATTTTCTTCCCAGGCTTCAATGATGGAGTCGGTCCAGTGCCAGGCAATCTCCACTTCATCGCGGCGCATGAACAGAGTCTGGTCGCCGTTGATGGCATCCAGTAACAGACGCTCATAGGCATCATAGCTATTGCCCTTATTCTGGGATTCGTCGGTCAGATTCAGCTCTACCGGTTGTAATCGCAGCCCGCGGGTGAGCCCCGGTTTCTTGTTGAGCGTATGCAGGCTGATGGTTTCCTCTGGCTGCAAGCGGATTACCAGCTTGTTGGTCAATTCATTGGGGTCGTTGGCAAACAACGAGAAAGGCAGTTTCTTATACTCAATCACAATCTCTGAATAGCGGCGGCTGAGACGCTTGCCGGTGCGCAGGTAAAAGGGCACTCCCGCCCAGCGCCAGTTGTTAATGGTAGCTCTAAGTGCAACAAAGGTCTCGGTGGCATTGGCGCCCTGATACTCGGTTTCTTCCAGGAAACCCTTCACGGCTTCGCCATTGACCGCGCCGGCATCGTAGCGGCCGCGCACGGTATTGTCGTTTACATTGGCCGATGTCATCGGTACAAGCGCTCGCAATACCTTCATTTTTTCATCGCGAATGTCAGCGGGGCGCAGGCTGGAGGGAGGCTCCATGGCCACGATGGACAGTACCTGCAACACATGATTCTGCACCATATCGCGCAAGGCACCTATTTCGGAGTAGTAACTGCCGCGGCCTTCAACCCCGATTTCTTCTGCGACCGTGATTTGCACATTATCAATAAAGGTATTGCGCCACTGCGGGCTGAACAGGGGATTGCCAAAACGCACGGCTATAAGGTTCTGTACCGTTTCCTTACCCAGGTAGTGATCAATGCGGAACGTGGACTCCTCTTCAAAGACCTCGGCCACTTGCTCATTGATCTGTCTGCAGGACTGCAGATCATGTCCCAGGGGCTTTTCCAGAACCACGCCGCTATGGGTGTTGACCACGCCAGCATCCTTTAGCTGATGGCAGATACTGCCGTACAGGGAGGGAAGGGTAGCCAGGTAGTAGAGCCGGCCTGGCGCTTCGCCTTCATCCAGTAATGTCGACAGCGTCTGGTAGTCTTCGGCTTTACCGGCATCGACTGTGGTATAGAACAAGCGTTCGCGAAAGGTGGCCCAGACGGTATCGTCCCAGTCCCCTTGTGGCAGGAATTTATGCAGATTTTGCTCGGCTTCGGCCCTGAAGGTCTCGGTATCTTTTGTACCGCGACCGGTGGCGATAATACGATGCAGGCGATCCGCCAGCTGGTGGCGATGCAACTGGAACAGGGCGGGTAATAACTTACGCGTCGATAAATCCCCGGTACCGCCGAAAATAACCAAATCAACCATCTGATTCATATACGAAGTTCCTCAACGACATTGAGTGCACAGTAAAGTATTTGTGTTCAGTGCCTGTCTGCCGGTGACAGCCAAGCTTGCGGTGATTCAGTCCGCAGCAATCTATGGAGCCACTGGAGAGACAAGGATAATAGCAAATAATCTTCGGGCTCGCCGGATTTTGATAGTCATCGCGCTGTGTTTTTAATCCAGCTGCTCTATCCAGTTAACCAGCTCGGTCATAAAAGTGTGGAAGTTTTCATTGGGCCCTTCAGAGCAGGCGAAATCGTGGGCGGCTGTCTCGAAATGATGGTACTGCACTGCCACCCCGGCAGCGCGCAGTTGTTCGGCATAGGCTATGCCTTCGTCCCGCAGCGGGTCGAACTCCGCTGTGACCAGAAAAGTAGACGGCAGGCTGGAGAGTGTTGTTGCCTGTATCGGCATGGCGCGTTTTGCTTGTGGGTCGCTGGGGTCAAGGCTTCCCAGGTAGATGTCCCAGAACCAGATCATTATGTTACGGGTCAGGATCTGACCGCTGGCTCTTTGCGTATAGGAAGGCCAGTCAGTAAGGTAGTGATCTACCACCGGATATTTCAAAATTTCTCCCACCACTTTGGTGCGTGTACTGGCATCGAGTTCCAGGCAGGTGCAAGTCGCCAGGTTAGCGCCGGCGCTGCCTCCGGCGAGTATCAGCTTGCCATTGGAGGGACCCAGTTCGTCAATGTGGTCAGCGATCCACAGTGTTGCCGCGAGACTATCGTCTGCTGCGGCCGGAAAACGATGTTCTGGTGCCAAACGGTAATCAACCGCTATCACCGTACATCCGGTTCTGCTGCTCAGGGCCTGGCAATAGGGGTGATGGGTTTCCAGATCGCCAATCACCCAGCCGCCGCCATGGAAATAAACAATTAGTGGTTTTTGCGCACCTGCGTTATTGGCGTACATGCGGGTGGATATCGGACCGGCGGGCCCCGGTAGTTGTAAGGTGCTATAGGGTACTTCCTGAGAGTGCTCCTTCCAGCCGCGCGCGCTAACGTTGCGGTAGTATTTGCGCAAACCCCAAACTTTAAGTTGCTGGAACATACTACTGAGCCTCTTGACGATAGGTGCGTGGCGAACTGCCATGCCAACGTTTGAATGCATGTGTGAAGTTCCCCGGCGCACTATAGCCCAGCAAGACCGAGATTTCCTCCAGCGGCAACTTGCTGCTAGCAAGGTATTCGCAGGCAAGCTGGTAGCGAACCGCTGTAAGAATCTGCTGGTAGCTGCTGTCCTCGTCATGCAACCTGCGGCGCAGCGTGCGACTGGTCATATTGAGCTTCTCAGCGACGAAATCTATGTCGGGGAAAAAGCCAGGCCTGGCGACGATCACCTGACGGACTTTGGTCACGAAGCCACTGCTCTTGCTCATGCGGGCCAACAACATCTGGCATTGTTGCTGGCATGCGCTGGATGTTTCAGCGTCACGCAGGGGCATGGGTGAGTCAAGAATGGCTGCGTCAAAGTGCAATTCACAACACAAAGCGTCGAATGTAACGGGGCAGCCAAAATAGGCGGTATAGTCATGCTGGAGGCCTTGGCCATCGTGCATCAAGGAGATTTTTGTAGGGTGAAAAGATCGTTGCAGAGCGATCTCACCACTGAATACCGCGGCGGACATATCCCGGTCTACATAAAAACTGAGCAACTCATCCGGAATATCCTCACTCTGCGAAAAGCGGCTGATTGCCACCGGGCCCTGCACCAGGAAACCGATTTTGAACAAGGTAAAAGACAGGGGACCATAGCTTCGAAAGATCGCCATTGCGTGACGCAGGGTGGGAGCGCTGAGGAATGCGTAACCGAGGAGTCCGTAGTTTTCCAGGGTGTAGGCGCGACCCAGCTTTAACCCGAGAAGCGGATCACCGGATAGCTCGAGCAGATTACGATGAAAGTGAAATTCTTGCTGTAAAGAGAACTCCCCAGTCATGTTGCCAGCGATTAGCTCGTCCTCGCTGATGCCTGTGCCTTGCAGGCATTGCCGGGAGTTAAAGCCCAGGTCGGCCATCGCCCTGATAGCCGGCAGCAGAGCCTTAATGTGGTGAGCAAATTGGACCATGATCAAATACTACCGCCGTCTGGCCGAAATTCATAAGTTTTTGTCCTGCTCGAATATTCATCGCTTCAGTGTTTACCCTTACAGTGACGGCATTGAAGATATTCGCAATGGAGATATCAGCAAATGATGGCACATAGCAGTGTGAAAAATCCCTCGGTAGCCGTCATCGGTGCCGGTATGACCGGCATTCTTATGGCGATCAAATTACGTGAGGCTGGTATCACCGACATCACCATTTTAGAGAAGGCCGACAAACTAGGGGGTACCTGGCGCGAGAATACCTACCCCGGGGTGGCCTGTGATGTGCCAGCCCATATGTACACCTATTCGTTCAAGGGCAATCCCGAGTGGGAGCATCGTTTCGCCCACGGTGGTGAGATACAGGCGTATTTCGAGAAAGTATCTGCAGAATACGGGGTGACCGATCAGGTGCGCTTCAACGAATCTCTGGACGAAAGTCATTATCGGGATGGTCGGTGGCATCTCACTACCAGTAAAGGAAATACCCTGGTCGTTGATTTCGTGGTGGCTGCCACTGGCGTTCTGCATCACCCGGCCTATCCTGATATCCAGGGTTTGGATGCTTATCAGGGCGATATGTTCCATACGGCGCGCTGGGATCACAACGTTGACCTTACTGGTAAGCGCGTGGGCATTATCGGTACGGGCTCAACAGCCACCCAGGTGATTTCGGAAGTATCCAAAACGGTGGCTCACCTGAGCGTATTTCAGCGTACACCCCAATGGATTTTCAGTGTGCCTGACAAGGACTACACAGAATCCGACAAGGCGCGTTTGCGCGGTAACCAGGGTTTGATGCGCAAACTGGCAGACCGTTATGCGTTTATGATGCGCCATACTTTTACCGCTGCGGTAACTGGCAACAAGGTGGCACATGCCCTGATCAGTTGGATGGCCAAACGCAACCTGCGCAAGAGCGTTAAGGACCCGGAGTTGCGGGCCAAACTGACTCCCGATTATAAAGTGGGGTGCAAACGCCTGGTCATCAGCTCGACTTTTTACGATGCGATACAACGGGACAATGTGTTGCTGGAGACCAACGGCATTGAGCGGATTTCAGAGCGCGGTGTCGTCACCAAAGATGGTACCGAACATGAACTGGACGTGCTGATTCTTGCCACCGGTTTCCATCCATTTAATTTTATGCGCCCCATGAACCTGACCGGCCGAGACGGGATTACTATCGATGACGCCTGGGCGAAGAAAGTTCAGGCCTATCGCTCAGTGTGTGTGCCGGGCTTTCCGAACTTTTTCTTGATGTTGGGTCCCAATACACCCATCGGGAATTATTCTGTAATCGCCATGAGTGAAGTGCAGTCAAGTTACGTACTTAAACTCATAGACCAATGGCGGCAGGGGAATTTGCAGACGGTTGAGGCCACGCAGGAGGCCAAGATACGCTACAACCGCTATCTCAAGGCAGGCATGGGCAAGACCGTCTGGGTTGGTGGGTGCCAGAGTTGGTATCTGGATCCCGATGGTGATCCGGCGATGTGGCCGTACTCCTGGGATCAGTGGGTGAAAGAGCTCGAGACACCTGATCTGGGCGACTTTCACCGCCAGTCACCCGCGGAAATCGTGCCACTGCATCCGGCGGAGAAAGCAGCGTGATTGCAGTTATTTTCTAGTCGTACTCCGCAGTTTCAGCAATCTGCTGGTACCAGTCCACACCTTGTGCGTTTCTGGTACGGGTAATTCTGCGTCTGCCCAATAGGCAATTGAGGTGGGCGATAGTCTCGCCGGTAGCCAGACCCAGGGAGCCGTCGTCAATCTCACGTTTAAACAATGCGGGAAAACAATCAACCGCACGCTGCGGCTGCTCCAGGTGTTCGAACAGCTTGTTGAGGTCACGTTTATGGGTCTCGATTAACTGACTCATGCGCACATGCAGCCCGTAGAACGGCGCTTCATGTGCCGGCAGCACAAGTAGGTTATCAGGCAGTATTTCCCTGATGCGTGCACTGGAGCGCAGCCACTCTTTGAGCGGGTCGCCCTCGGGCTCAGTGGGAAAAACACTGACGTTTGGCGTGATTCGCGGCAGCACCTGGTCACCGGAGATCAACAGCTTTAAAGCCGGGCAATACAAGGCGGCATGCTCGGGGGAGTGGCCGCTGCCCACGATAACCTGCCAGTAGCGATCGCCGATGGTGATAGTTTCCCGGTCTACCACGCGCCGAAAGCTGTCCGGTAGAGGGGAAATGGCTCTGCCAAAGTTGCCAAATTTCTTTCGGTAGCGCTCCAGTTGCTGTTCGTTGTAGCCCGCCGCTTTATAGAACCGGATCGCTACATCCGGTGCTGAGCGACCGGTGTCTGCCGCCATGGCCCGGCACATCAGAAACTCCTCCCGGGACATCCACAGCTCACAATCGAAGCGCTGGGTCAGCCAACCGGCCAGGCCAACGTGGTCCGGGTGCAAATGCGTGCAGATCACCCGTTTGATCGGCTTGTCGCCCATAAAACTGCTAAACAACTGCTCCCAAATATCCCGCGCACTGCTGATATTCAGGCAGGTATCAACTACCGTCCAGCCGTCCTCGTCCTCCAGCAACCATAAATTAATGTGGTCAAGCGACATGGGCATGGGAAAACGGGCCCAGTAAACACCCTCGGCAATTTTCTCCGGCTCACCCGGTTTGGGATCCTTGCCCCGGCCCCAGGGGTAGGTCAGACCACGGTATAGCTCAGGATTGTCTTCCAGCATAATGTGTCGTCACTCTCGGGCTATCTGACATAGCCAATAATAGAAATAAAATGGCAGAGACTTCCGGCGAGCACAAACATGTGCCAGATCCCGTGTGCGTGTGTCAGCTTCTTCATTTTGTCCAGAACATAGAACACAACGCCGCCAGTGTATGCCAGGCCGCCAGCCGCCAGCCAGGTAAAGCCGGTTTCAGAAAGGGCTGCTTTGAGGCTGGCCAGGTCGTAAGAACAGGCCCAGCCCATAGCAAGGTAGATAATCAGTTGGCCGACTTTAACGGCGCGGCCGGACAAAAATATTTCGCTCAGTGTGCCCACCACCGCCAATAGCCACACTATGCTCAAAATAGTAAGGCCACTGCCGTCGCGCAGGCTGACCAGCATGTAGGGAGTATAAGTTCCGGCAATTAACAGGTAAATCGAGACATGATCGAACAACTGGAAAAGGCGCTTGAGTCCCGGTGGGTGAAAGCTGTGATACAGGGTCGACATGGTATACAGCAGCACCAGGGTAATGCCAAAGACGGCAAAGCTGCTGACAATCCAGGGATCACCGATCTGAGTAGCGACGGTTAGCAGCGAACCCAGGGCCATAAGGGCCAGGGCTGCCCCCACCAGGTGGCTGATACTGTTGAGTTTTTCGCCGTAATACATGGCGGTCAGTTTAACCGACTTACGGGGCCACGGCTAAGCTATAAACTCTGTGTACGCTAGCCGACGCCCCGTTCGCTTCCCGCCCAGTATTGCGCGCGCACCGCTTTCTTATCCGGCTTGCCGACGGGAGTCAGGGGAATGGCATCCACAAAGTCGATGGACTTGGGGGCTTGTACCGACCCCTTGGCTTCTTTAACCAGAGCCTGCATTGCCGCTATCAGTTCTTCGCTGGCTACAAAGCCGGGCTTGAGCACAATCACTGCTTTAACAGCCTCACCCCATTGCTCGTCCGGCACGCCGATGACGGCGACCTGGCCAACGGCCTCATGGGTACCCAGCACATCCTCTACTTCCCGTGGGAACACGTTGAAGCCGCCGGTGACGATCATATCTTTGGTGCGATCCACGATATAGAGAAAACCATCTTCATCCAGGCGTCCAATATCGCCGGTGTGCAGCCAACCACCGGCAAATGCCGCGGCGGTTTGTTCGGGCATGTCCTTGTAGCCTTTCATTACCAGTGGGCCACGGACACAGATTTCTCCCGGCCCACCTTTGGCGACCTCATTGCCATCGCTGTCCAGCAGCGCCATATGCACCCAGGCGGTGGGACGGCCACAGGAGGCCAGACGCTCGGGCTTACTCAGATCGTGTTCGCCTTTCTTCATATTGGCCAGCACCATAGGAGCTTCGGACTGGCCGAAAAATTGGTAGAAGATCTGTCCCCATTTTTCTATGCCTTCGCGCAGGCGCGCAGGATTCATGGGGGAGGCACCATAAAAGATAGTCTCCATGCTGGACATGTCGGCCGTGGCGGAGCGCGGAGCATCCAGCAAAAAATATAGCATCACCGGTACCAGCATGGTGGTGGTGATTTTGTGTCGCTCCACCATGTCGAAAAACTCGTCCGGGCTAAAGCCCTGCATCACGTAAAAGGCGCCGCCTTTTTGCAGTACGGGAATAAAGAACGCCGCCGCTGCATGAGACAGAGGGGTAGCGATAAGCATGCGCAGTTCTTCCGGGAACTCCCATTCTGCCATTTGAATCTGGGTCATGCTGGCAGTGACGCTGTAGGTACTCATTACACCCTTGGGTTTGCCGGTGGTGCCGCCGGTAAAGTTGATGGATGAAACGTCCTCCGGGGCAACATCCGGAGCCACCAGGGGTTGTGGCTTGAAGCCGCTGGCCAGTGCCAGGTAGTCCTCACCAGATTCAGTCGGACCCAGACCCAACATATGCTTGAGTGTGGGCACCCGAGCCTGCAACGCCGCTGCGTACTCGTCGAAAACAGAGGCGTCGTAGACCAGAGTGTCTATTTCTGCCGCCTCCAGCACGTAGGCATGGTCTTCCAAAGAGCCCAGGGGGTGCAGCGGTGTACCTATGCAGCCGGCCAGTTGCATGGCGGCTATATTGGATAGAACTTCCGGGCGGTTGGCAGATATCACGGCAATTCTGCTGCCGATACCCAGTCCTTTGGATTGCAGCGCCTGTACCATCTGACTGGTACTTTCACGCACCTCCCGATAACTGGCAACCTTATCGCCAATTAACAAACAGGGCTCATCATTGTAGCGGTTCAGACCATCGACCAGCAGGTGGGGCATAAGGGGCTGGTGGTGCAGCGCGTCAGTACTCATAGCGTCTCCGGGTTGAATATGTGGTCTATTGGTTTTGCTGTTAATAGCGTTGCTAGTTTGCAGTCGCAGGTTTTATGAACAATGATGCGTCGGGCCAGAAAAACTGGGCATTGATGATGTTGCGGTAAGTTGTCGCTGCTGGCGCTGGCATAGGGCGCGATGGCAGAGCGAAATACACCAACGGTGTATTAGCTCGGCCCGGCCCTTATTGAGAAATTATGCCAGCAGTGAGCGACCCGGTATGGATTGCAGTAGCTGCTGGGTATAAGCCTGTTGCGGTCTTTCGAACAAATCATCCCCGGTGCCTTGCTCCACGATCTCGCCTTTATACAGCACCAGTATTCGATCGGCGAGGTGTCGCACCACCGCCAGGTCATGTGAGACGAACAGCATGGTCAGGCCATACTCTCGACCCAGTTCCTGCATTAGATCCAGAATTTGCGCCTGGATGGTGACATCCAGGGCTGATACGGGTTCATCGGCGACAATGAATTCCGGACGGGTAGCCAGGGCGCGGCCGATCGCAATCCGCTGGCGCTGACCGCCGGAGAATTCGTGGGGATACTTGCGCACGAAGCCCCGGGAGAGCCCTACATCATCCATCAGTTTCAATACCCCCTGGGAGACGCTTTTACGGGTTTCGATACCGTGCAGCAATAAGGGTTCCGCCAGCGTATCGAACACCGTCATGCGCGGGTTCAGGGAGGCGAATGGGTCCTGGAATATCATTTGCATGCGGCGGCGCATATTTTTCAGGTCGCGCCCCTGTAGCCCGGTTACATCGGTGCCGTCGAAATTGACGTGCCCGGAGGTAACGTGCACCAGGCGTAAAATTGAGCGCCCAATGGTGGATTTACCGCTGCCAGATTCCCCTACCAGGCCCAGTACTTCACCGCGGTTAATGACGAAGCTGACATCGTCTACCGCCTTAACCGGCTCTTTGCCTTTGCCCTGTTCGAACCAGGTGCAGAGGTTTTTCACCTCTATTAATGGCTCCGGCTTGCCGGGTGCGGTTTGTTTACTGTCAGCGGGAATCGCCGCTAACAATTTTTTCGTATAAGGGTGCTGGGCATTGTGAAAAATGCCTTCACGGTCCCCCGCCTCGACGATTTTGCCCTGCTGCATCACCACTATGTGATCGGCAATGTCGGCCACTACCGCCAGGTCGTGGCTGATGAAGATCACACCGATATCGCGCTTGGTCTGCAAGTTTGCAATCAGCTTCAGAATCTGTGCCTGAATGGTGACATCCAAAGCCGTGGTCGGTTCGTCGGCGATCAGCAGCTTGGGCTCATTGATCAGCGCCATCGCTATCATCACCCGCTGGCGCATGCCGCCGGAAAACTGGTGGGGAAAGTTGTCTATGGTAGAGGCGGGATCGCGAATTCCGACTTCTTCGAGCAGCTCCAGTGCCCGTGTTCTCGCTTCAGCCTTGGTGACATCCTTATGATAAAGCAGAGGCTCCATCAGTTGTTTGCCCACGGTCATAAAGGGGTTGAGGCAGGTCATGGGGTCCTGGAAGATCATCGCGATATCGCGTCCGCGTATTTCGCGCAGCTCGGCCTCGCTTAGTTGCAGCAGGTCCCGACCTTCAAACAGGGCCCGGCCGCCGTCGATGCGCCCCGGGGGCATAGGAACCAGGCCCAGTATGCTGTAGCAGGCCACCGATTTGCCAGAGCCTGATTCGCCGATGATGGCAGTGATCTGGCCTGAATCCACGCCAAAGCTGATCCCGTCTACCGCCTTGTTGGTGCCGTTGCGGGTGACAAAGCTGACACCGAGGTCCTGTACTTCAAGTAGTGCCATGGGGTTAGTCCTTGGAGCCGCGTACATCCAGGGCATCACGCAAACCGTCGCCAAGGAAGTTGAGAGAAAACAGGGTCAGGGTCAGGGCCAATCCTGGAAAGATCAGTAGCCAGGGAAATTCTTCCATGGTTTCCGCGCCGTAGGATATTAGCAGTCCCCAGGAAGTCTGTGGTGGCTGGATACCCAGGCCGAGGAAACTGAGGAAAGCTTCCAGCAACATGACGCCGGGGATGGTTAGTGTCGTGTAAACGATGATAGGCCCCAGGGCGTTGGGTATGAGGTGTCGCCGGATAATCGTTGATGGCGGCAAGCCCAGGGAGATAGCTGCCTCGACAAATTCCTGCTGACGCAGCGATTGCACCTGGCTGCGCATGATTCGCGCCATGGTCAGCCACTCTACCGCGCCGATAGCCAAAAATAACAACAGCATATTGCGCCCGAACACGACCATTAACAGCACGATGAAGATCATAAAGGGCAGGGCGTAAAGAATGTCGACCATGCGCATCATGAGGGCATCGGTGCGTCCGCCCACATAGCCGGCAATGGCTCCCCAGGTCACACCAATGACCAGCGCCACCGCGGTGGCGACAAAACCTACTGCCAGCGAGATGCGTCCGCCGTACATAATCTGCGTCATTAAATCGCGCCCGAATATGTCGGTACCTAACCAATGTTGCAAAGATGGTGGCGTCGCGCCCAGGTCCAGGTTCTGGGTTTCATAGCTGTAAGGGGCGATCCAGGGTGTGAGTATGGCGATGATGATGAATAGTATGAGGACCCCCAACCCAAACAAGGACAGGTGATTCTTGCGCAGGCGCAGCCAGGCGTCATGCCACAGCGAGGTGCCTTGTTCCGCCTCCTCGATGTCGATAATTGCGTCGGTTGTCATTATTGGTCTCCGAACTGGGCTCGCAAGCGTGGATTCATCCAGGCAGCGAGAATATCTGACAACAGGTTGAACAACACAATCAGGGTAGACAGGAATACCGTGGTGCCCAGAATCATGGTGTAATCACGATTGAACGCGGCCTGCACATAGAAGCGGCCCAGTCCCGGGATTTGGAAAATGGTTTCCACCACGAATGAGCCCGACAACAGCCCCGCAAAAGCGGGCCCTAAAAAGGCGACCACCGGTATCAGTCCGCCGCGCAGGGCGTGTTTGGTTACCACCTGCCACTCAGGCAGACCCTTGGCGCGAGCGGTGCGAATATAATCCTGCGACATCACTTCCAGCATACCTGCCCGGCTCAAGCGGGCGATATACGCGGCGTAGCCAGAGCCCAGGGTAATAGCAGGCAGTATTTTATCCCCGGGTATATCGCCCCAACCCGATACCGGTAGCCAATCCAGGTAGATGCCGAACACCAGCACCAATAGCGGTCCCAATAAAAATGACGGCATACAGATGCCTATCATGGCGGCAGACATGGGGATGTAATCCTGCGCGGTATTGGGTTTCAGGGAGGCGACAACACCGGCCACACCACCGATACATAGCGCGACTAACAGGGCGTAAAATCCCAGCTCGGCTGTTACCGGCAGGCCCGCGGCAATCAACTCGTTGACGCTGCGCCCGGGGTATTTGAAAGAAGGGCCCAACTCGCCGTGAGCCAGATCACCCAGGTAGGCGGTGTACTGCTGGAACATGGGCAGGTCCAGGCGATACTGTGCTTCAAGCGCCGCTTTTACCTCAGGCATGACGGCCTTTTCACTATCGAAGGGGCCACCCGGTGCCATCCGGACCAGGAAGAATGTTGCCGTAATTACCGCCAGAATCACCGGTACGGATTGTAGTAAGCGAATACTTATAAAGCGCCACATAATTATTTTTATTCCTCTGCGTTCCAGGTGTCGGCGTCGCTTGCCAGTCTCACATACTTGAAGTTAATCAAGTCAAGTACGTTTGCTGGAGCCCCTTTGACACTGGGTTGTATCAGATGCTTGCTGGTGTAGGTATAAATGGGAATGATTGGCACCTGCTGCATCAGTATAGTCTCAGCCTCGTTTAATAGCTGCAAGCGCTGTTCGGGTGTTTTTGCGGTTGGCGCTAGATGCTGGATGATTTCGTCAAAGCGTGTATTGGAGAAGCCTGTGCGATTGGTACCGCCATCAGTAATGAATCTTCCCAGGAAAGTAACGGGGTCCAGGTAACCGCCTATCCAGCCTTCACGGGACATCTGGAAATTTCTTTCATTTATTGTATCGAGGTAGACCTTCCACTCCTGATTGGCCAGCGTGACCTTGATATTGAGCACGTTCTTCCACATTTGCTGTGCGGCCACAGCGACCTTGCGGTTGCTGTCACTGGAGTTGTAGATGAAATCCAGCCCCGGCCAGCCCTGACCATCGGGATAGCCGGCCTCCGCCAACCGCTTTCTCGCGGCGTCAGGGTTATATTCAATAAGATCCGGCGGTTGGTAATTGGGGATATCCGGTGGCGTGAGGGCGACGCTTGACGATTCGGCAGCCTGTAGGATGGTATTGACCAGCGTGTCGCGATCTATTGCCATTGCCAGCGCCTGTCTTACCCGCAAATCATTACCGGGAGACTGCAATGTATTGAAAACAAAGTAATAGCTACCCAATAACGGTGCCTGCTGGTACGGCGAGTTATTCGCCGTCCGATAAGTCGGTATTTTATTTAATGGAACCCGCTCGGTGTAGTGCAGTTGGTTGACACGAAACATCTTCTCCTCTGCGATTTCGCTTTCTATCGGGTGGAAGACCACTGCATTCAACTTTACGTTTGCTGCGTCCCAATACTGCTCGCTGCGTACCACAGTGATCTGGCGTTGCAACTGCCAGTCTTGCAGGGTGAATGGACCATTGCTGACCATGTTCTCCGGGCGCGTCCAGGGAGTGAAACGGTCCGTGACTTGGCCGTGGGCCTCCAGAGTTGGTCGGTGCACCGGGTACGCCACGTAGCTGGCGAGCAGCGACAGAAAGTAGGGGGTTGGGTTGGTCAGCGTTACTTCAAGGGTGTATTCGTCCAGCGCTTTTACGCCGACCGCATTCGGGTCAGTGATGATTCCCGTCGCAAACTCCTCGGCATTGAGGATTGGATAGAGCGTGTATGCCAGCTGGTTGCCCATCGCCGGAGTGAGCGCGCGTTGCAGCGACCAGACAAAGTCCTGCGAGGTTATCGGGTCGCCATTGGACCATTTGGCTTCTGTATTCAGGAAAAATGTGATGACGCGTTGGTCCTCGCTGAACTCCCAGCGCTGGGCCACCCCTGGTTCAATTTCCAGGGAATAGGGGTTTGGAGTCACCAGACCCTCGAATAATGCCCTGGCTATTCTCACCTCTGGCGACCCGCTCATGACGTGTGGATCCAGGGACTGGGGTTCGGCACCATTGCCTATATGCAGGACACCATCGCGATTGCCTGCGGCTACGTTGCTTTCTCCTTGCGCGCAGGCCAGCAGTGCTGTTGCTATAAAGATGATCAAAAGTACGCCGGCTACCCTGGGGGCGGTCTGTCCGGCGATGTGCAGCATCGGTTTAGTTGACCTGCTTTGTTAGCGTCTTGGTCGGATCCAGCCACACATACTTAAGATTAAGAGAATCCATCAGGTTGGATGGCATGCCTTGCACGCTGGGATGAATCAGGTGCTTACTGGTGTAGGTGTATATAGGCAGTATGGGCATTTGCTCCATGAGCATGGTTTCCGCCTCTCGAAAGATGGCGAAGCGCTCTTCCCGTGTTTTGGCCTGGGGTGCCAACCGCAGAATCATCTCGTCGTAACGCGGATCGGAAAAGCCGGTGTTGTTGTTGCCGCCGCCGGTCAGATAGAGATCCAGGAAGTTGTTGGGGTCGACATAGTCGCCAATCCAGCCGCGTCGGGCAATATCAAATTCCATTTGGGTCACCGAGTCCAGGTAGACCTTCCACTCCTGGTTAGAGAGCGTCACTTCAATGTTGAGCACTTCCTTCCACATCTGTTGCAGGGCAACGGCGATTTTGCGGTGGCTTTCACTGGTGTTGTAGGTCAGCTCCAGCCCCGGCCAGCCCTCACCGTTGGGGTAGCCTGCAGCGGCCAGCAGTTGCTGCGCCTTCTCCTCGTCGAAATCGAACAGCTTGGGTGGTTCATAACCCAGGGCTCCGGGTGGCGTTATGCTATAGGCAGGTATGTTGGATTTTTTTAGTACTGAGTTATTCAGCTTTACCCGGTCGATTGCCATCGACAGCGCCTGGCGCACCCGCACATCATCCACCGGTGGGCGGGTGGTATTAATCAGGTAGAAGTAGGTGCCCAGATAGGGTGCCTGCACGTAAGGCGTATCCTTCATGGCTTGATAGATGGGAATCTTGTCTAACGGAATAGTTCCCGTGTAGTGCAGTTGACCCACGCGAAACATGCGCTCTTCACTGACGATATTTTCGGTAGGGTAGAACACCACACCATTAAGTTTGACCTTGTCCCGGTCCCAGTAGGTGTCGCTTTTCACCATGGCGATACGCCGGTTCAGTTTCCATTCACTCAGCTTGAAAGCGCCATTACTGACGATGTTCTCGACCCTGGTCCACTTGGTGAAACGGGCGGTGGCAGTGCCGAATTTTTCGATGGTGGCACGGTGTACAGCGAAGGTACTGTAGTGATCCATCAGCTGCAGGAAATAGGGTGTGCGTTCGTTAAGTGTGACTTGCAGGGTAAGGTCATCCAGTGCTTTAACGCCGACTTTGGAGAAATCCGTGAGCTTGCCAGTGGCGTATTCCTCGGCGTTCTTAACCGGAAACAGCATGTACGCATACAGGTTTCCCATAGCCGGGTTGAGAGCCCGGTCCCACGACCATATATAGTCGTGGGCGGTCATCGGGTCGCCGTTGGACCACTTTGCCCGGGGGTTGATGTGGAAGGTGATTATGCGACCATCTTCACTGACATCCCAGCTTTGTGCCACACCGGGCTCGGGTTCCAGGGTGTAGGGATTCTTCACTGCGAGTCCTTCAAACAGGGCCCGTACCAGGTGATTTTCCGGCACACCGGTCACTACGTGAGGGTCTATTCCCTGTGGCTCTGAGCCGTTACCGTAGTGCAAAATACCGTCGCGATTGCCTTGCTCGACATTAGATTCGCCGCTACCACAACCCATGAGCACAGTGGCCGTGGCGATTAGTACCAACAGAGTAATTTTATATCGCATATGAGGTGCTTCGTTAACTGGCGAGCGAAGGTGCCACTGTAATGCAACCGGAGCGTTTTGTCACAAGCCATCCGCGGTGCATGTGCTCGCCGGCGATGTCGTTCAGTCCAACGACTTGCGGAATCGCTTGGTGGCGATGGTCAACATGATCAGGGTAAATGTAAGCAGCCAGAAAATGTCGGGTAGCAGCTGTGAGGCGCTGGCACCGCGCAACACCACGCCGCGAATCAACCGTATGAAATGCGTTGCCGGAAGTGCCTCTGCAATGTACTGGGCCGCCACTGGCATGGCTTCGTAGGGAAACATAAAGCCACTGAGTAAAATGGAGGGAATGAGGAGAAAGAAGGTCATCTGCATTGCCTGCATCTGGGTTTGGGCGATGGTGGAAATCAATAGACCCAGGCTCAGGCTGGCAGCGATAAAGGCGAGGGTCACTATCGCCAGGCTGGCAAGTTCTCCCTGGAAGGGCACCTGGAATACCAGGTGCCCCAGACCCAGGATAATGGTCACCTGGATGAGGCCTACGAAGACGTAGGGTATGAGCTTGCCAATCATCAGCTCCAAAGAGTGTATGGGCGTGGTGATAAGTAATTCCAGATTGCCGTGTTCGCGCTCGCGGACCAGGGCGATAGAGGTGAACATTATCATGGTCATGGTGAGAATGATGGCGGTTAACCCCGGCACGACATTCACCGCCGAGCGCCGCTCCGGATTGAAAAACAGGGCGACTTCGAAACTTGGCCCGGTCATTTGATAGGCGCCCGGCGGCGCCCCGGCGCCCAGTAATAGCGGCATCGTGCGCAATGCCAAAAGAGCGGAGCCCACCATGGTATCCGAGCCGTCCACCAGCCATTGCCCCACAGGCTGGCCGCTGGTAACGCGCTGCATCAGGTTTTGCGGGAACACCAGCGCTGCGCGCACTTTACCCGCGACAATTGCAGCTTCGGCCTGGGCTGGTGTGTCGTAATAGGCGACGATATCTACCACCTGGGTGACGCGTACCTGTTCGGTGATAATGCGGGCAGCGGCATTGCCGCTCAAGTCCACAACGGCAATCGGGATATTACGCACTACAGTATTGATGGCGAAGCCGAACAGGAGCAACTGGATCAGTGGAATCATCACAACCATACCAAAGGTGACACGATCCCGGGATAACTGTGTTAGCTCCTTGCCGGTAACCGCTCCAATGCGACGCAGCGAATTCATTTGCCGGTGCCGCCAACGGTCGAGGCAACAAAGACATCCTCCAGGCTGGGCCTGGTCATAGTGATATCCAGAGCGCTATTTGCCAACTGCCCGCCGAGATATTGAACTGCGTTGACGACATCGGGTCGCAGCAAGACCCTGAGCTGAAGCCCTTGTTGGGCGGCAGACTGGACCTGTGGAAGTCGCAGCACCTGCTGTTTAACCTGGCGTAACTCCGGGCCACTAATTTCCACTACGCGAGCCCTAAGTTCGTTCATCAGCGCTGTGGGGGTGCCGTGTTTTCTCAGGTGCCCGGTTTCCAGAATGGCAAGCTGGTGGCAGCGCTCCGCTTCATCCATGTAATGGGTGGAAACCAGGATGGTGGTGCCGGCGTCACTGAGGTCGAATAGCTTCTCCCAGAAGTCCCGGCGATTTTCCGGGTCAACTGCAGAGGTGGGCTCATCCAGAAACAACACAGTAGGGGAGTGTAGAGTGGCGATCGCCAGTGCCATGCGTTGGCGCTGGCCGCCGCTCATGGCAGCGGCCATGCGATCGCGCAATGCTAACAGTCCGTAGCGATCCAGCAAATGCTCGACGCGGGCACGTCCCTGTGTGCCTCTCAGGCCGTAAATTTTAGCCATGAAGTGCATGTTCTCGGCAACGGTCAGGTCATCGTAGAGTGAAAACTTCTGTGTCATGTAGCCTATTTTCAGGCGCAGGGCTTCTGCCTCAGCGGGTATTTTTAGGCCCAGTACGCTGACATCGCCTGCCGTTGGCGTGAGCAGGCCACAGAGCATGCGAATAATCGTGGTCTTGCCTGAACCATTGGGACCCAGGAAGCCGTAGATCTGTCCGGAGGGAATTTCAAGGTCAACGCCAGCCACAGCGATAACATCGCCGAAATGTCGGGTGAGTTGATGTGCCCGTATGGCGGGCTCAGTCATTGCCGAGCAACACCTGAGCGGGTATGCCGGTGGGTAGATCCTCGCCTTCTTCCAGGTCGAACTCGGCCATGTACACCAGTCGCGCGCGGTCACTGGCATTGAGAGCGAAGTAGGGCGTAAATGCCGGATCTGTGGCAATCCAGCGCAAGCGCGCAGAGAAAGGCTGCTCAATTCCGTCGACCTTAACAAGGTAGTTTTCGCCGATGCGTAGCCTTGAACGCCAGGGTTCGGGCACATAGACTCTGGCATAGGGCTTGTCGCCGGCCAGCAGCAGTGCGAGAGTTGCTCCCGGCGCCACTCGTTCCCCCACATTCCAGGGCAGACTGTCCAGGTAGGCGTCGCGGGTGGATATGACACTCAGCTCAGAGAGTTTATGCTGTTCGAATGCCAGTTGCGCCTCGGCGGACTGCACTGCCGCAGCGCCCTGGTCCAGTTGTTCCTGACGCGTGCCGTTGGTCAAGCGTAATAATTCTTCGCTGGCTGACTCCAGATTGGCCTCTGCCGCATCGCGGCTTGCCAGGGCGCGATCCAGGCTGGCTTGCGATGCCAGTCTTTGCTCAACCAGTGATACCGCTCGTGCATAGCTTGATTCTGACTCTTTCAGGGTGGCCTTGGCGCCGTCGACCCTGGCGGTTGCCGCTGCTATGTCCTCGGCACGCGCGCCATTGCGTAGCTCCTCCAGACGCGCGCTGGCCTGTGCCACATCCGCCCGGGCGCGAGCGACCAGTGCGAGCTGTCGCGCATCGTCCAGTTGCACCAATAGCGTCCCTTTGGTGACCATGGTGCCTTCAGGTATTGGTTGCTGCAGGATAATTTCGTCGGCGGTCGCCTTGAGGACGATGCGATCCCGTTCCAGTGTGCCCAGGGCTTCATCGGCGCTATCGCCGTAGCACCCTGTCAGGTAAAGACAGGACAGAAAGATAGCCATGATACGCATATGCGGTGCCTGTTGTGGCCAGGAAAGTACTGGTTTTATACGCATACAAGAGTGCAGTTGCAACGGCCATAGCCGAGCCCGCTTGCCTTAACTGGTGCAGTACAGCATAAGAGGCCTAGGCAGGGAGCGTTGCGGATTGGGATTATGCGGCGGTTTTATCTCGCTCACCAACGCGGGGCCCGGTGTACAGAGCGCGTGGGCGTATCAGACGGTTATCCTTGCTGAATTCCAGGAAGTGGGCAATGTAGCCATAAACCCTGGACATGGCGAACATGGCGGTGAAGTAGTGGCTGGGAATGCCGAGACTGTGGAACACCGCGCCTTTGTAAAACTCTACGTTCGCCCAGATTTCCTTGCCCCGCACAGCGAATTCGCGCTGGCAGGCCTCTTCCACCGCCACCAGGGTCGCCAGCAGATTCTTGCTCTCGTCGTTCTGGCATAGCTCCACGGCCATCGGCTTGAGGATGTGAGCGCGGGGATCCACTGTGCGATATTCGCGATGACCCATGCCCATGATTTTTACTTTGTTGGCCAGGCAGTCCTGAACGTAAGCTTCAGCTTTATCGGGGCTGCCAATCTCCATGGCCATTTCCAGTGCGGCCTGGTCGGCACCGCCGTGCAGCTTGCCAAACAGGGTGCCAATGGAGGCAGAGATGCAGGACTGGATGGGCGCCAGGGTGCTTGCACATACCCTTCCGGCGAATGTGCCGCAGTTGAAACTGTGTTCCATCTGCAGGATTTGGGCAGCATCCAGCATTCGCACTTGTTCCGGGGTTGGCGCGCTGCCGAGGAACATATTCAGGAAGTTTTCATGAAACAGTCGGCCGGGAATGGGTGGCAAAACGGCTTTGCTTTGACTCAGGCGATAATGTGCCGCTATCAGGGCGGAAACTTTAGCGGCCAGAAACAGGCCTTGTTCCGCATCCCTGCCGATTTCCAGGGTTTCTTCCTGCGGCAGGGTGAGCAACGGCACCAGGCCCTGTAACATCAGCATGGGGTGAAGGTCGCGGGGCACGTGTTGCAACAAATCAATTTCGGTGTAAGTGAGGCGCGTGTGCAGGCACATAAATGCCTTGAGGCGGCTCTTTTCCTGCTCATTGGGCCAGTCACCAAATAACACCATCCACACCACATGCAGGAATGGCACACCAATCATGTCGTTCACATCGATGCCGCGGTAGCTGAGCAGTCCCTCCTCTCCCTGGACATCAGAAATAGCAGTCTCGCCGACAACGATACCGGCCAGGTCAGCGGAGTAAACGGTTTGGTCTGAGGACATGTTTCTACTCGATTTTGGTAATTTTTCACAGTATACGACCGCCAATTTAATTAGTAGAGTTAATGTTACTTATCTATCTATAAGTAATACTTCTATGCGTTTAGAAAACAGTGAGTTACGTGCCTTTCGTGCAGTAATTGAAGAGGGTGGATTCAAGCGAGCGGCTGATGCACTGCATATTAGTCAATCCGCAGTTAGCCAGGCCGTGGCCGGGCTGGAATCCAAGCTTGGCATGTCTTTAGTGCAAAGGGGTAAGGAGCTGCGCCTGACCGAAGTGGGCAAGCGCTTGTTCGAGCATGCGGTTGACGTATTGCGAGACGAACAGCAGACACTCGAAGATATCGCCCAGTTGAAACAAGGCAGAACTGAAACCCTTAATCTGGCCTTGAGCGCTTCGCTTAATCGCTTTTATGCACCTGAGTTAATAAGCGCTTACTATCAAGAAAACCCACACACTAGAATGAAGGTCGCCGAGTTACCCGCGCGCAGCATTATATCAGCGGTACTATCAGGCAGTGTCGAATTGGGTCTGGGCCCCTTTCAGAAGGATATGGCAGCGTTCGAAACTATTCCTTTGTATACCGATTCACGTCACCTGGTGGTGAGTCCGCGTCACTCCCAGTTCCAGCAAATGATTTGCGGTGATCAGCGCGCGCTCAAGCTAACGCCGTTGATCGCGTCTGCGCTGGACAGCCCCGACATGCGCCCGTCCATTGCGCGCCTGCGTGACCAGTTCAGCACCGTGTGGGAGGTGAGCAGTTTGTCACTGCGCATACACATGGTTGAGCAGGGCATGGGAGTGACGTTTATCGACCGCAAGCTGCTGCGGGAACATCCTGCCTGCGCAGATTTTAGAATTATGGACGACCTGTCGTTCGGTCGTATCGATAAGCAGGTAGGCTTGTACTATCGCGCGGGAAAAAACCTCAGCGAGAGCGCCATGCAATTTATCACGCTATGCGAACGATTCTGGAACTTGTAAAGTAAATTAACCTGCCGTTCCGCGCCGGAGCGGTCGGACTTGTCGTTTTTAGCAAAAGGATACAGCCAGATGGCGGTAACACTGCGCAACAGTAATGTTCAGAAGCTCAAGGAACAGGTGTTCGATGTGCTTATTGTCGGGGGCGGCATCAACGGTGCGGTAGCTGCGGCATCGCTGGCGGGTCGCGGCGTCAGTGTGGCGCTCATCGACAAAGGTGACTTTGCCAGCGGTGTCAGTTCCAATTCATCCAACCTGGCCTGGGGTGGCATCAAGTACCTGGAGACCCATGAGTACCTGTTGGTTAACAAATTATGCAAATCCCGCAATAAGTTAATGCGGGCCTATCCGTCGACAGTGAAGGAAATTCGTTTTTTTACCACGATACAACGCGGCTTTCGTTTCTGGCCTTCCTTTGTATTTCTTGGCAGTGTGGTGTATTGGATCATGGGCCGGTTTGTCACCAAAGCACCGCGCTACATCTCAGCGCGGGCGTTGGAACGGGCTGAACCGGTTATCAATACCTCCGCGGCTGCCGGCGGTTTTGAGTACTCAGACTGCTATTTGTACGACAATGATGCGCGGTTTGTTTTCAACTTTATCCGCAAGAGCCTCAACTACGGTTGTATCGCCGCCAATTATGTGGAATCGACAGCGGCCACAAGAGTCGACGGGCAGTGGCTCACTGCGGCTCGGGATGCGACCAGCGCAGAAACCTTCGAGATTCGCTCCAAAGCAGTGATCAATGCCTGTGGCCCCTATGTTGATGCCCACAACCGGGTTACCGGGGAGCAAACCCAGTACCATCATCTGTTTTCCAAGGGGGTACACCTGATCGTGGATAGCATCACCGATAACCAGCGTGTATTGACCTTCTTCGCCAGTGACGGGCGCTTGTTTTTCCTGATTCCCATGGGGCCCAAAACCTGCATCGGGACCACTGATACCCAGGTGAATAGTCCGTCAGTTGAGGTTACCGATGAGGACAGGGATTTTGTACTGGAAAATGCCAACGCGTTGCTGGATCTCGACCCACCGCTTACCCGCAGCAGTATCATCTCTGAACGTGTGGGAGTGAGACCTTTAGCGATCAAGGGAGAGGGGGGTAAGGCCGATTGGGTTGAGTTGTCGCGCAAGCATGTTATCGAAGTTGATGAACCTACGCAGCACCTGAGCATTTTTGGCGGAAAACTAACCGATTGCCTGAATGTGGGTGATGAGGTGGCGCAGTGGATTGAGCGTCTGGGCATAACCGTGCCCCAGGCTGACAATAAATGGTATGGCGAGCCGGGTGCGGAACTGCGCGATGAATTCATGTTGCAGGCAAAGTTAATGAAGCTGGATGCGCTGACGCATGCCTCATCGTCAGAGCCGTTGTCTGAGCGTTTCTGGCGGCGTTATGCCGAGAGCGCATTTGGCCTGCTGGAGCGTATACGCGAGGATGAAAGTTGCGCGGAGTTGCTGATAGAGAATGCAGAGTACACGCGCTGCGAGATCGAGCTGGCTGCGCGGCGCGAGATGATTGTAAAGTTGGAAGACTTTATGCGCAGGCGGTCGAAAATTGAACAAGTGGTGCGCAGGGAGGACGTAGCCTGTGCTCCGGGTCTGCGCGAGGCCTGTGACATCCTGTTTGAGGGGGACGCCGAGGCGAAACTACGGGAGTACCTGGTTTGTTAACGCGCCAGGATAGTTTGTTATTCGAACCAATGAGTGGTGCGGTTCGCGAACCACACCAGAGATAGCATCACTGGAACTTCCACCAGGACACCAACCACGGTGGCCAGGGCCGCTCCTGAATGCAGCCCGAATAGAGAAATCGCCACCGCCACTGCTAACTCGAAGAAATTGGAGGTGCCGATCAGGCAGGCGGGCGCGGCAATATTGTGTTTCAGTTTCAGCCACTTCGCAGCGCCATAGGCGATGGCAAAAATACCATAGGTCTGGATCATTAATGGAATTGCGATAAGTGCAATGGTTTGTGGTTGGTCGATAATGGTTTCCGCCTGGAAGCCAAACAGTAGTACTACCGTGGCCAGTAAGCCGATAATTGACCAGGGCTTCAGACGGCGCACGAATTGCTCTAGCTGCTGATGATCATTGTCCTGATCGAGCTTACGCCGAGTGGCAACACCGGCCAGCAACGGCAGTACCACGTACAACACCACCGATAACAGTAGTGTCTGCCAGGGCACGTGAATCTCCGATACCCCCAGTAATAGCGCTGCCAGCGGCGCAAACGCGAATACCATGATAATGTTGTTTACCGAGACCTGTACCAGGGTGTAGTTGGGGTCACCCCGGGTTAACTGGCTCCACACAAAGACCATGGCAGTGCAGGGCGCCACACCGAGCAAAATCATGCCGGCGATATACTCCGTAGCGGATTGGGGGTCCACGAGGTCAGCAAAAATAACACGGAAAAATAGCCAGGCCAGCAGTGCCATGGTGAACGGCTTTATTAGCCAGTTGATGACCAGGGTTAGGATCAGTCCCTTGGGCTTTTTACCGGCGTCTTTCACCGCTGAAAAGTCCACCTGGATCATCATTGGATAGATCATTATCCAGATCAGCAGCGCCACTGGCAGGTTGACGTGGGCGTATTCCAGAGCGGCAACGCTGGAGAAAACGCCAGGCAGCAGATTGCCCAGGGTAACTCCGGTTGCTATGCATAGAGCGACCCATAGCGACAGATAGCGTTCGAATAATCCCATGTTAGCTGTCACTCATCCATGCCATAAGCTTACAGTTTGCCTTATGTTGGTGGGAGGGGCAAAAGCGGGATAAAAAAAGGGGCCACGAAGGCCCCTTGTATTCAGGCGTTAAAACTTACTTGGCTTGTTCTTCCAGTATCTTCTGGTTCCTGACCTTCTGGCTCCAGCGGTCACTCATGCTCCTTTTGAGTGCGGGTGGCATGGCGTCAAAGGGCACTACGAGATCGCCTTCGACGGGCCATTCCTGCAACAGTTCAGGATGATATCCCTTGGGATAGTATTTCTTCGGATCGATCTCCTGCTCCCTGACGAAAGGCTCCTGAATATCTTCCCGCGCGTGCGGAGGATGGGGAACGACCAGCTGGCCGTTGTCAAAGTTGAACTGTGGAGCTTTGCTGTTCGGGAAGTCAGGCAGGATGCCCTCACGGACCCAGATCTGATCCTTGGTGACGTTCACGACGATGCCATCGGGCGCCCCAAAGTGGAAAGGTCCTTTCCAATGCTCGCGAACTTCTGCAACAGTTTCCTCCGCCACATAGGGGTCATAGCTCATGTGGGTCGTCATGAATAGACGAGGCTTGATCTGGTTGGCCAGATAGCCTGAGGCGTAGGCCGGGGTGTGGTGTGTGTCGATCGTGTAGCGAGCCAGGAAGGGCGGTACGCCCTGTACGCCAGCGTTGATCTCCACCACTTCCTGCTGCAATTCCGTTACATAGACGTCACAACCCTTGGCATATTTTTTATCGAGCTCACTGGGTCTGCCATCACCGGTCCACACAAAGCACAGGCTTTCACCGTTTGGTGTGGTCCAGTCCAGTCGATAACCGGAGGCCCCATCCTTGGCGTGTGAACGCTGCCAGTGAATGACTTTTACGCCATTGCGGTCATAAATCAGGCCACCGTTATCCCGGAAATCGAATTCGTGGGCAATGATATCCCAGCCCTTACCGACCGGAAATACGCTGAACGCATCCTGGTGCCAACCGGTCATCATTTTCATGCCCTTGATCAGGGTATTGAGACCGTATTCAGGTGTGCGCCCGGAGGGCCCCCAGACTTCCAGGTTTTCATGCCAGCCGCCAGCCCAGGTTCCGAACATCCATATGTACGGCAGGGCGTTATAGTGATCTACATGCAGGTGGGTGAGAAATACTTTCTTGATTTCATTGAGAGCAATGCCCGAGGCGACATAGTTCGCAGGAGAGCCTTCACCGACGTCAAAGGCAAAGTTATCGCCGTTACCCAGCATGACCCAGATCGAGGTATTCATCTGTCCGGGGCGGATCATCGGGGCGGTGCCCATAAAGTGAATGCGCATTTCATTGGGCTGCACTTCTTCGGCGTTGGGAAGCCAGTTGGCGGCGCTCTTTAGCCACGGCTGGGGGCTGATCCCTTCAAATAACAGGCCCTCCTTCCAACGCCCCATGGGGACGCCGCCGCTGAGGGTAGCGTTAATTTCTTTTTCGCTGGAGACTTTTTGCACGGGTGGCGACTGCGCCAGGCTGCCGGCGGCAGTAAGTAGTGAACAGGCCACACCGAGAGTAGCGGCGGTGGCACGTAAAAGCGGCTTGAAATCCATAGTGTAAAACCTCCATAACTGCTTGGCTGCTGATCCAGCTGAAGATGCTTGAACCAATCAAGACTATAGCTAAGCACTGGTTGTTCTGCTAACTCAGCAGACTATAATTGCCAGACAATATCTAAATTGCGCAAAAATCGACTTGTGAGAGTCAGGTGTTTTAACGATGTCGGAGAAAAAAGTCACCCCCGGATTCTGTATCCAGCAATCCTTTCCTCTTTTCGAACAGCTGGTGGAAGCCAGTAAAGGCTGGGAACTGGGTTTTCGCCAATTGAGCGCAACCTCCAGTCCGTTCCGTCTGGAGCAACTGTCCACCTCACGCATGCTTTATAGTCGCGTCCATTTAGGCAGCCACTTCCACCAATTGGGTGGCCCGGAGCTGGGTTTCCGTACTTTCGCCCTGCGCTCGGAAGTGTGTACGGATTTTCGTTGGTGTGGTGAGACTGTGAACCGCAATAGCCTGATTGTGCTGCCGTCCGATGGGGAATTTGAATCAGTGTCCCTACCCGGCTTTGATATATTCACCGTGTCGTTGTGCTTCACTTTACTTGAGCGCACTGCTGAAATTCAGTTTCAGCGCCCGCTAGGGGATTTTATGGGTGACGCTGGACAGGTTTTTCATCTGTCGGAGGACAAGATGCATGAACTGCGCAGATTGCTGCACCGTCTTTCCAGCGACGTGGCGCAATCCAGTGCATTGGGAGTGCCCCTGGAGAATTTGTCGAGAACCCGACGAATAGAGCTTGAATTAGTGTATCTGGTGCTGGCCTGCCTTGATCGGGGTGAGGCCCGGACACCAAGGGTTCATCCCAGCAAGCGGATGAGAGCGCTGGGGCGGGCGATGGAGCTGATTGGCAAGCGAACCGAAAAGGATTTTTGTATTTCTGATTTGGTGGAGCAGGTCGGTGTATCACGGCGTACTCTGGAGTACGCCTTCCTCGACGGTGTGGGCGTCTCACCTGCCGCCTACCTAAAAGCGACTCGCCTCAAAGCGTTGCATCAGGACCTGCTGCTGACCGATAGCACTCAGGCGTCTGTAGCCAGCTTGTGTTTATTACATGGGTTTGGCCACCTGGGGCAGGTGGCAGCCGACTATCGCGTGATGTTTGGTGAACGTCCTTCCGCGACTTTGCGGCGCTGGGGCTAGCTCAGGCTATTCACTGCTGCCCCAATAAGGCCTGCCTGAGTTCGGGCCGACTGGTTTCTGGTGATAGCCAGATGTCCAGGAAGTGCTGGCCAAATTCGGGATCATCTATAGCGCCCAGCCGAGAGCCGTTACGATAGAAAGTACTTTGGTCATTCAGGTCGATATGCAGTGTGAGCACATCATTCTTACTGACGTCAGGCCACAGGTCTGACAGGGTCTGCAGCCAGCGTTCTTGCTTGTTCACGGGTACGCTTTGCTGTTGCCATTCGGCGCCAGTGCGGGCCACGAGGTCGTTAGCGTCTATATCTCTCAGGTACTGAATTTCCAGTCGCAACGGGCGCTGCCGGTCACGGTATGAGCCGTCTGTGGAGTACAGACGCGAGTCATAGATTGGCCATAACAGAAATTTTAGCTGCGCCTGGCCTACCAGTAACAAATGTTCACTCTGTCCCAGGGCCAGCAATGGTTGCAGCAACAACAGCAGCAGCAAGTTACGCGCTGGCCTCGTCATGTATTGGCCGCTCTGTCGTTGTTGGCATCAATTCTAGCCAGCACATGAACCAGCGTTGGTAGCAGTATTGCCCAGATCAATGACATCACCGCCAGGGTCAAAGGCAGTGAATAGCCAAATTCAACAGCGCCCAGACGCGCTCCCGCCCAGTAGTTAAGCGGCACTACCACTGCCCCTGCGAGCGCGGTGACGTAGGTGTTTTTTTGCAGGAAGGCCAGACTGCGCGGCAGTGCCGCAGCCATGCCCAGCCATAGACAACAAAGCCATAACGGCACCAGCACCGCGTTGGCGAAAATAAACACATTGGCCAGGCTCAACCCCGCATCCACGCTGACACCGATGAATGCCACCGCAGCCAGTCGCTCCAGCTCTCGCAGGCGCTGTTTTACCAGGCCAAAGTGCAATACCAGTAGTGAAATTGTGAGCAGCAGCATGGAGTCTCTGCCCAGTACGCTCAGCAGCCATATAGATTGGAACCAAATAACATTGAACCACGCAATGTCGGCAACAGAGCGCGTGGGCGCTATCGGTTTGGTGTTCAGCGTAAGGCTGGGCTGTGACATGGATTTGGCGCGTTTGTTGATAGTCACGTTGTTACGGAGAAACCGGCCTGTTGGATTAACTACTAATTTCCAGGACCCGCCGAATGTGGCCCATCCGGTATTTGCCTATCAAAACTGTGGCTCGCCGCCGTGCACGCCCAGGTAGTGGGAGCTCAGGTTGGGGCGCTCGTCCAGTACTTCGTTGATTTCGTATACGCGCTCGTAACGGGTGTCCTTGATCAGCCATTTACCGTCCACTTTGAGGTAGCGGTCCCAGTAAATAGCCGTGCCGTAAGTCTTGGCGTTATGATTGAGAATCCACATATTGTCTGCCAGGTACCAGATGGCGGTGGCCTCAGTGTCACTCAGGATCTGGATTTCCGGGTGGTGCGCATTGTGTTGCCCGACCGTCTCCTTGCTGAACGACAAACCGATGTTATCCACATAGTCCTGTTTGCCCTGTACGTTCCACTCATAGGTACCTCCTACGAAGTGTACCGTCACGTCATCGTGAAACAGGGTCCCCAGTTCTTCCAGGTTCGCGGTATCAACGCAGCGGAAATACGCATACTTGAGCTGTTTTATGGCTTCCATGTCCATCAACCGCTGAACGTCCCGACGCAGTTCTTCTATGCCGCCGGCTGAGGCTTGCAGGGGCAATCCCTCACTGATGCCCAGATTGTGCTTGTTTAGTACCTGTCGTTGTTCGCTCATTCTCAAGTCCTCGCTAGGTCTATGCCTGTTTACCGGGCACGGTTTGTCTCGTTAACCAGGTAGCAGCTGCATTGTGACATTCTCACAGTCGGTGTGCGCCCGATTGTACTGGTTAGCGCTATCTACTAAAATGCCCGTCCCCCCCCGTCGTCGCATAACTACAATCCCTCGCCGATTGGTATATATATTTGTCTCTCGATGGCCGCGTTATGCTGCGGCCGCCCGAGCCGTCCCATAGTGAGAGTGCGTGATGTTTGAGATTAAGCCAAGTAATGTTGCAAGCGTAAAAAACGATGTGCTGTCGGGCCTGACCGTGGCGCTGGCGCTGGTGCCAGAGGCTGTTGCGTTTGCTTTTGTCGCCGGTGTTGAGCCGTTGGTCGGCCTCTATGCCGCGTTCATGGTGGGCTTGATTACCGCGTGCATAGGTGGGCGTCCGGGCATGATATCCGGAGCAACCGGTGCCCTGGCAGTCGTTATGGTCGCGCTGGTGGCAGACCATGGTGTGGAATACTTGTTTGCCACCGTGGTGCTGATGGGAATTCTGCAGATTACAGCGGGGGTCTTCAAGCTCGGCAAGTTTATCCGCATGGTGCCGCACCCGGTGATGCTGGGGTTTGTTAATGGCCTGGCTATCGTGATATTCCTGGCCCAGTTGGGCCAGTTTGGCATTGCTGGTGAGTCAGGTTGGCTCACTGGCACCTTCATGGAAGGATCGATTGTTGATGTCGCCTGGATGGAAGGCAGCCAGCTGTATATGCTGCTGGGGCTGGTCCTGGCAACCATGGCCATCATTCACTTCCTGCCGCGCTTCACCACCGTCATCCCCTCATCCCTGGCGGCGATTCTGGTGGTTAGTTTCCTGGTTTTTGGTCTTAACCTGGACACTCGAGTGGTGGGTGATGTGGCTTCCATCAAGGGTGGCCTACCCAGCTTTCATGTCCCCTCGGTACCGTTCAATTGGGAAACGTTTTTTATTATCTTGCCCTATGCGGTGATTCTGGCGGCTATCGGCCTGATTGAGTCGCTGCTGACCCTGCGCCTGGTCGACGAAATCACCGAGACTCGCGGGCGCGGCAATAAGGAATGTGTGGCACAGGGAATCGCTAATACTGCCACAGGTATGTTTGGTGGTATGGGCGGCTGCGCAATGATTGGTCAAAGCATGATCAACGTAAACTCTGGCGGCCGCGGACGCCTCTCGGGTATTACCGCTGCCCTGTGTCTGTTGATGTTTATTCTGGTGGCCTCTTCTTTGATCGAACAAATCCCGCTGGCAGCCTTGATCGGGGTGATGTTTATTGTCGTTATCGGTACCTTCGAGTGGAGTAGTTTTCGCGTGCTGGGCAAAGTTCCGCGCAGTGATGCCCTGGTTCTGATTCTGGTGTCTGCCGTTACAGTGGCTACCGATCTGGCCATTGCTGTGGTGGTTGGGGTGATTGTCTCCGCGCTGGTGTTTGCCTGGGAGCACGCCAAGCACATCCTCATAGAGGCCCGCGAGGATCACAAGGGTTCTACGGTCTACGCGGTGACCGGTCCGCTGTTTTTTGGCTCTGTTACCTCTTTCCTGGAACGCTTCGACCCAAGCCAGGATAACGATGATGTGATTATCGATTTTGCCCGCTCACGGGTGGCCGATCATTCAGGCCTGGAGGCTATTGATACGTTGGCGGATCGTTACTTAAGTGCCGGCAAGACCCTGCACCTGGTGCACCTGAGCAATGATTGCCGCAAGCTGTTACGCAAGGCCGGCAGCCTGGTTGAAGTCAACGTGATCGAAGACCCCAAGTACTTTGTCGCGGACGACGTGCTGGCGTAAGGCCTGAGCATTGCACGCCACGAGGTGACCCTTTCCCGGCTTATGCTGCGATATTACTCTCTACTGCATCCAGAAAGCCGGTCATATCAAGAAGCGTTTCCGCGCTCGGGTCGGTGGTTTTTCCCTTCAGGTCACCGGTAATTTTGCCCTGTGCTACGGTAGTAATCAGTGCTTCTTTGAGCTTGCCGGAATATTCCAACAGTGCATCATTGTTCTCGCGCGCAGCGAGTGTTTCCAGCGCATTGGCCAGGGCGTAGATAAGAGCGGATGAATTGAAGTGGGCTTCTTTGCCGTCTGTTTCCAGGTATTTAAGGTACAGGTCATGGGCCGTACCGTGTGGGGCCTCATACAGCATGGTGCCCTCTTTACTCTCGATAATTGAACTGGCGGTGGCCAGGCTGCCACCCAATGCTGCCGAGATATCCGAGAATATATCGCCGTCGAGGTTTTGCGCCGGGTAAAGCGCGTTTCTGGGCGGGTCGGTAATCATCTTTTTCAATTGGCTGGATGGTCGCATAATCATAAAAGAAGGAGGCCTGGTGCCGGCCTTGGCCAGCGCACGTCGCACGTCGGTAATTGCGGTGCTGAATACTTCATCGTATTCCATGTACTCGCGTTTCAGTCCGAAGTAGACCTCCTTGTCCTTGTGCGCTGCATCACGAAATACCTGGCTGACCCAGTCTGTGATCGCCTGCTGATCGTTGGACATAAGTAACACGGGGTCGTTCTTCTTGACCGTGCGAGCGTGTTTCTCTTGCCCGTCGACAATAACTTTGAGGATGCCGTCCTCTTCCATCGGCATATTGAAGCTGCCGTACTGATCACCGCCCCCGGCACTCATGCGTGACAGGGAAACATGATGCTTGCGGGTGGGGATACCGTATTTCTTTAATTTTCCCACCAGCTTGAAAAGTTTTCTTCCGGTCGTGTTATCCGGTACCCCCCACAGAGCGCGTTGCGGTGGGTTGGACACGATGCGAGCCGCCTGCGCATCAATCAGTTCGTAGTGGTAATTCAGCCCTGCCTGCTTGAGGCGCGCTTTGTAGTCCGTTTCATAGACATCTTCTATTGCCGAGCGCATAACCCCGTCATAACCGGGTATAACCGTGTCTTTCAGGCCCAGGTAGGCGTCGCGTTTCTCATCGATCGCCCGTTGGAAGAACTCATGCGCCCAGGCCCTCACATCATCAATGTCATTGGTGGCCAGTAGCCAGGGGTCACCTTTATTTACACGACGACGATGCAGCTCCATGGGGTCGCCACTGCTGCCTACAAAGATCAGCTTTATCACCCCCGTGGCCTTGGACAGCTCATTATGGCTATGTTTTATACCGCCGCGTTCCATGGTCATCACTTCGATATCACGGCCAATCCATTCGGGTTGATTCACTTCCAGATTGCGAAACTCGATGTCCTCCCTAGTGATATTGCCACCGATACCTTTGCGGATGGCGCCATTGGGTGATTTAGTCGCCAGCTTGTTAAGCTTGGCTTCGTCAACCTCGGGATGCTTGGCCAGCAATTCATCCAGCTGTTGGCGATTTACCGTCATACCCGCATTTTTAACGCCCACGCCATATTTTTTCAGTGCTACGATGGCGTCAACCACTGCCTGCCCGTTAGTAATGAGCCGGTTTTCAGCGGTGAGGTCAACCTCCACCAATTCTATATCCAGACGAGCTTTGACGAATTGTTGCAGGATTCGCTCGAAGGCAATCTGCGCCATTTCGTCGCCGTGCAGAATCACCAGGGGGCTCGCAACCTTGAGTTTACTGTTCATCAAATCTCCAGAATTCCTTCACTGAGTCGTGCAGATATAGCCAAAGCTGGGCTAAAAGTCCAATAGGATAAGCTTTTCCAGAAAACTATTATACGCCGACTTTAGTCTTGCCGACTGTGGGTGGCGACTGCGGTGCGACCAGGCAATAAAGCGGTGTTCACTGCCTTTTTTTGTGGTTCTCGGAGAACCGAATGACGACCTCACCAATTGCCAGGGTAATGATGACCCCTGCCAGCACCGGCCATTGCATGCCCTCGCCGGGGGTATACATGAACAACACGATCGATAAGGCCAGCACCGCAATGCAGGTCCAGGCCACGGTGCGCGCAACAGCAAGTCCGCCAGGAACACGATAGGGTCGGGGGTGGTCAGCATCGACTATACGCATTTTGACGAAGGTCAGTAGCATGGCCTCATAAGGCAGCAGGAAGATTACTGCACTGAAAGCGAACAGGGACCAGAACAGGTCTTCATTGGAACCTGACATAAAGCCATACAGGATTAATACAATGGTGCTCACCACACCCATCAAAACAGCGGCACCCACCGGCGTGCCCAGTTTTTTGCTTTCCAGGGCAAAAATACGCGGCAGCTCACCTTCCATGGCGGCCTCCGCTGCGGCGCGGTTGCAGCCCAGGGCCCAGGTCACACCGTTAGAGAAAAATGTGAAGAGCGCACCGAGACCCAGCACCAATACAAAGAGCTGCCCAGCTGCCGAACCACCAAAAAACAGACTCAGAGTGTCTATCAAGCCCTCCACCAGGTTGATGTCACCCGCCGGTATGGCGGCCAGAACCGCCATTGTGCCCAGCAGATAAAGAACCAGGATAATGACACCAGAAATCAGGATTGAGCGCGGCACGTCCCTGGCCGGGTCCTGCATTTCTTCACTACCCGCGCTAACCAGCTCAAAACCGAGCATGCCGTAAATAATTGCCGGTATATATTGCAGACTGTTACCCCAGTCTGGTTTCAGTGTTTGCAGGGTAAGCGGGTTGGCCATGCCATGGTCCTGAACGTGGGCAAAAGCACCGGCGATAATGGCAATAAAGATAATGACTTTCAAAATGGCGCCGATGTTGGGAATCCATTTACCGATATCCAGGGTGATCACATTGACCACCACGGCCAACCAGGTCAGTGCCACGCCAATGGCAATCTGCCCGACCAGCGATAGCTCCGGGAAAAACATCTGCTTGAACACCCCGGCGAATAAAATGAATATCGCAGGAATCCACACGGCTGTATTCACCCAGTAGCACCAGGTCGCGCGTGACGCCCAGCGCCCGCCATAACCGTCACGTATCCAGGCGTAAATACCACCCTGCTCCGGATAGGCGCAGCCCATTTCCGCGCAGATAAGTGCAAAAGGAATAAAAAAGATAAATCCCAGAAATATCCACCAGAACACGCTAGGCGCACCAACAGATGCCGCAGCGGTGAGCGTATCCAGCAGCAGGATGGCGGATACGGTAAATAACACCATGTCGCGCTGTCGCAGGGTCTTTTTGTGGGTGATTTCTTCGATCATGTTTTGGTTCTCCCCAGAACTCATCGTAGTTGTATTAGCGGTTACATCAAAGCTGTATCTGGTGGGGACTATGTACGGCACGGCTGAACGGAAACGCTCGCGATACTTATCCGGTAGTCATGCAGTATGAAAAAGCCCGGCTCTTTGGCCGGGCTACAATAACAGGGATCAGGAAATGCCGTAGTGAGTTGCCGTCTTATCCAGCGCTTCATGTAACTTGTCTACCAGGTCGTCAATTTCCTCGATGGAGCACACCAGAGGCGGAGCAGTAATCATGGCATCACCTGTCTGGCGCACCATTAATCCTGAGGTATTGGCCATATTGCGGCAGTAAACCGCACCGGCTGATTCTGGTGCCAGGCGCTCCCTTGAGCTTTTGTCACTAACCAGTTCCACGGCAGCGAACATACCGCGGCCGCGAACCTCGCCTACAATGCGATGATCTTCCAATTCTTTCAGGCGCGCCTGAAAGTGCGGGGCAATTTCGCTGGCCGCAGTTTCGATGATATTGGTGTCGCGCAAAATCTGCAGCGTTGCCAGACCGGCAGCGCAGGATGCCGGGTGACCCGAATATGTCAGTCCGTGAGTAAATTCGCCCTCATGTGTTAACAGGACGTCAGATACTTTATCGCTGACCATCACTCCACCAAGGGGCATGTAGCCATTAGTGACGGCCTTGGCAAAGGTCATCAAGTCAGGCTCCAGGCCATAGGTTTCGCAGCCGAACCAGCTGCCGGTGCGGCCAAAACCACAGATAACCTCGTCCATGATTAGCAGAATGTCCCGCTCGTCACAAATGCGTTTAATTTCCGGCCAGTAAGAGTCCGGCGGGATGATGACACCACCGGCGCCCTGTACGGGCTCGGCGATAAAGGCGGCGACCTTGTGTTCGCCCAGCTCATCAATTTTCGCTTCCAGTTCTCGCGCTACACGAATGCCAAAAGCCTCTGGGCTTTCGTCTCCGCCTTCTTCAAACCAGTGTGGCTGGTTGATGTGGTGCACATAGTCCAGACCGCGCGTTTGTTTATGCATACCACTCATGCCACCGAGACTGGCAGCAGCAATGGTAGAGCCGTGATAGGCGTTTTTACGGCTGATTATGTGTATCTTCTCGGGCTTACCCAGGCAGTCGTAATAGCGATGCACCAGACGCAGGTTGGTGTCGTTGGCCTCAGATCCGGAGTTGGTGAAAAATACGTGATTAAATTGCGCCGGCGTGATTTCAACCAGGGCGCTGGCCAATTCCACTGCGGGCTGGTTGGAGCAATTGAAAAAGTTGTTATAAAACGGTAGCTCCTGCATTTGCGCGTAGACCGCATCGCTTATGCTCTTTTGAGAGTAGCCCAGATTGCAGCACCACAAGCCAGACATCCCGTCCAGCATACGATTGCCGTCACTGTCGTAAATGTAAATATGCTCCGCCCTGGAAATAATTCTACCGCCCTGTTGGCTGTAGGCCTGCAGGTCAGTAAACGGGTGCAGGTGGTGTGCCTGGTCAAGTTTTTGCAGATGGCTCGTATCGGCTTTCATATTCATGTGCTTACTCTCCTTGCCTGGCGAATTGTCACGGACATACCGGTGGGCTACCCTCAAGTGTTATAGCCGACATTCATGCAGCGGTGTTTAATAGTGTGGCATAGTCGCCAGGCGATGAAATTACCCCTAAAGTGGTGTTTTGCGAACTACCTAATTCAGGAATAGAGGCGATGGCCGAGAACAAAGAGAGTCTGCAGGCTTTTTTGGACAAACATCCAGAGATAGAAATTTTCGAACTTATTTTGCCGGATGTCTGTGGTGGTTTGCGCGGCAAGTGGATTACCCGCGATAAAATACACAAGGTGATGGATGGGGCGCTCAAGCTTCCGCTCAGTTCACTGGCCTTTGATATTTGGGGCAGGGACGCTGAGGAGTTGGTATTTGATAACGGCGATGGTGATGGCTTTCTGGACGCAGACATCAGAACACTGGTTGTTAACCCGTGGGCCCGGCGGCCGACCGCACAGCTTATCGTATCGATGCGTCATGTAGATGGCGACCCCTGCGGCTACGACACACGCTTTATAGTGCAGGCGCTTATGGCGCGCTTTAAGGCCAGAGGGCTTACCCCCGTGGTTGCCAGTGAGATGGAGTTTTACCTGTTGCGCGATGAACGCGATGCTACCGGTAGACCCGTGCATACCCAGACCGAGCGGGTTGGTGCTGTCGGCGGCGGTCAGACCTATGGCCTGGATACCATGGAGGCAATGTCTGAGCTGCTACATGAGATACGTGACGCCTGCAGTGCGCAAGGACTGCCTATCGATACCCTGATCAAGGAATCCGCGCCTTCGCAATATGAGATCAATCTCTATCACAGCCCGGATGCACTGGCCGCCGCCGATCAGGCAATGATGTTGCAACGGGTGATAAAAGGTGTGTCCAAACGCTACGGTCTGCGCGCTACGTTTATGGCCAAGCCGTTTGGTGACCTGGCGGGCAATGGTATGCATGTGCATTGCAGTGTGCTGGATGAACAGGGTAATAATGCGTTTGACGATGGCACGGGGCAGGGTAATGCGCTGCTGCGTCAGGCGATAGCGGGGTGTCTGGAGACGATGGAAGACAGTATGTTGCTGTTTGCCCCCAACCAGAATTCGTATCGGCGCTTTCAGCGTGGCACCCATGCGCCAATGGCACCTTGCTGGGGTTATGAAAATCGCACTGTATCTGTGAGAGTCCCGGCTGATACACCACAGGCGACGCGTATCGAGCATCGGGTAGCCGGGGCCGATGGCAACCCTTACCTGGTGATTGCTGCAATTCTCGCTGGCATATTGCACGGGATCGAGAACCAGTTGCAAGCTCCGGCCCCACTGCAAGGTAATGCCTACGACCAGGTGCCTGCATGCCTGCCGCGCTATTGGCCAGATGCACTGGCCTGCTTCAAGGCGTCCACCTTCGTGCGTGACAACTTCGGCGCGGAATTCCAGCGCGTTTATGCCGTGTTAAAGCAGCAGGAACTGGATGAGTTCGACCGCCATGTAACCGCTCTGGAATATGACGCCTGCCTGTAACTGCTATTGGCCGCGCTAGCGCGGCCCTGACTACGAGAAGTATGTAATGACTGATGAAAAATCGTTACTGGAAGATCACTCGCTATACGCTAATGTGTTCAGCTACATGGGTCTGCCATTGAGTCGTGACCTGTCCAACGATGCCATTAATGCTGTGGTGATGGGTATCCCCTATGATCTTGGCACCAGTGGTCGTGCAGGTGCCCGCAGCGGTCCCAATGCCATTCGCCAGGCCAGTGCCAACCTGCGTTGGGAGGAACAGCGCTGGCCCTGGGAGTTTTCCCTGGCTGACCGGCTGCAGGCCATCGATTATGGTGACGTTCAATTTAACTGGGGAGACAGCGATGGCATGTTGGCCGTCGTGGAACAGCAGGCTGCACTTATTACCGCTGCCGGCAAGACCCTGGTGAGCTTCGGTGGAGATCACTTTGTTAGCCTGCCTTTATTGCGCGGGCACGCGCGAACACACGGCAAGCTGGCGCTTATTCATTTTGATGCCCACACGGACAGCTATGAGGATGCGGGAGCGTATAACCACGGTTGTATGTTTTACCGCGCCCCTCGCGAGGGGCTGATTGATCCCGCGCGCTCCGTGCAGATTGGTATCCGTACTGATTACGACAGGCCCAAGCACGAGTTTCTGGTCATTGATGCTCACCGTGCCAACGAACAGACGGTGGAACAAACGGTGGCGGCCATACGTGCTCGTGTCGGTGAGCACCCGGCTTACCTGACCTTCGATATAGACTGTCTGGATCCTGCCTACGCACCCGGTACTGGCACGCCGGTGGTCGGTGGTTTAAGTACTTCGCGTGTCCTGCGTATTCTGCAGGGTATTGCCGATCTCAATATCGTTGGTTTTGATGTCGTTGAGGTGTCTCCCGCCTATGATCACGCGGAAGTGACCGCCCTGGCAGGCGCTTCTCTGGCGTTGCAGTTCCTGTATATGCGGGCTAGCCGCAGCTAATTTTTCACACCCTGCTCGAGGGGCCGGTGTTGATTGAATCATAGCGAAGCCATCGCGCTGGCAGGTAGCCGTATGCCCCCACTCGGTTGAAACCCCACGCCCTCGGGGGACATACGGCTACCTGCGAGCGCTTATACCGAGCAAGGCGTTACGTAAGAGTATTGCACTGCGATAGAAGCGAACCGGCCACCGTGCGATGTCTCCGGTATGAATCAACTGATTATGAACGTTTCGAATGACATAAAAAAAGCGCCCCTGAAGGCGCCTTTGAGACAGTCGCTACGTTATTAGTCCCAGGTGTAGCCGGTGCGCATGCCATAGGTGCGTGGTCGACGTGGGCCAAAGAACGCGTTGGGTTCCTTGCCGCCGAGGTTGTTGACACCATCCCAGGTAAACTCGTCTGTCATGTTCTCCACGTAGCCTTCAACGAACCAGTTGTTATCTGATTCATAGGCTATGCGCAGTGACATTTCCTCGTAAGAGTCGATCTGGGTCTCGCCCAGGTCTTCCCAGCCACGGCCACGCTCAGACTCCCAGGTCAGTTCGAAATTGCTGGTGAAAGCGCCACCGTCCACAGGGAAGTTGCCACTCAGAACAAAAGAGCCAGACCACTCGGGTGCCCAGAAGACTCTGCTGCCTTCACAGCCGTTGGGGTCTTCCAGTCCACAGGCAGCCTGAATGTCGTTGGCTTCGCTGTCCAGGTAGCCCACGGTTGCATAAGCGGTAAAGTTGTCTCCAAGGCCGGCGGTAATTGAACTCTCGACACCCCAGGACTCGATCTGGCCCACGTTCTCTATCAGGGCGGCTCCGCTATCGGTGCTAACCGTGACCTGAAAATCCGTGTAATCGTAGTAAAAGGCCGTTATGTCAAAATTAGCAGCGCCGTCAAATAGAGTGTCCTTGTAGCCGATCTCGTAGGAGTCGACTTCTTCCGGGTCCACTGAATCTGGCAGAAACCCGTCGCCTTTTTGTATATCCACGTTGCCAATGGCAGGATTGCCTTCGGCGTCATTGGTTAGTGAGAACGTGCCGAAGCCACCGGATTTAAAGCCGGCAGTATAGCTGGCGAATAACATCGCCGTATCGGTTGGCGTCCATTTGGCGATGAAGCGCGGCGTCCAGTCATCCCAGGATTGGGTGTCCTCAATGGCCTCAGCTGTCGAGTAACCAAAAGCCCAATAGGGGCCCAGCTCACTGACGGGTGTGGGTACGTAGGTACTGAATTGCTTTTCGTCGTCGGTGTAGCGTACACCGGCTTCCAGCTGGACTGTCTCGGTGACCTGGTAGGCCAGATTCACATAGGCGCCCCAACCGGTGTAGTCGCCTTCGATACGGGCTGTTTCTTCCAGCAGGCCGTTGGCGCTGGGAGTGAATGGCGAGCTGCCATAGTAGCTATACAAATCCTCGCAGCCTGAAAAAGTCATGCCAGAGTTATAGTAATAGCCATAGTACTGGCAGAAAAAGTCCTCTTCACCGGCGAAGCGATAGTCTGTCTTTATATCTTCATCGTAATAGGAAGCTCCCGCATACCAGGACAGCGCATCCTCGGAATTTGAGGTCAGGCGTAGTTCCTGCTGGAAGTAATCGCCGCTCTGGTCCTGGCGATAGGTCTCCAGGTTGAGGGACGTACCGTCGTAGTCTTCGTTGTAATAATAGTCGTGATCTTTGTAGCCGGTGTTGGAGGTCAGGCTGGCAAAACCGAGGTCGTAGTCGATGCGCAGGCCCAGCGTTATGATGTCTGCGTTGTCATCATCGCCTCCGGAAAGATCCACATCTGCATCTGTAGAATCATTGGAGCCGAGCACATCAATGGGGCCCAGAGCAGCTTCAAGTGTTTCCCAGACTTCTCCCTCTGTTACCGGGCGGTAAACCGATCCTGACTGGTTGCGATCCTCGTATTCAGCGGTGAGGTAGACGCCCATTTTTGCTGTTTCGAATGTACCTGACCAGCGCGCGCCCCAATTGTTGTGTTCGATCAGGTCATTGCCGCCGTTGAAGTTGTCGACGAAACCATCTTCATGGGAATAGTAGCCTGACAGGCGCATGGCGAAACTGTCGCCCAGCGGGATATTGATCGCGCCCTCGGTGGCGGCGATATCCCGCTCGCCTGCTTCTGCCTGAATATAGCCGTCGGTACTGCCAATTTCCGCTTTGCGAGTGTGTACGCTGAAGGCGCCGCCGATGGAGTTACGGCCAAACAGGAAGCCCTGGGGTCCGCGCAGAACCTCGGCGCGGTCCAGATCATATAAGGTCGTTACCGCTGAACCGTTACGACCCTCGTAAAGATCGTTCTTGAAAAATGCAGCGGAGGGATCCAGGCCTATGCCGAAATCCTGGGTGCGGATGCCCCGTATGCTGATCGCATCGATAAAGCTGTCCTGGCTGTTACCGCTCACGCCGGGCGTGTAGCTCACCAGGTCTTTTACGTCGGTGAGATTAACCTTGTTGATAAACTCGCCAGACAGGGCAGTAATAGCCAGAGGTACGTCCTGAACCGATTGCGCGCGTTTGGTGGCCGTCACGATGACTTCTTCGAGTGTCTGGGCCCAGGCGGGTGTCGTCAGGGCGGATGCAACAACGGCTGCTGATACGGCTCTGGCTATGGTTTTTTTACGGGTGACACCCGCGGTGGGTGTTAACGGAGCTTGAATAATCTTAGTCATGGCTTCCCTATAGTCGTTTTATTTGCTAATAGTTCCCCAGCTGCCTGGTGGTGGCTGCGCCGCTCTGTGCTCCATCACCACGGCGGGGGTGCTGGTCGCAGTGTAAATTAGCGAGTTAGCGAAGTCATTAACATACCCCCATGGGGTAGTTCTCGGGCTGTGGCGAAAACGCGTCTATTTTACGGTAATACCGGCGCGCTCCAGCTCCTGCACCATTGGCTGCAGTTGCGACTCATAGCGGCGCCAGCGGCCAATAGAGCGCGTATGGGCGGGCTCGCGCACCTGTACTGCACTGGCGGTGGATACTGCGCCGGTGGACTGGTGGAAGTCCAGGCAGGCATCTTCCCAGGGTAATTCCAGGTAGGCCACTAGCGCCCTGGCATTTGGCTCCAGGTCACGGGCGGTGTCTTCATAGCTGATATCGAACACTTGCTGCGGAAACCTGTCGCGCCAGACTTGCATTAACCTATGGTAGCGGGAGTGGTGCCGGGCCATTTCCCGCTGTTCATAGGAGTGCAGATAGGCGTCGGCAAACAATTGCTTGAAGCTGGCGAAGCAGGCGTCCATGGGGTCGCGCACCAGGTGCACGATTTTGGCATTGGGTAGCGCCTTCAGGATAAGCGGGATCATTAGATAGTTCTGGGGCAACTTATCGACAAAGCGCGGAGTGGTGCCGCGCATTTTGCTGGTGGTTTGCAGGTACATGCCAGCCAATTTCGCGGGTTCCAACGTTCTGGCCGCGTCAAACAACTCCGCCGAGAAACGTTTAGGGTTGCGATAATTGCTCAGGCGGCGCAGCGCCAGGCTCAGTTGTTGTAGTTCGCCGGCAGAGTGCACCTGTGAGTGGCTGGTGATAATGCGCTCTATTAACGTGGTACCGGTGCGAGGTTGTCCCAGAACAAATATCGGTGAGGTATCCGGGTTGCCCGGGGGCAGGGCGTCGAACCACTCGCGGGTGTAATGTCGCTGTAGGTAATCAAACATAGCGATCTCTGCCTGTTCGTCGTACTCCACCGTCGCGCGCCGGGATGCTGCGCCAGCACTGAATGCCTCGAAGGCCTGATCCCATTGCTGCAGGTCCTCGCGCTCCTTGCCGATAGCATACAGATAGAAGGCGCGAGTGCGTGGGTGCTGTGCGTGTCGCTGCTGCAGCGCCTGCATTTCTTGTATATGGCTGGTATCGGTTGCCCGGGTGGAGTTCGCCAGCGCCCAATGCGCTTGGGGGCTGTCTGGCTGGCGTTTAATTATCTCGGAAAAAATGGCATCGGCAGCTGTGGTTTCGCCGTGGTAGACCAGGTTATTGGCCAGATTCAGCATAAAAGGTGGGTGGTTTGGTCGCCGGGTATCCGCCCTGCCGAAGAAGGACTGGGCCGCACCGTGTTCTCCCATCAGGGACAGGGTAGTACCGATCAGGTCCAGCACGATTGGCTCATCTGGTTTAATACGCAATGTTTCGCGCAGGGCTGAATCTGCCAGATTAACCTGGCCTTCACTCATATACAGTTTAGCCAGATGGGCCCAGGCGGCGGCGTGGTCCTTGTCCAGCTTCACCACAGACTGAAAAGCGCTGAAAGCGGTTTTGCGGTTTTTGGCTTCCAGGGCAACCAATCCCACCAGGAAGTGCGCCGGCACCAGATCCGGCTGTATGTGCAGGGCTTGTTGGCAGTACTGGCTCGCCGCCGCAGTATTACCCCGGGAGAACTCTTCAAAGCCTGTCTTCAGCAGGGCTTGCAACTGATCTTTGCTCGCCGGTTTATTGGTGCCGCTCATGTGGAAGGTCTCTTTCAGGAGTTTGGTGGCTGCATATATGCCACCAGAGTGTCGCCGCCGTCGTAATTCCCGGCGCTCATCACCGAGTCCAGGAACAGGTAGAACAGCTCTGCTTGAGAGCTTACTTCGAGCTTGGCGTAGGCGTGTTTGCGGTGCAGCTTGACCGTCTCCATGGAGATCGACAGTTTCTCTGCCAGGGTTTTGGTGCTGTGGCCGTGTAATACCAGATTGATCACCTGGGCTTCGCGATCGGTAAGCAGACTACTGCCGAATGCGTGTAGCGCCGAATGCAGCTTGGCCCGCAGGTTAACCGAGGTGGACTGCGTTGCGGAATCCGCCCAGTGCTGTTGGCACAGGGTTTTCACCGCGGGCAGAATATCTTCGAAAATAGCCAGCTCACGTTTGCTAAAGCGGGCGCGCGCTTTGGTTTTGCCCAGTGCGATATTGACGAAACCCTGCTCACCAATGGGGATGAGATAGCCGCACTCGTCCTCGTAGCCGCAATTGCGATACCAGGACTTATAGTACTCGCCCTCGCGAAAACCGGTGGGGGAAAGGTCCCGCAAGAGAAACACCCCGAACTTTTGGTCGCTGGTGGCAGCCAGGTAAAACGGGTCGAGGAGGAAGGCACCCTTGGTAAATAGCTCCAGTGTAGAACTACCGGTCTCCTCCGGTTCCTGAAAATACTCGATGACGGGCAAATCGGTGCCGGGGTACAGCAGTATGGTCGCGTCGTTGCAGGGCACCAACGCATGCAGTAGTTGGATCAGCAGTTCCGGGAAGTCGGCGCGACCGACCGCCGGGATAAGTCCGGCAAGGTGATGGCTGTATATGGATAGCGTCGGCATTGAGCGAATTCACAGGTACGTTATGTTGGCGGGGCTTGTATCATAACTTGAAAGCGGCCCAATCCAAAAAGGCTTGATTGGCCCTGGATATAGTGCGTCCGCGACGTTTGGCCAGCGACATGCGCACATCCACACGCGGCGACAGTGCGACGCCAACAATACCCGGCTCCTCGGCGGCCATAACTTTCAGGCCAACCGTTGTTCCCAGCCCCTGTTTTACCATGTTGATCAGTAGTGGCAGGAAATTGGTTTGCATACGGTATTCAGGCGTTACTCCCTGCTCGGCGCAGAGCTGGTCCAGCGTGCTGCGTATAAAATAGCCGCTTTCGTAAACCACCATGGGGGCTTCATGTAAGTCCTTGATCTTGATGTTGCGTCGTTTGGCCCAGGGATGATCCGCCGCCATACACAGCACCATTTGCTGGCTGCTCAACGGCACCAGCTCCAGGTCAGTCGCAATGGCGGGGTCGCGCATGGTGGTGACGCCGATTTCTATTTCGTCTGCCAGCAGCATTTGCTCTACCCGGGTGGTCCCTGCCTGTGTCACCGATGCCTTTAGGCCGGGGTGCTCATTGAGAAAACCACTGAGTAAATCCGGCAAGAAATACGTGGCCAGCATTGAGGGGCAGGCGATGCTGAGTTCGCCCTGTAGCAAATCCTTCATGGCACGGGTGGAGCGTTTCAACTCCAGCACTTCGCCCAGGATAAATTGCGCACGCTGTAACAGGTATGCGCCCTCGGTGGTCAGTTTGGCTTGCCGGCCGCTGCGATCGAACAAGCGGGTATCGAGCTCCTCTTCCAGCTTGCGGATAGCGATGCTCACGGCTGGTTGCGCCATATGCAGGCTGACAGCTGCCTGACTGAAGTTTTGCAGCTCCGCTACCCGGGTAAAGATCTCCAGCTTGCGCAAATCCATGGATTGGTCCTCAGTTTTTATGTATATAATTATTATATTAAATCTATATAAAACATATATTTTATTAATGTGAATTCTTCTGCTATTTTCGCGACATTGATTTTCACTGACACAGGGGATACCCATGACAAAAGGCAAGAGCTGGCAGAAGCTGAATTGGCAGGACCCGTTCCTGTTGGAGCAGCAGCTTAACGATGAGCAGCGCATGGTGCGAGATACCGCCAGGCAGTATGCCCAGGGGAAATTGCAGCCCCGGGTACGCGAGGCCTATCGTCAGGAAGAGACCGATCCTGAAATTTTTCGCGAGATGGGGGCATTGGGATTGTTGGGCTCGACCATTGAAGGCTATGGCTGTCCGGGTGTTGATTATATTTCCTATGGTGTTATCGCCCGCGAGGTGGAGCGGGTAGATTCGGGCTACCGTTCGATGATGAGCGTGCAATCGTCACTGGTGATGTATCCCATTTACGCTTACGGGTCAGAACCCCAGCGGGAGAAATATCTGCCCAGGCTAGCCACTGGCGAATGGATAGGCTGCTTTGGCCTGACCGAGCCGGATCACGGTTCTGATCCCGGCTCCATGGTGACCCGCGCCAAAACAGTGGATGGGGGCTACCAGATCTCGGGCACCAAAATGTGGATAAGCAACAGCCCGATAGCCGATGTTTTTGTCGTTTGGGCGAAAACAGACGACGGTAAGATTCGTGGGTTTATCCTGGAAAAGGGTATGGCGGGACTCAGTGCCCCCAAAATCGAGGGGAAGTTGGCATTGCGAGCATCCATCACCGGCGAGATCGTCATGGATGAAGTTTATGTTTCCGAGGAGCAATTACTGCCCAATGTGCATGGACTGAAGGGGCCTTTCGGCTGTCTTAACAACGCTCGCTATGGCATTGCCTGGGGTGCCCTGGGTGCCGCAGAGGCCTGCTGGCATGCAGCCCGGGACTACGTCATGGAGCGTACCCAGTTTGGGCGCCCCCTGGCGGCGAACCAGCTGATTCAACTCAAACTGGCTGATATGCAGACGGAAATCGGCCTGGGCTTGCAGGCTTGTCACCGCGCGGGAGAGCTGATGGATACCGGGCAGATCGCGCCAGAACTGATATCCCTGATCAAGCGCAACTCCTGTGGCAAATCGCTGGCGATCGCCAGGCAGGCCCGGGATATGTTGGGGGGCAATGGTATTTCCGATGAATATCCGGTGATGCGCCACATGGTGAACCTGGAGGTGGTCAATACCTACGAAGGCACTCACGACATACATGCCTTGATTCTGGGTCGCACCCAGACTGATATTCCGGCCTTCTAATGGGTGCCCTGTCACACATTAAAGTGCTGGATTTGTCGCGTGTATTAGCGGGACCGTGGGCCAGCCAAATGCTGGCCGATTTGGGGGCGCAGGTGATAAAGGTCGAGCACCCTGTCGGGGGCGATGACACGCGGGCCTGGGGCCCTCCGTTTATGTCCGATGACCAGGGCGAGCCAACGCAGGAATCCGCCTACTTTATGTGTACCAATCGCGGCAAGCAGTCGGTGTGCGTTGATATGAAAACAGAACAGGGGCAGGCAACCCTGCGTCAGTTGGCCGGGCAATGCGATGTGCTTATAGAGAATTTTAAAGTCGGTGGCACTGCACGTTATGGCCTGGATTATACGAGTTTGTCGCAGGACAACCCGGGCCTGGTGTACTGTTCGATTACCGGCTTCGGCCAGACCGGCCCGCTAAAAGATCGCCCTGGCTATGATTTTCTGGTGCAGGCCATGGGTGGCCTGATGAGTGTCACTGGCCAGCCTGATGGCGTTGAGGGTGCCGGACCGCAAAAAGTGGGTGTGGCACTAACCGATATTATGACGGGCCTGTATGCCAGTGTCGGTATTCTGGCGGCATTGTCAGAGCGAGAGCGCTCAGGATTGGGCCAGCAGGTAGATCTGGCGCTGCTGGACGTCACCGCGGCAACCCTGGCCAACCAGGCGACCAACTACCTGGTGGGGGGCGTCAACCCCACGCGCCTGGGTAATGCTCATCCGAATATCGTGCCCTACCAGAGTTTTGTTGCCAGCGATGGGCATTTGATTGTCGCTGTAGGTAACGACGGCCAATTCCGGCGGTACGTTGAGGTGCTCGGTTGCACCGAAATGGCAGACGACCCGCGTTTTGCCCTCAATCGAGATCGGGTGCTAAACCGCGACACACTGGTGCCACTGCTACAGGCAAAAATGCTGCAGCGCCCCAAGGATGAGTGGTTGCAGTTACTGGCGGCGGCGCAGGTTCCTGCCGGTCCGATAAATACAGTTGCGGAAGTCTTTGCCGAGCCGCAATTACAGGCCCGGGACATGCAGATTCAGATGTCTCATCCCCAGAATGCAAATCTGCAATTGGTAGGGAATCCGATCAAGTTGTCGCGCACCCCGGTGGAATATCTGCGGCCGCCGCCGGTATTAGGTCAGCATACCAACGAGGTGTTGTCGTCGCTGGAAGCCGCCAACGAATCTGCTGCGCGCTGAACGTCAGGCATAAAAAAGGCCTCGTGTGAGGCCTTGATTGCGACGAATGATTTGCGCCTATTGCGGGCCACTCGGTGTGGTAAGTTTATCCATCACCTGGTCCAGCGAGAAGCTCGCGGCTTTTTGCCGCGGTGGATAGTCTTTGAACGTTGCCAGGAACTGTCCGACATAGTCCTGAGCTGGCACTAGCAGGTAGGCCCGGTCCAACAGCCAGTCGTAATAGGTGTTGGAGGTGATTTCGGCACGCTCATAGGGGTCGCGACGCAGATTGAATATCAGTGGTATGCGCAGCGGTACGAAGGGCTCCATCCACACCCTGAAGGTGCCAACCTGTTTCTGCTCCATGAAGATCAACTTCCAGTCGTTATAACGCAATGCGGTCAGGTCGCCATCATCAGAGAAGTAGAAAATTTCTCGACGGGGCCCTACCTCAGTCTTGCCAGTCAAGTGTGGCAGGAAGTTGTAACCATCCAGGTGAACCTTGTATTTACGCCCGATGGCGCTTTTACCCTTGAGCAGGTCTTTCTTCACGCCGTCATCGCCCGCCGCAGCGAGAAAGGTTGGCAGCCAGTCCATGTGGTGCATGATCTCATTGGAGACCGAACCGGCTTCGATATTGCCCGGCCAGCGCACCATGGAAGGTACGCGCCAGCCGCCTTCCCAGTTTGTGTTCTTTTCACCGCGAAAGGGCGTCATGGCGGCATCCGGCCAGGTGTTCATATGCGGGCCGTTGTCCGTGGAGTAGAACACAATAGTGTTATCGGTTATGCCCAGGTCATCCAGCTGTTTGAGGAACTCGCCGATGTGTGCATCGTGCTCTAACATGCCGGCGGTGTACTCGTCTGCCCTGGGGTAGATTTTTTGTGCGGCGGCCATTTTTGCGTCACTAACGTGAGTGCGAAAATGCATCCTGGTGCCACTCCACCAGACAAAGAAGGGCTTGTCCTGTTTTACCGCCTTGGCGATAAACTTCATTGCGGCGGCAGAGGTTTCGTCGTCTACCACTTCCATCCGCGCCTTGGTCAGCGGGCCGGTGTCCTCAATTTTGCCATCGGCAGATGAGCGAATGACGCCCCGCGGACCGTACTTTTTACGAAATGCCGGATCCTTGGGGTAATCGGAGTTTTCGGGCTCTTCTTCTGCATTCAGGTGATACAGATTACCGAAAAATTCGTCAAAACCGTGGTTGGTAGGCAGCATGTCATCCCGGTCGCCCAGGTGATTTTTGCCAAACTGGCCAGTGACATAGCCTTCATTCTTCAGCAGGCCGGCAATGGTGGGATCTTCCTTTTGCATGCCCAGCGTGGCGCCGGGCAGCCCCACCTTGCTCAAGCCGGTACGAAAGACAGATTGACCCATAATGAACGAGGAGCGACCTGCGGTGCAGCTTTGCTCGCCATAATAATCTGTGAAAATCATGCCCTCGTTGGCAATACGGTCGATGTTGGGTGTGCGGTAACCCATCATGCCCATGGTGTAGGCGCTGATATTGGAGCGGCCTACATCATCTCCCCAGATAACCAGGATGTTGGGCTTGTCGGCGGCACTCGCGCCCACTGAAAGACCTGCCATCACTGCCAGCGCGGCGCTGCCAAGCTTCCGTCTACTGGCTGTTAATCCAGACGCCATCCGGAAATAGCGATCGGTATTCTTCGGTTTGAACATTAACGGTATCCTTTTTTCTATTTTTAGCTAAGCCACATGTTGCTACGTTGTGATCGTGCAAACAGATCATGCGCCTGGGCTCCTAGCCACAATGCCAGAGAAATATAGTGCAAGAAGTGCCAGGCGACAAATATTCCTTCAGGCCCACCTCGATTTACAGCCCGATTCAGGCTCCCACGCCAACCACGAAGCTGGCGCAGGTGGTGGTGCTGCCGCCGACATTGAAGGTGATCAAGTTCTCGGCACCGGGGATCTGATAGTCACCGGCGGTGCCTTCTACCTGTTTGGCGCAGTCCAACAACATGCGCACGCCAGTGGCACCCACTGGATGTCCCAGGCCTATCAATCCACCGCTGGGATTAATCGGGAAATCGCCGCCTGTGGCGATACGGCCTTCCTCCACGGCTTTCCAGCTTTCGCCGGGGGCAGTAAGACCGCTGTGATCTATAGCCATATATTCGGTGACACTGAAGCAATCGTGAGTTTCCAGGCCATCAAGATCTGTAAGCTGTTTGAAGCCCGCCCGCTGCCAGGCGTCGTCCAGCGTAGCTTTGGCGTGAGGGAATAACAGCGCCTGTTTTTTTGATAGCTGTAGCTTGGTTTCCAGCAGGATAGGAGCTGAGTGATGGCCCCAGCCCTTTATGCGTGGGATATCCTGTAGTTGCAGACCCTGTTTTTCCGCGTGTGCTTTGGCAGCCTTTGCGCTGGCCAACACCACGCAAGCGGCGCCATCAGTGATCTGGCCACAGTCCATTTTACGCACCGCGCCTTCTATTACCGGGTTAAGTTTATCGTCGTTGGAAAAGCAGCCTGCGGGGAACTTCCACGCTCTGGATTGGGCGTTGGGATTGCGTTTGGCATTGTCAAAGTTGATCTCGGCGATGGCAGTGAGGTGGTCGCTGTTGAGGCCGTAGCGCTGGTCGTATTCACGCGTGATACGGTCGAACATGTGAGGCCAGGGGAAGTCCGCTGTATTGGCCTCGTGGCCCAGCCAGCGTGCAGCCCCCAGATATTCGGCTGCGGTTTGGCCGTCTACGTTGCGCATGAGTTCCAGGCCTAGTACACAGGCTACATCGTAGTGTCCGGCCTCTATATCGCGCATGGCGCACAAAGTAGCGATGGAGCCTGAGGCGCAGGCCGCCTCGTGGCGAGAGGTGGGTATGGCGGCAAGCTCCGGGTAGACCTGGCCGAAGAACCCCCCGATCAATCCCTGGCCGGCAAACAGGTCGCCTACGAAATTACCCACGTGGCCCACTTCGATCTGTGCTGGTTCGATACCGGCGGCGTTTATGCCCTCGCGCAGGGATTGTTCAAACATATCGTACAGTTCCAGGCCTTCCCGCGCCCAGTTGCGGGCGAAGTCCGTCTGGGCGCCGCCCAGAATGTATACGGCTGAGCTCATGGTGAGTCCTCTTGTTGGCTAATAGCTTGCTGCACCGCAGCGCGGTATTCCGTGACCAATTGATCCACTAGCGTGGCGATGGGTAGTATGTCGTGGGTGGCGGCTACGCCTTGCCCGGCAGCCCAGATATCCTTCCAGCGCTTGCTATCTCCTACTGACTTGATGACGTCAATAGCGACCGGTGGTGGCATATTATCCGGATCAAAACCGGCTTGTTCCAGACTTGCGCGCAACCAGTTGGCGTTTACACCGGTAACAGAGTCGGAACAGACAATATCCATGCCGTTGGCGTCTACTACCATTTGTTTGTAGCGCTGATCGGCCATGCTTTCTACCGTGGCGATAAAGCGGGTTCCCATATACGCATAAGTTGCGCCCAGTACCTCTGCCGCCCTGATAGCGCGGCCGGAAGAAATACCGCCTCCCAGTACCAGGTCACCGTCCCAAAACTGGCGTACTTCTTCCACAAAAGCGAAGCCGGACATGGGGCCAGTGTGCCCGCCTGCCCCTGCCGCTACCAGTACCAGGCCATCGACGCCGGCGTCCAGTGCTTTGCGGGCGAACAGTGGGTTAATGACATCGGCGTAGATTTTGCCACCGTAGGCATGCACCTCTGCCACGGCTTCCCGGGGGCTGCCCAGGGCCGATATGACCAATGGCGCCTGGTACTCAACCGCCAGCGCAAGATCGTCAAAGCGGCGGCTATTGGAGCGGTGCATCATCAGGTTCATAGCCCAGGCTGCATCAGTTTCGGCGTCCACTGCCGCGGTTATTTCCTTGAGCCAGTCTGCAAGTTCTTCGGTGGTGCGAGCGTTGGGTGTAGGGAAGGAGCCGACAATTCCCGCCTTGCAGGCGGCAATCACCATAGCGGGTCCGGATTGCAGGAACATGGGCGCCTGGAACAGGGGCAGGCGCAGGTTATGGCTAAGGGCGTGCATGGGTTGGCCTTGTTGCTTTTATAACAAGACTTGAATGCTAGTGTAGTGCAGGACGACTGGCAAGTGGGTAAAAAAGCGGCTCAGAAAAGGCATTCGCCAATCCTTGCATAAAAGAACCTCAAAGTTATACTCTAGCCCATCGTCACTGAAAAATCCCCAGCAGGGAGCCCCATGGCACTGGCAAAATCCTTTCGCGAATACCCGTCGACCGAGCACTGCCTGGGCGGCGTGTCTGTCTTTGATGATGCGCCAGACTGGATCTACCAGCTGGATAACCCCTATCTCCACGGGGTTTATGCGCCTACCGTGAATGAAATGCATGTAGCGGGCCTGGAGGTGAGCGGTGAATTACCGGCGGATCTGATCGGCGCTTATTTCCGCAATGGCCCCAATCCGAGGCATCAGCCCGCCAATCGCCACCATCCTTTTGACGGGGATGGCATGGTACACGGAGTGTATTTTCGCGATGGTAAAGTTACCTATCGCAATCGTTATGTGCAGACCGCTGCATTGGCGCAGGAATTGGCAGACGGCAAGTCAGTTTCACCCGGCGTGATGGGTCCGTTCGACTACAGTGTTTCCCAGTTCGGGATCAAGGACACTTCCAACACTGACCTGTTCTGGTATGCGGGCGACCTGATGACCCTGTGGTACAACGCTGGGCACCCCTATCGACTGGACGGCATGAATCTTGAGACCCAGGGGCATTTTGACCTGCAGGGTCGCCAGCAGCGCCGTATGTCAGCGCACTCCAAGGTGGATTGGAGTACGGGTGAGTTATTGTTCTTTGATTACGGAGACGAGCCGCCGTTCATGACTTACGGGGTGGCAGATCCCACGGGGAAATTACTGCATGAGGTGGCCATAGACCTGCCGGGCCCGCGCTTGCCCCATGACATCGGCTTTACCACTAACTACGCTATTCTTCATGACCTGCCATTTTTTCACGATATGGAAGTACTGCGCCGGCACAAGTATCGAGTGCTGACCTTCCACAAAGATATTCCAACGCGGTTCGGGATTATCCCGCGCCGTGGGCAGGGCAGTGAAGTGCGCTGGTTCGAGTGCCAGCCCTGCTACATCCTGCATGTCACCAATTGCTGGGAAGAGGGCGACTGGGTGGTGATGGACGGCTGTCGTTCCTTGAATCCCATGCCGGATGCCCAGCCCGGGGAAGGTGAATTGGCCTCCATGCTCGCTTATATGCGCCTGGAGGCAAATGCCTATCGCTGGCGCTTCAACCGGGTAACAGGGGAAGTTCGCGAAGGCGATATTGATGACCTGAATACAGAATTTAATAAATCAAACCCGATCTTCCACGGGGTGAAAAGCAAGTACTCCTACAACCAGCGTATTCCGCTGTTGCAGGAGGGGGGGTATACGCTGCGCTTCGACGGCCTGGTCAAGTACAACAACGATACCGGTCAGCGCAGCCAGTGGGATTATGGTGCGGGTGTATTTGGTAGTGAGGCGGTGTTCGCCCCCAAGCCCGGCGCTGATCGAAATTCGGCAGAGGACGATGGCTACGTGATTACACTGGCCACCAATAGCCATACCTGGGAGTCACACTGTCTGGTATTTGATGCTACGGATATTGCACAGGGTCCGCTGGCGCGAGTGAAGATGCCGCAGCGTGTTCCCTCTGGTTTTCACGCCACCTGGGCCCGGGGTGAGGATTTGTACGGATAACTAACGCACGATCTCTACCGGGTGCACGGCTGCCAGCTTGCCGGTCGGGTTTAACTGGCGCATGGAGGGTATCATCCCTGCCAGTGCCGCCTCGCGATTACCCGGTGCCGGGTGCGTGCTGAGAAACTCCGGCGGCTTGGAGCCGCCACCCTGGGCGCCCATTTTTTGCCACAAGGTCACGGCCGCATCCGGATCGTAACCAGCCAGTACCGCCAATTCCATGCCCAGTTGGTCAGCTTCTGATTCCGCCGTGCGGCTGTTGGGCAGTCCCAGTGCTACTTTGGCTGCCATGGCAGCGCCGCCCATGGCCACCGCAGGCCGATCAGACATAGCGCCTATAGCCACCACACCCATAGTGGTGGCCATGGCCCGGGACATGCGTTCTGCGGTGTGATTGGCCAGTGCATGAGAAATCTCGTGGCCCATGATCTGCGCAAATTCGGCGTCGGTCAGATGCAGCTTTTCAAAAAGGCCGGTGTAGACAGCCATGCGACCGCCGGCCATGCACCAGGCATTGACCATTTCGGGGTCATCAATGATCGCGACACTCCATTCCCACCTGGTGGACTGGGGGTACTCGCGCACAGCCTCTGTCACCAGGCGTCCGGTAATGGTGGCTACGCGGTCAATCATCTTCGGATCATCAACCAGTTTGTCCTGTTTATTCAGGTCGTCTACGGTACTAAGGTAGGCTTTTTTTGACTCTACAATGGCCGATTCCGGCGATATCAACATCAACTGGGAGCGCCCGGTTGGGCTGGTGGTGCACGCAGTGAGCAGGCTGATCGCCAGGATCAGTAACAATGGTGTCTTCATTAATCGCTTCGCTTTTGGTCTGGTTGACGGTGTCAGTGTTATAGACCGCGTATCTTACTGAAGATTTCGTTGCGCTGCTCTAAAACGGCAGCCCATCGTCGATATTGTGATTGGAGTCCTCGGGCTTGGCCATGCCCAATGTGTAATGTAAGCCGTTGACTGCCTCGTGCACCCCGGTCATGTTTTGCGGCTCAACAAAAAACTGTGAATACCATTTGCGACCTGTGCGGAACGGCCCGTCGGTTTTTAACTGCATGATTTTCAGCGCCGGACGTTTGTTTTGCCAAACATTAAAATCTGCGCCGAAGGCTTCCAGGGCACCGGCCTGTGCCTGTTTCGCCGCTTCCTGGTCCGCGACAGTTGCCTGCGCAGCGCCGCCTTTAAACAGGCAGCCATGCCAGCACTGGGTGAGGCCGTCATCCACCGGAGTGTTGGCGATTAGTTCGTAGATTACGTTGCCGGCAAATACCTGTTTGGATAACAGTATGCCCGGACCTGTGTACCAGGTAGTCGTGTACAGGTAGGTGTCGTATAGCTGCATGGGGCCACCCTGGCGCTGGATATACACGTGATCCTTGAATTCGTTCTCAAAGTACTCGCTGGGTGCGCCGTGGGTTGGACCCAGATGCCGCACGTCTGCCATGTTGTCGAGGATTTCCTGAGAGTGGATGGGTAGTTCGCCCAGATGGTCCAGTTCCCAGCGCACCCACTGGGGATCATCCCATTCTGGCAGGAAGGGTGCGTCGTAATCCGGTGTGCGTCCGTCCGGGTCATACCAGGCCATAACGCAGCCCATGTTATCCACCACCGGATAGGAGCGAATAGAGGCGGATTTGGGGCAGGGGCCGTCTGAATAGGGGATGTCGTCGACATGGCCCTCTGCGTTATAGCGCCAGCCGTGATAAGGGCAACGGATGGAGTCGCCCTCGATCTGTTCACCATTTTTGACGATCACGGCGCTGGTGCTGGCGGTAAGGTGGGTACCCATATGTGCGCAGTAGGCATCCAGCAGCACTGGCTTGCCACTTTCGCCCCGATACAGGGCCAGGTCCTGACCGAAAAACCTGACCGCCATAGGCCCATTATCCAGTTCTTTGCTTTCTGCTACGATAAACCAGCCCCGTGGAAAGGTGTTAGGGCCCAGTTCGTACTCAAGCGATGTTGCCATGGGAAATATCCTCGTCATTGTACCGATGCCGAAGTATAGACTCCCCGGAGGTCGTAGGTATGGTCTGGTCGCCGTACATCGGCAAGGAGTGCCCTGCGGCTCAATTATTCAACTTTCAGGGCATTATCTATAGTGGAATCTGTTGGGTTCAGAGCCATGAAACTGCGACCTAGATAAATACCAGTCACGGCCCATGCGGCGGCAATTCCTGCGCCAACCAGTGCTACCGCAGCCAATCCCAGTCCCAGTCCCTGGGTAAGAGCGGTGAAAGCCCAGGCATTGAGCATGTCGCCTCCGCGATAAATGACGATATCGATTACCGGCTTGGCTTTAAAGCGCACCTCTCTGTCGACGGCGGTGAACAGAATCTCCCTGGCGGGTCGGGAGATTGCGTAATTACCCGCCCGGCGGATAATTTGCACTGCGATTACCACGGTAACCATGGGTGCAGCGGCCAGAATCAGCATGCCCAGCCCGATCAGCACGGGTATTGATGCCAGCGTGAAAGGCAGGCCGAAATACCTGGCCATACGGCCAGTGGCAAATGCCGCCACTACAATGGTCAGGCTGTTTACCGCCAGATCCATACCGGCCCAGATCTGGGAGCGGGTTTCCCGGTCGTAGTCAGCCAACAGGTTCTTTAGTTCGAAATACACAAATGAGCTGATCGAGGTATAAAAGAAAATAAACAGGCCTATGCCCATCAGGTAACGACTTTGCAGGAACTCCGAAAAGCCTGCCAATGGGCTGCCGCCTATTGATTTGAGGTCGGCGGGGTCGATGGCCAGGGCCTGGTTGCGCAAGTCAACCAGCTTGAGGTGCTGTAACCAGTGCACCAGTGGCAGTGTGAGTACTACGATAGCGCTGGCGATCAACAGTAAAGGGTCAGTGCCCAGGTCTCCTACCAGCAGAGCGGCGGCAGCCGGGCCTACGATAGCGCCAATGCTGGCACCAGCGCCAATAAAGCCGAACAGCCTGGTAGCTTGTGGCTTGGAGAACGTGTCAGCCATGAAGCTCCAGAACACGGAGATATGAAACAGACTGAATACGCTGATCCACAGGTAGAAGGCTTTATCCAGCAGTACCCGGTCCGTAAGTGCCTGGGTGCCCAGGTAGAACAATACAAAGCTCACGGCAAACATCCCGTAAACAGAAGGTACCAGGCGTTGGAAGCGAATTCTGGTGACTGCCCCGCCATAGAGCGATACAGCAAAGGTGCTGAAGAAGAAGGTGAAGGTCCACAGCCAGCTGACTTCTGCATCGGTCCAGTCACTGGCCAGGGCATCGCGCACCGGGCGCAGTATGTAGTAGGAAGCCATCAGCATCAGTACCAGCAGAAATGAGGCCAATGTGGCTCTGGTTTCTTCCGGGTGAATATCGCAGGCGCGCGCCAATAGGCGCTGTAGAGGGCTTGGTGGTTTCACTTGGTCACTCATTTTATAAGGAGCCGAAAATCCGCAACATCTCTTGTCGTTGCACGGCATCGGGGATCCGGCCGAAATTGGCCTGCATATTGTCCGTCATGTGTGAAGCCTTGGCAGTGGCCGGTATTACGCTGGTTACCGCGGGATGGCCCAGGATAAATTTGAGGTAGAACTGCCCCCAGCTGGTGCAATCGAGTTCTGTGGCGAGATCTGGCAATTCGTGACCGCGAGATTTGCTGAACAGGGCACCGCGCTGATAGGGACGATTGATCATCGTGGCGATACCTCTATCGAGTGCCAGCGGTAGTAATTCCTGCTCTGCCACCCGGTCTTGTATGTTGTAGCTGAATTGCACAAAATCCAGCGGTTCGCTGCGCATGATCTGCAACAGTTCCTGGTGGTTGCGACCATGTGACGTAGTGATGCCGATGTAGCGTACTTTGCCTTCTTTTTTCCAGTTTTTCAGGGTGCTCAGATGTGTCTTCCAGTCCTTTAGGTTGTGTATGGCAATCAGATCAAAATTCGCTACATTCATGCGCCTGGCCGACTCCTCCATCTGGGTAATACCCTGCTCCCGACCGGTGGTCCACACTTTGGTGGCGGCGAACAATTTCGGTGGCCGGGGCAGATTGCGCAGCACATCGCCGATGCGGGATTCGGCATTGCCAAACATCGGTGATGAGTCCACCACACTGCCCTGGCCGTCGAAGAAAATCTGCATGACCTCGGCCAGTTTAGCCACTGACTGCGCATCTGCCGGCGTGTCAAAAGTGCGAGAGGTGCCCATGCCCATGACGGGTAATAGCTCACCGGAGCTGGGGATGGGGCGCTGATTAAGCATTGTGGCAGTCGTGGCAGCAGGTACACCGATCGAGCGCATGGATTGAAAAGCCAACAAGCTAGCACTCAACTGTAAAATTTGTCGGCGCTTGATCATGACAGAGAATCCGCTGGTTGGAGGTGATCCAGTGTTTCAGTCCCATTGGCCTGGGTCAAGCGCGGTGGCTGTTGTTGCCATGTTGGGTGCTAACCGGGCTTGCACGGTGCCCGTAATGTGCCAGCCGGCGCAGCCGCTCCCGGTTTCGACGTCGACTAGTTGCCGCTATTTCAATGGAGTACACGGTGAGTTGATGTATGTCAGAGCGGGTGTGAGTCGATAAGATTAGTATTACGACCCAGTGCAGTGTTGCACCGGAAATTTGATCTCACCGGAGAACCTCATGGATTTTTCCTACAGCGAAAAAACTGAACACATGCGAGCTAGACTGAGTAACTTTATGGACGACCATATCGTGCCCCGTATTCGTCCCTGGAGCGAGGAGATCCGCGCCGGTAGCTTCCCTGTTTCTTTTTTGGACGACCTGAAGAGCCTGGCCAGGGAGGAGGGGCTTTGGAATATGTTCCTGCCGCATTTGCGTGATGATGAGCCCGGCACTCGCCTTACCAACCTGGAATATGCACCACTGGCAGAGATCATGGGCAGGGTTCCCTGGTCCTCAGAGGTGTTTAATTGTAGTGCCCCGGATACCGGTAACATGGAGGTGCTGCATATGTTCGGATCCGAGGCGCAGAAGGAGCAGTGGCTGAGCCCGCTACTCAATGGGCAGATCCGCTCCGCCTTCGCAATGACGGAGCCGGATGTGGCTTCGTCGGACGCTACCAATATTCAGACCTCCATTACTCGCGATGGTGAGGATTACGTGATCAATGGCCGCAAGTGGTTTATCACCAATGCGCACCATCCTGACTGCAAGATATTTATCGTAATGGGCAAGACCGACCCCGATGCAGATGCATACCGGCAACAGTCCCAGGTGCTGGTCCCTATGGATACGCCGGGGGTAGAACTGGTACGCAATATCACCACCATCAATCACCACTCCCCGGAGGGGCATTCAGAGGTTTTGTTCAAGGATGTGCGAGTGCCTGTCAGTAACCTGATCGCCAACGAGGGCGACGGTTTTATGATCGCCCAGGCGCGCCTGGGCCCGGGGCGCATCCACCATTGTATGCGCGCCATCGGTATGTCCGAGGTCTGTCTGGAATTGATGGTGGCGCGTTCCCAGGAACGCAAGACCTTCGGCAAATACCTATACAAGCACGGTAGTATTTCGGAGTGGATTGCTCGCTCGCGCATCGAGATCGAGCAGGCGCGATTGCTGGTTCTGAAGGCGGCGTCATTAATTGATGAGGTAGGCGCCAAGGGCGCACGTAAGGAAATCTCGATGATCAAGGTGGTGGCACCGACGCTGTTGACTACCGTCGCTGATCGCGCAATGCAGGTGTTTGGTGCCATGGGAGTGAGCCCGGATACCCCGCTGGCGGACTTTTATACCGGTGGCCGTGTATTACGCTTTGCCGACGGACCCGACGAGGTGCACCTGCAGACCATTGCGCGGCTGGAGATGCGGGACCTGCATGACAAGTTGTTGGATGCAGCAAACTACCTGGCGGTTACCCAGCGCTAGCCTGGTGTTTTCGTTCTTCGCGCAAACGACGCTTGCGGGTCATGCGCCTCTGGCGGTAGTAGGCCAGAACGTCCCGCGCCAGGGCCTTGTCGCATGGCGCTAGTTTTTCACAGTCTCGATACTGCTTGTACATGTACAATAAATCCACCCTTCGCACATGCCCGCGTAGATCTTCTTCCAAATGGGCCAGGTCTCTGATAATCCCGCGACGCAGCATAAAACGTGGTGGGTGGTGGCCACTGGGGCAGTCGAAAAAAAAGAGCTCTGGCTCGCTATCCCCGGTGCGCACCAGAATATTTCTGGCCTTGAGGTCCTGGTGATAGAAGCCGTCAGCATGCAGCTGGCGAGCTGCTTTGGCCAGCTCAGCCAGAATTTTCCTGGCGCCTGCTGCGCCTGCATTATAGAGGGCACCGGAGGCCAGTAATTTTTCCAGATCCAGCGCGTTCTCTACTTCAAGAGTTACCAGTGCGGCCCTACTTAGCTGACCCCAGCGCGAGTCATGGCCGTGTGCGATAAGCCTGGGCGTTTTCAGTCCCAGTTTCTGAAAGTATTGCAGGTTATGTACTTCGCGCTGATAACGGCTGATGCCTAGATAAAACTTTAGCCTGGTGCCCTTGCCTGGGAAGAGTTTCACATAGTACGTGGACTGGAGTGACAGTTTGGAAACACCGCTGCGCGAATCCAGGGTGATCTGCTGCATAGGTAAGTGCAGCAGAGCGTTCATGGTTTGAAAGGCCGCAAGTTCAGTCGTGGCCAGAGCTGTGCGCGCAACAACCCAGCGACGGTGTTTCAAGAGTTAACTGCAGCTCGCGGCTACAACGTTCATTCGGCGAATACACAAAACGAATAGTGCTCATTGCCTGAGTGCTCGCCCTTGAAGAAATCGCCGACTTCATTGAGCCAGAGGCCACTAGCCAGTGTGTGGTTGGCTCCCGGCGCGGCCAGGGTAATGGCACTTCTGGCGATTAGTTTTTTCATAGTATGGGCTCGTAAAATTCGATATCCGGCGTGGGTCGGTATCAGCTGCTGGCAAGCATCCACTT
>JBALVO010000001.1:155697-162642 GCA_036961445.1 Halioglobus sp.
GTGGGTCGGTATCAGCTGCTGGCAAGCATCCACTTGCGCAGGCGATTGGAATCGCCAAAGGGTGTCAGTTTGCCAAACGAATTGAGCAGCACGATGGAGACGTCCTCTCCTTCGATATTGGCCTGCATAACAAGGCAGCGTCCCGCTTCATTGATGTAGCCCGTTTTACTCAGTTCTATATCCCAATTTTTGTTTTTTAGCAGGCGATTAGTGTTGCCATAGGTCAGCGGGCCACGCCTGCTGTAAGGGTGAACTTCCTGGCGTTGGGTAGTCGTGAATTGGGTGATCAGCGGATAATCTTCCGCGGCGTTGACCATCTTGGCCAGGTCGCTGGCGGTTGAAACATTTTCGGATTTTAGTCCCGCCGGGTCGGCAAAAGTACTGCTGCTCATGCCCAGGCCTCGAGCCTTGCGGTTCATATGGGCAACGAAATTTTCCAGCCCGCCGGGATAATTTCTGCCCAGTGCTGTCGCCGCACGATTTTCTGAAGACATAAGGGCCAGCTGCAGCAATTCACGGCGGCTAAGTGTTGCGCCGTAGTCCAGGCGTGAACCGGTCAGGCGGATAAGGTCGCGGTCCTCTTTGGTGATGGTCACTTTCTCTTCGAGATCCAGATTGGCATCCAGTACCACCATTGCTGTCATTAGTTTGGTGATAGAGGCAATCGGACGCACGGTGTCTACGTCCTTGCCATAGATCAGGTTACCGTCGGCATCGAGCACGATGGCCGAGGCGGACTTCAGTTTTGGGTTACCTTTGAGATCGGTAAATTTGGAATCGTTGGCGCCGGCCGCTGCGGTCGCGGTTAATAGCGCCAAACAAAAGGAAATCGCCTGTGCAATGCCCATGTTCTTGCCCGTCCTGTATGGTCGTATTATGTTGTTATCGCAGTGGCAACGGCCCCTAACCATTGGCACACACGTTGTTCATTTTGCCTCAGATCGCAAAAAAGCTCCAGCGAGAGTTTTCGGGGGGTGGGGCTAACCGGGCTCTGATTCTGCGCCAGCCCCAACCCGCAATAAACCACGGAACGCGCGACTGGCTGTGGCGTCCCCCGACAGTACCCGATAGACGTCCCTGGCGATGGGCATTTCTACCCCATACTTTTCAGATAGGGCAATAACCGCGGGGGCGCTTTTTGCGCCTTCTGCCACCATTACCATGTCGTCGATTATCTCCTGCATATTGCGGCCTTTGCCCAGTTCAACGCCTACATGGCGGTTACGACTCTGGGGACTGGTGCACGTGGCGATCATATCGCCCATACCCGCCAGGCCGGAGAACGTCTCCGGGCACCCACCCATCGCCACACCCAGGCGCGTTACCTCTGCAAGGCCGCGCGTTATAAGTGCGGAGCGCGTGTTGTCGCCGGCACCCTGTCCGTCGCCCATACCGACAGCGATGGCAATGATGTTCTTCAATACTCCGCCCAATTCACAGCCGATTACGTCGGTATTGGTATACACCCGAAACAGACCACTTTTAAATACATTCTGCAGTTCCCGCACGATGATTTCGTCTTCCATTGCGATGACGCCGGCGGCGGCCTGTCCGGCCATGATTTCGCGAGCCAGATTGGGGCCAGTGAGGACCCCCACAGGATGACCCGGTAGCACTTCCTGAATGATCTGCGTCATGCGCATGCCAGTGTCCAGCTCCAGGCCCTTGGTCAGGCTGATTACCGGCACCCAGGCGCGGATATGATGTTTGACATCCTGCAGCACGGCGCGAAAATTCTGCGACGGGATACCCATTACGATCACGTCCGCGTCACTTACTGCTGCCCCGATATCATGGGTTGCCACCAGTTTGTCCGGCAGCGTGGCGCCCGGCAGGTAGGTTTCATTCGTGTGTCGGGTGTTGATTTCCTCAACGGTCGCAGGATTGCGCGCCCAGAGAGTGACGGGCACGTTGCGGGTCACTAATGAGGCGACAGTGGTGCCCCAGGATCCGCCACCGAGCACTGCTACTTTGAGACTAGCCATCATTGTTTCTCCTGTGGGTTGCCCCGGCTGGCCACGCCTATAGCGCGGATCAGATCTATACGGCGTAAAAGATCACGGAATTCACGTGCCAGTTCTATGCGATTTTCGGCAACGTCGGGGTCGTTGCAGTCGGTTAACTGGCGACTCTGTAACATCTTGAAGCCGTTCTTGAATAATTGCTTGCCGATGGAGGACTCGCTACTGATCCTGCGTTGTAGGTAGGCTTGTCGGCCGTATTTGAGAGCCTCACTCACACAGGTGTCTTCTTCCATTGATTCTGTGGCATCCAGGCGCGCGAGCAATGAGCTAACCACTGAATAGGCTTCGGCAAAGGTCAATAGCGTCACATGTGCCACCAGCGGGGTCATGGCGTTGAGCATCTGGCCGAAACCGGCGGGACCTTGTTCCAGCAAGGTTTCCCAGTTGTCATCATAGCGGTTCAGTTCAGACCTTATTTGCTGGTGAAATTGTTCCGTGGGTGCGTAAAAAAACTCAAACTTGAACAGATCTCGCAGGTGATCTACCTCCGTCCAGAACACTTCCAGTGCACCCGGTCCTTCATTCTCGCTGGCCTTGAGCAGAGCCAGTTCTATGATTGCCTTGTTCACAAAAAAATGAATCACTGTATTGCGGTAGTAACTTGCTACCGGGTGCTGATCCAGATCTATACCGTAGACGACCTCCGGGCCCTCGTCGTAGCGGGTGACAATACCCTCGTCGATCATTATTCCCAGCACGCCGCCCATCTGCTCGGCATAAGTCCAGTCCAGGTCCCTGGAAATGCGCAAATTGCGCGCCCTGGCCCAGCGTAACAACGCGCTGATGTCTTCTATTACTTCAGCTTCCGTAAGCGCCTTGGGTGATGACCCTAGCAGGCTCATGGTGACCAGCGAAGGAAATGTGATGGGGGTGACGTGGTTGGCTTCCACGGCGACTTCAAAGGCAATTTTGGACAAGGCCAGGCGGTCATCGGGGTCTGGTGCTCTGTCGAGTACTACAGGCTCTCCAATATCCATGTAGACCTTTCCCATCGGCCTGGCCAGACTGCGAATGTAGCCTATAAACCAGCGCAGGGACTCTGCGCCTTTGCCGCGGCCAGTTTGCTCGGTGGCGTATTCTTCCACATCCCTGATTAAGTCATAGCTAATCGATATTGGAATAATATGAATATTGCGGGCATCTGTGGCGTGGCAAGCTTCAAGCACATATTTCAGCAGGCCGTAACGCGGTGGCATCAGCTTCCCCATGCGCGAGCGGGTGCCCTCGAAGGCCCAGTTCATGGGGAAGCGTTTCTCCATCAGGTAGCCGATGTAATGGCGCAACGTGGTCTTGTACAATTCATTGTCCTGGAAACTGCGCTTGATAAAAATGGCGCCGGCCCGATGCAGTAAAAAACCCAGGCCGGGGAAATTCATATTGGCCCCGCCAAACATATGGGGCATGGGAAAATCGTTGTCGTAGAGCACTTTGGGAACGACCATACCATCGAGGTAGGTCTTATGAGTCCATAGCAACATGGATGGGTTTTCACGCACTACCTGGCGCATTTTTTCCACCGCGGCCTTGTCGTAAACTATTTCTTCTTCGTAACCCAGTCCGAGGCAGAATTTGTTGAACTTGGCGTAGAAGTCCAGCCAGAAAGTACTCGGTCTGGATACCATTTCCTCCATGTATCCAGCGGCTTCTTTCATTAATTCTTCTTTCGGCGTGCCAGTGTCCTCGACCAGCTGATCCACCGCTTCGTTGTAACCGCTATTCGCCAGCAAACTGGCGGCGACCTGCCGCGGGACTTTGTAGCGTCCACCCTGCAGGCGGCGCTCGGCCAAATCCAGCACCACGACCGCCTGGCGAGCGACAAAATCAGCAAAATCCTGTTGCGCCTGTTCGTCATCTACTTTGTGGTGATGTTCGAAGCGTGCGCGCAGGTTTGCCACAGAATCAGGTGCACCGCAAATCAGGTGCATGCGCTGCGGTGTATTGCTGAGAATGTTGCGACCCCGGCGTGCACTGGGATGACGTGGATCGCCAAACACCAGATCGCGCAGCCGCGGCCCTGAATCGATGGCCTCTTGCGAGGGCAGCCAGGCCACCCGTAACGGCGCAACCAGTGTGTCATTGGGCAGTGCCAGAGCCATCACCAGCTGCGCGCTATCTATGCTTTTACGGTCGTCGCCAAGATCCAGGCAGACCTGTGGCGCCTGAAATTCCTCACTCCCGCTATTGGTGTGGTGGTGTATCCACCCCTTAAGCAGCTCTTGTTCGAAACTATTGCGGGTATCGAGTATGAACAGTACTTGTTGTTGTTGCCTGGCTGGCCAGGGGTTGCTGTGCTGATATTTGCTCGCTAGGTCCACGCGGGTTGCGCCCTCTATTTTTTATTCTTGGGTTTGGCTTTGGTTTTCGCTGCGGCCTTGGTTGTTGCCGTGGGCCTTTTCGCTGCGACCGCTTTGCGTTTGGGTGCTATTTTTTTCTTTGCGGCCGCCTTTTTCTTCGTCACACGTGTTGTTTTTGCCTTTGCCTTTGCCTTTGCCTTTGCCTTTGGGGCTACCTTGGATTTTTTTCCTCCCCTGGCTCCGGGCTTGCGACTGGCTTCCTCTGGCTGTCCCAGCGTTCGTGCAAACATATTGCGCACCTCGCGCACGTGTTCTTCTATGGTATCGACTGACCAATCGCTGGTATCTACCGGTGGCAGAGCTTCCACTTCTACCGTGGCAGAACGGAATACGAAGTCACCCTTGGGTGCCACATCTCCTGCATTGTGTATAACGATGGGTACCATGGGAACTCCAGCCTGCATCGCCAGGTGGAAGGCGCCTTTCTTGAAGGGCGCCATCCTGGGAGATATTGTGCGGGTGCCTTCCGGTGCCAGTATCACCGACTTGCCATCCTTTATCATGGCATCTACCAGGGGTTCCATAGCGCTAATGGCACTCTTGGCATCGGCCCGGTCGATAAATACGACGCCGCCCATTTCCAGTACCTTGCCGAGAATAGGTGTCTCTTTTTTGATCTCCTGTTTGCCAATACCGGCTACGTCGCGGCGCAGCAATTTGGCGACGATGATCACATCGGCCTTACTTTGGTGGTTGAACACAAAGACTGCCGGGCGATGCGACCACAGGTGCTCTTCTCCCTTGAGGTTGATGTCCATTCCGATCAGGGCGCTCGCCGTGTCGGCGAATAAAGAAAATGAAAAATTCTGGGACTCGCGCCGGGAGCCGGTAAGTGCATAAATCGGCAGGCCGGCGACGAAAGTGGTTACCAGGCTACTGGTGGCGGCCACCGAGCGGATGAACTGAGATACCGAAGGGCGACCGCGGCTGCCGAATTTGGCGATCGGCCACTGTTTGTCGCGCGCAATCCTGTCCAGTTTTGAACTCGGGTTTAGCGCCCGGGGCAGGCCGACACGTTCCAACAGTTGAATGTCATCCTGGCTGTCGGAGTAAAAGAAGCTTTGATCCAGATTGGCATCATATTCTGCAGCCAGGGTTTCCGCTGCATCCACCTTACCTTGGCCGAAACATGTCGGACTGATTACACCGCCGGTGAATTTGCCGTTCTTTACCTCCAGGTTGGTGCACAATACATGGCTTATGCCCAGATCCGTTGCGGCCGGCTTCACCTGGTAGGGAGTTGCGGAAGAAATCACCGCCACGGTGTGGCCCTTGGCCAGGTGCGCGTTTACCAGAGCACGGGATTCAGGATAGATCAGCCGGGAGATCTGTTTGGTGTACAACTCTTCGCCTACTTCGTTGTAGGTTTGTTCGTCGATTCCGCGCATGAACTGGGCATTGACCGCCATCATGCCCGAGAAGCCGAGGTTGCCCAGACCGAAATTACCCATAGCCCGCACCAGCTCAATAAACTCCCTGGGCGATAGCTCCCCCCGCTTGATTTGTTCGCGAATAAATGTCGTGGCTGAGTAGCCGGCGATGATAGTGCCGTCGAAATCGAAAATCGCGGCGATCTGTGGACCGGCAGGGGAGTCTTGTATGTCCTGTAATAGCTGATTGATGGTGGCCATATTCGTTCCTTGTGTAGTGCAGGAAGCATAGCGCATTCTGGACATAAAAAAACGCCGCTGCGATTGACGTCACAACGGCGCTTCAGGGCAAAGCCAGTTTTTGTTATCTGCCTGGGTTTTTTTATCCAGCCCGCAACCGGATCACGTCCCCATGGCCACAAACATCTCTGACAAATGCTTGTCAGCTTTCCCAAATAATAGCGCTGGTATCTAACTGGAAGCCACCACCAGATCGAGCGCTACTCTTTGAGTATATGTGCCCTTGCTAATTTCGCAAGAAATTACTATATGATATTTAACTATATCTTGTAATAACCCTAGGTTATTTCTAATGAAGTGCTATTAAGGGAGTTTTCGAAACAGCAGGGTCATGCGATCAGACTCACCGATACTCAGCATGGCGGCATGCAGCTCTGGATCCTCTCTGCTGGTGCTTAGTGAAGGGGGTAAGCGCCACACAATATCGTCAACACCAGGTTGGTCTTTTGGGTTGGCGTTAACTTCACTTGTGGCCAGCAGCTGAAAGTTCATTGCTTTAAACATGGCGATCACGGCAGATTGTTTCAAATAGCCCTTGCTGCCGTCAGCCCACTCGTTACTGGCTGATTCTGGCGCCCGGTGTTGCACCACGCCAACCAGTCCGTTGTCCTTGAGCATGCTGCGCATCGCGGCAAGCGCATGGGTGCGGGTTCCGGCAACACTCTCGAAGCGATTGAGGTTATGCAGCGCACGGATCATCAGAATTCTGTCGACAGTCCCGGCCACCTCCTGCGGTACCGTATTGAAAGTAAAGCTCTGTGTGGCAATCCCATTATCGGTGAAACCCTTTACCATACCGGGAAATTTTGCTGTTGCAGCGACATGTTCAGCCACCCACTTGTCGGATTGGTTGAACAGAGGCCACATCGTTTGTGGATAGTTAATGCCAAATAAAGC
>JBALVO010000050.1:0-24850 GCA_036961445.1 Halioglobus sp.
GCCAATCACGGCATAGTGTTACGCGGTATTTGCTTTGACACTATGCTCGAATCCTATGTTCTGGACTCCACGGCCACTCGCCACGACATGAACAGTCTGGCATTGAAGTATCTGGGGCAGAAGACCATCCATTTTGAAGATGTGGCTGGAAAAGGTGCCAAGCAACTCACCTTCAATCAGGTGACGATAGAACAGGCCGGACCTTATGCGGCGGAAGATGCCGATATCACCTGGCGCTTGCATCAGGCCCTGTGGCCAAAGCTCGAGCAGCACAATAGTTTGCGTAGTGTCTATGTGGACATCGAAATGCCTCTGGTGCCTGTGTTGTCGCGTATAGAGCGCCAGGGTGCGTTGTTGTCCAGGGAGTTGCTGCAGCGCCAGAGCATGGAGCTGGGTGCGCGCCTGCTGGAACTGCAGGGCAGGGCGTATGAGTTGGCAGGGCAGGAGTTTAACCTGGGTTCGCCCAAGCAATTGGGTCAGATCCTGTTTGAAAAACTCGAAATTCCAGTCATTAAAAAAACGCCCAAAGGCGCGCCCTCTACGGCGGAGGAAGTACTGGCGGAGCTGGCGCTTGATTATCCGCTGCCGAAACTGCTGCTGGAGCACCGCAGCCTCAGTAAATTGAAGTCAACCTACACCGATAAGCTGCCAGAGATGATTAATTCGACCACTGGCCGGGTGCACACGTCTTACCACCAGGCCGTGACAGCTACCGGGCGATTGTCATCATCGGACCCCAATCTGCAAAATATCCCAGTTCGCACAGAGGAGGGCAGGCGTATACGCCAGGCCTTTATCGCACCGCCAGGCTACCGCATAGTAGCGGCAGATTACTCCCAGATCGAACTGCGTATTATGGCGCATCTGTCTGATGACCCCGGTCTGGTCCGGGCCTTTACCGAGGGTCTTGATGTGCACAAAGCGACGGCCTCGGAAGTGTTTGAGGTAGATGTGGAAGAGGTGTCCGGAGATCAGCGGCGCAAGGCCAAGGCGATTAACTTCGGCCTGATCTACGGTATGTCCGCTTTCGGCCTGGCCAAGCAGTTACACCTGGGCCGCAATGAGGCGCAGCAGTATATTGACCGCTATTTTGAGCGCTATCCTGGTGTCCAGCAATACATGGATCGCACCCGCGCCCTGGCTAAAGAGCAGGGCTACGTGGAGACGCTATTCGGTCGGCGTTTGTACTTGCCGGAGATTAACGCGCGCAACAAAATGCGCGTACAGGCCGCGGAGCGCACCGCAATCAACGCCCCGATGCAGGGCACTGCAGCAGATATTATCAAGCGGGCCATGCTGTCGGTGGATGCCTGGCTGCAAGGCGGTGGGGCGGATGCCCGTATGATTATGCAGGTGCACGATGAACTGGTTTTTGAAGTGGCTACGCAGGAGGTGAGTGCGGTGAGTGCTGAGGTGTGTCGCCTTATGTCCGCGGCTGCGGAGCTGTCGATTCCACTCGTGGTCGACACCGGAGTGGGGGATAACTGGGATGAGGCACACTAGGGCTCGCGACGCGACCAGCTGCTGTTTGTGGGCCGGATCGCAAAAAAGTTCTCAGCTTTTTGAACTTTCCTGAGAGCGACCAGTCTTATTTAACGTAGCGCATGCTACATCCCTAAGTGGCTCACCCCCATGAGTCATTGAGAGTTAGTCTCTAATCCCCAGAGACGCTAGGTGTGCCGGTTCCCTTCCCCTAGAGGTAACCGGCTTTTTTATGTCTGCTCCTCTTCGGTATCTGCATCTTGTTGTGTCATCCAGACGTCCAGAACCTTGATTAGCTGCTCGTGGCCGGTGTGCTTGAGTGCGGAAAATAACTGTACGCTGGCCAGATCCTGGTGGGGCTGCAGTTCGGCGCGCACTTTCAGCAGAATATTGCCGGCGGGGCCTTTTTTAAGCTTATCGGCTTTGGTCAGCAAAATATGCACCGGCATTAATGCCTCCAGCGCCCAGGTCAGCATCTGCTGGTCAAAGGGCTCCAGCGGCCTTCGAACATCCATTAGCAGGATCAAACCACGCAAACTCTGGCGTTTCTGCAGGTAATTTTCCAGTTGCTTGGTCCATTCACGCTTTACGGCCAGGGGAACTTTGGCGAATCCGTAGCCTGGCAAGTCGACCAGACGCTGGCTTTGTGTAAGCTGGAAAAAATTGATCAGTTGCGTTCGCCCGGGGGTTTTGGACGTCTTCGCCATTTTCCTATTGCCCGTTAAGCTATTGATTGCACTGGATTTACCGGCATTTGATCGTCCTGCAAAGGCGACCTCCCAACCCTCGTCGGGCGGGCACTGGGACAGTTTGCTGGCACTGGTCAGAAATTCCGCGCGACGATAGCTAGGGGCGGATAGTTGGCTTACTTGGTCAGGATTGGACATTGCGTGGTAGTGCCTTTTTTGGTGGTGGTATCTCGTATATAATGCCACAGCTTTTTTCGTCCGCTATCAAAAGCTTGCGTGACGAAACCATCCCCTAGTGAATGTGAGGCTTGTTATGAAAAAAATCGTTGCCGTTGTTTTGATGATGTCTGCTGCAGGTGCGTTTGCCGCTGCGGATATGGACAAGTACGCCAAGAGTTGCCAGGTATGCCACGCTAATGGCGCCGCTGGTGCCCCTAAAACGGGCGACGCTGAAGCCTGGGCGCCACGTATGGCCAAGGGTATGGATGTATTGGTGCAATCTGTGAACACTGGGTTGAACGCTATGCCCCCGAAGGGTATGTGCTTTGACTGCACCGACGATGACTACAAGGCTTTGATTGAGTACATGGCCACCCCCGCTAAGTAAGGGCGCTTTCACCTACGTTTTATCTGGAAATGACATGAAAAAAGCAGCAATCCTGTTCAGCCTTGCTTTGGGCTGGGCGCCAGCCGGTTTTACCGCCGATGCCATTCTCAAAGGGGATGCCGACGCCGGCAAGAACCAAACCGTTGTCTGCAGTGCCTGCCACGGGGCAGATGGTAACAGCGCTGTTCCTACTTTTCCTAAATTGGCAGGGCAGGGTGAGAAGTATCTGGTCAAGCAGTTGAAGGATATTCGGGATGGCGCGCGCTCTGTCCCCACTATGGCGGGGCAACTGGATGGCAAGTCCGACCAGGACCTGGCAGACATCTCTGCGTTTTACGCAGCCCAGAGTCACTCCGGTGGCCAGACGGCCCCAGAGCTGCTGGCATTGGGTGAAAAGGTCTATCGTAGTGGCGTGGCTGAGCGTAAAGTTGCCGCCTGTACCGCCTGTCATTCACCGACCGGTAGTGGCAATGCCCCGGCTGGATTCCCCGCGCTGGCGGGTCAGCATGCGGAGTACATCGCCAGCCAGTTGCGAGCGTATCGCAAGGGCTATGAAGATGCATCCGGGCGCACCAATGATGGCGACTCAAAAATCATGCGTACCACGGCATTTGGCCTAAGCGATGGGGAAATAGACGCAGTTTCCAGCTATATAGCCGGCCTCAAGTAATTCGAGCCCGTTGAAAAGGTGGCATTTATGCCACCTTTTTTTCAATCAAAGAACATCCAGACTTTTCTGTTGTCTCATCGTGTAACAATTTTCTATGGAGAGAACCATGATCAAACGCCTGTTGTTGCCCCTTTCTTTATTGGTATTCGTCCCGCTGCTAGCATTGGCCGAAGACACCGCGCCTGACTACATCGAAGGCACGCACTACGACTTGATTACACCCGCAGTTAGAACTGCCAATCCGGATAAGATCGGCGTATCCGAATTTTTCTGGTACGGCTGTGGACACTGCTACACTTTTGAGCCCATGGTTGAGCAATGGAAAAAATCATTGCCTGATGATGTGGACTTCCGTGGCTCTCCGGCTATCTGGAATGCTGCGATGGAATTGCATGCCAGGGCTTATTACACAGCGGACGTGTTGAATGTACTCGATACCATGCATGCTGTGTTATTTCAGGCTATGAACGTGGATCGTAAGCGCCTGTCGTCGGAAGGGGAAGTTGCCGCTTTGTTCACGGCCAATGGTGTCGCGGCTGAGGATTTCACCAAGGCGTTTAGTTCGTTCGGGGTGAGCAGCCAGGTGCGCCAGGCCAATGCCAGGGCCAGAGCTGCCAAAATCAGCGGCACACCGGCCCTTATGGTTAACGGCAAATACCACATCAGCACACGTAAGGCGGGCAGCCAGGCGGACATGCTGAAAGTCGCAGAGTTTTTGCTAGAGAAGGAGCGCGCGGCCAAGGGCAGTTAAGTGCACGGTTCCGGGCTTCTGGTCTGGCCCCATGGTTGGCAATGAGGTGGGTCTGACAGCAAGCGAGTTAGGCGGCTTCACATCCCGCTGGTATACGTTTCCATAGACGTTTTGCCACTGTCACGAATTCCCCTGAAGGCCAGCGAATATTCCCTGAGCATCTCCAGGCAGTAGCCGAGCCTGCTGTCGAAATACTCCTGGGCCTCGGGCTTATTCTGCTCGGGGTCAGCGTTGAATACCTTGTCCACGTAACGGATGATCAGGTGTTCCGGCAGGTAACAGATACGATTGTTTTTATAGCTGCTCATGCGCAGCTCAGCGATCGGGTAGGAGCCACCGTCGGCGGTAGAAACGGTTACGATCAGGGCCGGCTTATGGGCCAGCTCGCCACCCGCGGTCCACATCAGGAAGAAATTCTTTAATCCCGCCGGTGCCATGCCGTGCCACTCGGGGGAAATTATTACAAAACTGTCACAGGACTGCAGCGCTTGGCTCAATGGTGCCAGCGTTTGTTGCCACTGCGGGTCGCCAGACCAGATGCCTTCATCCCACAGGGGTAAGGGGTTGCCTCCCAGGTCGTACAGCCAGGTTTCGTCGCACAAGCCCTGTGTCAGTAACGCCTGTTCTATGTAGTGGGAGACCTTACTACTTTGAGAGTCATTGCGGTGGCTACCGCAGATGATGCCTATTTTCATTGCCGGTTCTCATTGTGTCGTGGAGTTATTGATAGGTGTTAAATGACCAGCCATTCAGGCACAGGCAAGCCTTTGTTTTGCAAAAACACCGGGTTGAATAGCTTGCTCTGGTAGCGATTGCCGTAGTCACACAGCACCGTGACGATAGTGTGCCCTGGCCCCAGATGCCTGGCCAGTCGCACGGCGCCGGCGATATTGATGCCTGCGGATCCGCCCAGGCATAAACCCTCGTTGAGCAGCAAATCAAAGATATAGGGCAGGGCCTCTTCATCGGGGATGGTGAAAGAAACATCGACCTTGGCCTGCGCCACATTATCGGTGACATGGTTGATGCCCACACCTTCAACAATGGATGTGCCTGCGCTGGCGCGCAATTCACCGCTGCTGAAATAGTCATGTAGCGAGGCGCCAGAAGGGTCCGCCAGTCCAATGGTCACTCCGGGCTTGCGTTCCTTGAGGGCGGTGGATACCCCGGCGAGTGTGCCACCGGTGCCTACGGCGCAGATGAAACCGTCTACCTTGCCGTCTGTCTGGTCCCAGATCTCAGTGCCGGTGGTACGGTTGTGGATTTCCATGTTCGCCAGGTTGTCGAACTGACGTGCCCAGGTGGCACCATGCTCTTCGCTTTCACCCAGTTTCTCTGCCAGGCGCTGGGCGGTATGAATATAGTGATTGGGGTCTTTGTAGGAGGTGGCGCCAACCAGGTGCAGGTCGGCACCCAGCAGTTCAAGGGAGTCGATTTTCTCTTTGCTCTGGGTGATGGGCATTACTACCGAGCTTTTGTAACCCAGGGCATTGGCCAGCAGTGTCAGTCCGATACCGGTATTGCCCGCCGTACCTTCGACGATCCGCCCACCGGGGCGCAGTTCCCCGGACTTCTCTGCGGCGCGAATAATCCCCAATGCAGTGCGATCTTTTACCGACCCGCCGGGATTCAGGAACTCGGCTTTGCCAAGGATAGTGCAGCCAGTTTGCTCGGATACCTGCTTGAGGTGGAGTAGAGGGGTATTGCCAATTAGTTGTGTGACGTCAGAGGCGATGTGCACGCTGTCTTCTCCGAAAAAATCCTCGCTGAGTATGCCACAGCGATGCGCCAGGGTCAGGGTTTTGTCGTCAGATAACGTTGGTATAGCTGTAAGGCCAAGCCCAGTGCCAGCGCAGTGATCACAAACATACACGCTAGCATGGGACCTGGTGTGTCCTTTACGAATGCTCCGACCAGTGCGGTCGCTACTGCGGACATGGACATCTGGATGAAACCCATTAGTGCTGAAGCGGTTCCGGCGATATGGGGGAAGGGGCGCAGGGCGACGGCCATGGCGTTGGGCAGTACCAGCCCCATACCGGTGGAGTAGAGCATCATGGGTAACACCAGTGCGAGCACACTTGCTGGCAACAACCTGGATCCCAACCACATGGACCCGGCGGCGACCGAGACCAGCACCGCCCCTAGCAAAATCGTTTGCTCCGAGTCGCGGTAGCGGGTGAGTTTGGCGCTGATGGCGCTACCCAGCATGTACCCGATTACCGAGGTGAGGAAGATGAAGCCGAAATACTCCACCGGTACTCCGAGCATCTCGATATAGATAAAACTGGATGATGACAAATAAGCCATAAGGCCTGCGTACACCAAGCCGCTGGCGAATGTTGCGGTCAGGTAAAGGGGGTCGCGAAAGAGTTGGGCATAGTTGCGGGCAATGGCCAGCGGATGCAGGCTCTGGGGCCGCGGCAGGGTTTCTGGCAGGTAGATATGGATCAGCACAATTATCGTGCTGCCATATAATCCCAGGAAGACGAAAATACTGGTCCAGGGCAATAGCAGCAGCATAACGCCACCGATACTGGGGGCGATTGCCGGGGCCAGCGCCATTAACATAGCGATTAACGACAGAGCCCTGGCGGCGCGCGTCGGCCCAAATATATCCCTGGTAATGGTTCTGGCCAGGGTTGGCCCCACGCAAGCGCCGATTCCCTGGATAAACCGATATAGCAGCAGCTCTTCGACTGTGCTGGCAAGACTGCAGCCAATGCAGGCGGCAACAAATAATACGGTGCCGCCGATTAACACCGGCTTGCGCCCGAAGCGATCTGCCAGGGGGCCACAGGCTAAATGGAAAAGGGCAAAGCCCGTGAGATAGGCACTCAGGGTCAAGTGCATGTGACCGATGTCAGTATCCAGTGCAACCATCATGGTGGGCAGCGCCGGCAGGTACATATCCACGCTTAGTGGGCCCAGTGCCACCAGGGCTGCCAGCAGCGGCAGCAGCCATCGGGATTCGTTATGCAGGTGTCGGAGGCTCATGGGCCGGCGATGCTAGCCCATGGGACAGATGAAAGCAAAGTAACGACGGGGCGGTTACCGTGGCATTTGTTCCCGCCGCAGCGTGTCGCTATTTCTCGAAGCTCATTACCACCTTCCACCAGAGCTTGGGCAGCAATGCTCGCCATAAATAGAGTAGTTTTGCTTCGCCGGGGTAGATGATGTCGCGATCTTTCTTAACGCCCTTTTCGATGGCGTCGACAATTTTCTCGGGGTCCGCCAGGCGTCCCTTTTCCTTGGATTCGATAATACTGCGCGGGCTGTCTGTGGCCAGGCTCTGGTCTACTAACGGCGTGTTCACTGCTGGCGGGCAAACCAGGTGGGCACGTACACCGGTATCGCGAATTTCATTTTGTAGCACTTCCATATAAGCGTTAACAGCGGCCTTGGTGGCGCAATAACCGCCCATTTTCGGTACCAGTGCTATGCCGGCGATAGAGCCGAAGGCTATGATGCGGCCGTTACCTCGCTCTATCATGGCGGGCAGGACCGTCTGCACCATGTATGTGGTGCCAAAGTAATTGATACGAAATAGCTTCTCCATGGCCACATGGCTGTGATCCGTGAGTTTGTGGCTGGGCATCAGCGCCGCAGCGTGGACCAGCAGGTCAATGGGCCCGAGTTCTGCGTTAACGGCGGTTACTTTGGCTTCGACATCCTCCAGGTTGGCAATATCGCAGTGAAAGCCAGAGATATTGTCCGATGCTGCCGCGGTATCTTGCAGTCCCTGTGCATTGACGTCGAAGATCGCTACTTTGGCGCCCTGTCTGGCCAGTCGCCGCGCGATTATCTGACCCATGCCACTGGCACCGCCTGTTACCAGGGCCACTTTGCCCGACATTTCAATCATAGTTATGCATCCGCTAATGTGAGGGTGACTATATTGCGTTGCGAGCCCGCAGCCCGGCAAGTCCCGATCTGGCCACTAAAAGTGACGGCTTTTGTTACAGCACCGTTTGGTCGGAGATGTGTGCCAGCGGCAAGCGGGTACGCTGTATCACCCTGCGCAGCTCAAAACTGGAGTGCACGCCGGTAACACCGGGGATTCGGGTGAGTTTTCCCAGCAGGAATTTTTCGTAGTACGCCATGTCCGGTACCACTGCTTTTAGCAGGTAATCAGAGGTTTGACCGGTGACCACCGAACATTCCATAACTTCGGGGTAGTCTGTCACCTGTGTCTCGAAGGCCTCAAAACGGTCCGGTGTATGACGATCCATACTGATCCCGATATACGCAGTGAGTTTGAGCCCCAGCATGTTCTGGTTCAGCAGGGTGACATGGCCGCGAATAAGCCCCGACTCTTCCAGCCTTTTTACCCGGCGAGAGCAGGGCGTGGGCGACAAGCCCACGGCGTCAGCCAGTTCCAGGTTGCTGATACGGGCATTGTCCTGCATGGCTTGCAGAATTCGACGATCGGTACGGTCAAGTTTCACTGGCTTTTCTCCTGGAGTCATAGTTGCCCGTCAATGTTCAGTAAATAGAGAGTATCACCCAAATTATGTTAAATAATAGTGATTAATTGCGCAAAAATGTCAATAGTCTATGCTATTTGCAATCAATCACTCACCGCTGCGCACTATAATTTAGGTTCGGCTGACAACTCATCTGTCACTAACAGCGCCGGCGGGATTACCCTTCTGCTCGCGCTCTGCACTTTGCCCCACAAGGGCGTGTTCCGGGGGACCGGGCAGGTGAGCAGCCTCCAACTTCACAGATTCCGGGTAAATTAGTATGAGTAGTTTCGATCACCGCAAGTACAAGTCCTTTCAGCCTATAAAAATGACTGACAGGCGGTGGCCGGACCAGATCCTGGAGAGGGCGCCCCAGTGGTGCAGTGTGGATCTGCGCGATGGTAACCAGGCCCTGATCGAACCGATGACCGGCCGGCAGAAATCCCGTCTCTGGGATCAGTTGGTTAAAATCGGCTTTAAGGAAATCGAAGTGGGCTTTCCATCTGCATCAGGGCACGACTATGATTTTGTGCGCGAGTTGATAGACAATAACCGCATACCTGAAGACGTAACTATCCAGGTGCTCACCCAGGCCCGTCCCGACTTGATAGAGAAGACTTTCGCTTCGCTGCAAGGCGCGCGGCGCGCAATAGTGCATGTTTACAATTCCACCTCCACGGTGCAACGCGACCTGGTGTTTGGTCTGGACCGGCAGGGCATTATTGATATCGCCGTGAAGGGCGCTGAGCTGGTGAAGGCCTGTGCTGCCAGATACCCGGAGACCGAATGGGTGTTCGAGTATTCGCCGGAGAGTTTTACCGGTACCGAACTGGACTTTGCTGTAGAGGTCTGCAATGCGGTAACGGCGGTGTGGCAACCCACCCCGCAACGGCCGGTGATCATCAACCTTCCCGCTACCGTGGAGATGAGCACCCCCAATGTCTATGCCGACCAGATCGAGTGGTTCTGCGAGCAGGTAGCAAACCGAGAGAGCTTGCTTATATCCCTGCATACCCATAATGATAGAGGCTGTGCGGTAGCGGCTGCAGAGCTGGGCGTACTCGCTGGCGCTGATCGGGTAGAGGGAACATTAATGGGTAACGGTGAGCGCACCGGGAATATGGACATTATTACCATGGCGATGAACCTGTACAGCCAGGGTGTCGATCCATGCTTGCAGCTGGGCCAGATGGATGAAATTATCGAGACGACCAAAGAGTGTACGCGGTTGCCGGTGCATCCGCGTCACCCCTATGCTGGAGAGCTGGTATTTACCGCGTTCTCCGGTAGCCATCAGGACGCTATCAAGAAGTGCCTGTCCAGGCGCGACAAGCAGGACCCATGGGAGGTGGCCTATCTGCCTATCGACCCGGAAGATATAGGACGTTCCTACCAGGAGGTTATTCGCATTAATAGCCAGTCCGGCAAAGGCGGCATAGCCTATGTGCTGGAACGGGATTATGGCTTGCAACTGCCGCGTTGGCTGCAAATAGATTTCAGTTCGGCGGTACAGGCCTACGCAGAAGTTCACGAATCCGAAGTAGGCTCCCAGGAGATCTACCATCTGTTCGAGCAAACTTACCTGGAGGCCGCTGGCTGTTGGAACCTGGGTAACTACCAGGTGAGTCGCGAGGATAATATTGACGCACTGCAGGCCGAGCTGGTGCAGGGTTCTAGCGTGCACCATTTGTCCGGTACCGGCAACGGAGTTGTTGCCTCCTTTGTGGATGCCATGCAGCATTTTACTGGCCGGCAGATTGTTTTAGTGGAATACAATGAACATGCCCTGAGTCAAAGTGCCGATGCAGAAGCCATCTGTTACATACAATTGAATATCGATGGCGACCGCTTTTGTGGTGTTGGTCGCAGTCATGACATTATTCAGGCTTCGCTGGACGGTATTCTTGGCGCGATCAACAGCGCTGTCCAAAGCGACCAGCACGTCGCCGCCTGACCCGGATACTTGCCACACGGGCAGCAGTGGGCCCGGAGTAATTCTCACATGTAATTTGACCCACGATTGTGTTAAAACCTGTTCCCGTGAAGAGTGTTACCGTGAATATCCACGGCGCGTTGCATGCGGGGATTGGGTGGTCAACTGACAATAACAAGTGAATCAAACTGGCTGCGCCTGAAACGGCATTTCACCGAGTCCTTTTCCGGGGAACTGGTGTATCGACGTCGCGCCTATGATGTTACGCATTTAGATGATGCACTCGACAAGAGGCGACGCAACGCCTACCGCTATATACTGCTGCTGCTGGCGGTGATTCTATTGCCTATTGTTACCCACAATTTATACGTCAAGGAGTTTGTGCCAGCGGCGGGCGCGCTGGCACTGCTGGCAATCTTGATGGTGAATATCCTGCTGCTGAGTATGAACCGGGAAGCGTTCCTGTCTCCCCCATTGGTTTTGCTACTGAGTATCTCGCTGGTATTGCTGTCTATTTACTTTGGTCAGAATTACAGCCTTTACCTGCTCTTTCCCTTGCTGGTTGCGCTACCGATATTACTAAAAACCCGCTGGGCGGTGGTGCTTGGCGTATTGAGTGGGCTGGTGGTATCCCCGCTGGTATTTACCCACTACGACACCACGACGGCGACCGTAATTGGCATGAGTATGGGGCTGACCTGGCTGGTCAGTGCCTGGCTGGTGTTTGCGGTCACAGAACAGTCCCGCCGGCTTAAGGACATGGCAATTACCGACGCGCTGACCGGCGCCTATAATCGCCGCTATCTCGACCTACAGGCGTTAAAGGCACTGGAGCTGTGGCGTCGTTATCAACGACCGGCTTCGCTATTGATACTGGATATAGATTACTTCAAACGAATTAATGACAAGCATGGCCATAATGCTGGCGATGCTGCGCTAAAGAGCCTGGTCGATGTGATCTCCCAACGGATACGCGCCGTAGATACCCTGTGCCGCTTTGGCGGCGACGAGTTTGTCCTGCTGCTGAGCGAAACCGGTATTGCTGATTCAGAAACGGTTGCCAACAAACTTCGGCTTGCAGTGCAGGATGTTAATCTCTTGCCGCAAATGAAATTGACCATTAGCGTGGGCATTGCTGCAGTGACGAGTGCGACAGACCTGGATCACTGGCTCAACCTGGCTGATACGGCGCTGTATCTGGCAAAAAAGAAAGGCCGCAACCGAGTTGAGCTGGCGGAGTCGGTAGTGCCGCAACTGATGCCGATCGACAAGACCGTGCCCACCTGGCGTTAACCAAGAGGAGCCCCCACAGTGTATCGCGTTGCAAGAAAGTGCCTGTTGCTCAGCCTGGTAGTATTGAGCGCCTGCAGCAGCACTACGTTTGTCTACAATCGGCTGGATTTTATCCTGCCCTGGTATCTTGACGATTACACCGAGCTAAATCGTGAGCAGGAGAAGTACCTGGATGAACTGTTGTCGCCATTTCTAGCCTGGCATCGGGTGGATGAACTGCCACGATATGTTGTAATACTAAGCGAGATCGAGGCCAGCCTGGACCAGCCCTTGGTCGCGGAGGATGTCGCTACTATTTCCGAGCAAATCCAGGATTCCTGGTTTCGACTGGAAGGTGAAGCCCTGGACTGGCTGCTGGATCTGGGTACGCGGCTGTCGCAGGAGCAGGTAGAGAGCTTCCTGGCAGAGCTACAGGAACAGCAGCGAGAGTACGAGGAAAAGTACCTGACGCGCACCAACCAGGCATTTCACGAGGACAGTTACGATAGCCTGGTAGACACCATGCAGGACTATATGGGCCGATTGGACACCGAACAGCGTGAACTGCTGCGAACAACCAGTGCCAGGCTTATTCGTTCCGATCGTACCTGGCTCACTGAGCGGGAGGCATGGCTGCAGAAACTTGAGGTGATAATGCAGCGAGCACCTGGCTGGCACCTGGCTATTCGCCAGGCTATTGCCGAGCGCGACGACAACGTTTCCCCGGAGTACCTGCGCATCTATGAACATAATCTTCGCCTGGTCTACGCCGCGGTCGCCGAACTGCTCAACTCCCGGTCACAGAAGCAGGACAAGCGCTTGCGTAAAACACTGGCCGATCTCAAGGAAGACCTACAAACCCTTATATTACAGGGCAATAGCGTTGCCATAGATAAAGCTGCTTAATCCAGCAGGGAAAGATCCCGCACCGCGCCCTTGTCAGCGCTGGTAACCATCTTGGCATAGACTTTAAGCGCGGGGGTGACTTTGCGTGGCCGTTCTGCCTTTGGACGCCAACCTTTCTTCCCCAGCGCATCCATTGCTGCACGACGCTGTGCCAGCTCATCGTCACTCAAAGCCACGTTGATTGTGCGATTGGGAATATCGATCTCAATAGTGTCCCCAGCTTCCACCAGAGCGATGGCACCACCTGATGCCGCTTCCGGTGATACATGGCCGATGGACAGGCCCGAGGTGCCGCCGGAGAATCGACCGTCGGTGAGCAGGGCACAGGCCTTGCCCAGGTCCTTTGATTTTAGATAGCTGGTGGGGTACAGCATTTCCTGCATGCCCGGTCCGCCGCGGGGTCCCTCATAGCGAATGATTACCACATCACCGGCCTGGACTCTGTCGTTGAGAATATCGTCCACTGCTCCTTCCTGGCTCTCACAGATATGCGCGGGACCGGAGAACACCAGAATGCTTTCATCCACGCCCGAGGTTTTCACCACGCAGCCATCCTCGGCGATATTTCCGAACAGCACCGCAAGGCCGCCTTCCAGGGAATAGGCGTTGGCCAGTGAGCGGATACAGCCGCCCTCGCGATTAACGTCCAGACTGGGCCAACGGCTGTCCTGGCTAAACGCGGTCTGGGTGGGAATGCCCCCCGGACCGGCGCTGAAAAACTTGAGTACGGCAGCATCATCGGTGCGCACGATATCCCATTTAGCCAATGCTTCGGCCATGGTGCTGCTGTGGATGGTGGGCCCATCGGTATGTAGCAGCCCGGCGCGATCCAGCTCTCCAAGAATACTAAAAATGCCACCGGCGCGGTGCACGTCCTCCATGTGATACAGGGGCGTGTTGGGAGCCACCTTGCACAACTGTGGCACCTTGCGCGACAGGCGGTCTATATCCGCCAGGGTAAAGTCCAGCTCAGCTTCCTGTGCGGCGGCCAGCAGGTGCAGGATCGTATTGGTAGAGCCACCCATGGCAATATCCACGCACATGGCATTTTCGAACGCCTGAAAGTCGCCGATGTTGCGCGGCAGTACGGATTCGTCATCGTCTTCGTAATAACGCTTACACAGCTCTACTATCACTCTGCCGGCGCGCAGGAACAATTGTTCACGGTCGGCGTGTGTGGCAAGTGTGGAACCATTACCGGGCAGGCTAAGTCCCAGTGCTTCGGTCAGGCAGTTCATGGAGTTGGCGGTAAACATACCCGAGCAGGAACCACAGGTGGGGCAGGCGGAGCGCTCGTATTCGGCGACTTTCTCGTCACTGGCAGAATCGTCCACCGCGATAACCATGGCATCCACCAGGTCCAGCTTGTGCTCGGATAATTTGGTCTTGCCAGCTTCCATGGGGCCGCCAGACACAAATACCACGGGAATATTGAGGCGCATTGCGGCATTTAGCATCCCGGGGGTGATCTTGTCGCAGTTTGAAATACATACCATGGCATCGGCACAGTGGGCATTGACCATATATTCCACCGAGTCCGAGATAATATCCCGCGAGGGCAGGCTATACAGCATGCCGTCGTGGCCCATGGCGATACCGTCGTCCACGGCGATGGTGTTGAACTCTTTGGCGACGCCTCCGGCGGCTTCTATCTCCCGAGCCACCAGTTGGCCCAGATCCTTAAGGTGTACGTGTCCGGGTACAAACTGGGTAAAGGAGTTGACCACGGCGATAATGGGCTTCTGGAAGTCGTCATCCTTCATCCCTGTAGCGCGCCACAGGGCGCGGGCACCTGCCATGTTACGGCCGTGGGTGGAGGTCTTGGAGCGATAATCGGGCATGGTTTGGTACCGTGTGCTGGATCGGCTGCAGCCGGATATCCATGGGTCAAAAAGTGGGCAGGAAGGATAGCAAAATTCTGCCTAAGTTTAACGGGCTTTTTTTGGCGGTCGGCAAACCGTCGCGAAAGAGTTCAGGTTGCATTATAGGGACTTAAAAAATACCTTTGAATTACGCTGTAGATTGTACAGAGACTGCTTTTGGCCAGGCAGATCGTCCCGGGAGCTTTCTGCAAAGCCCTGCTCCAGAAACCAATGGGCGGTCTGTGTGGTGAGCACAAACAGCCGGTTAAGCCCCTGACGGCGCGCTTCATGTTCCAGCGCTTGCAATAGTCGCTGGCCACGTTTGCCGCCGCGATAGTCCGGGTGAGAGACAATGCAGGCCACTTCTCCACTGCCATCAACAGGGAAAGGGTAGAGTGCAGCGCAGGCGATGATGCGACCATCGCGTTCCAGCAACCGGAATTGGGAAATTTCTGTTTCCAGCAGTTCCCGCGAACGTTTCAACAATACACCCTGTTGCTCCAGGGGTTCGATCAGTTCCAGAATGCCGCCCACATCGTCTATGTTGGCTTCCCGCGATTGCTCGTACTCATCTTTGGCTATCAGGGTGCCACTGCCATCGTGGGTGAACAGTTCCTGCAGCAGGGAGCAGTCGTCTTCATAGCTGATTATCTGACAGCGCGGTACGCCCGCAATACAGGCGTTTTTGGCAGTCTGCAGTAACGCGTTTTGCCCGCGGTCGAGGACGTTCAGTTGCTCGATATCGGCCACCGCGCACTGCCTGATCAGGTCACCATTTTCCGTGCTTATGCCCGCCGCCGTGCCGAACATCACCAGTTTGTCGGCACCAATCGCCGCGGCGCAGTGCACCGCTATGTCTTCCAGCGCCAGGTTAAATATCTCCCCGGTAGGGGAGTAACCCAAAGGCGATAACAGTACGATGGCGTCCTGCGCCAGTTGGCGCTGTATGCCTTCAACGTCAATACGACGCACCTTGCCCGTGTGGTGGAAGTCGACGCCGTTGACAATACCGATAGGTTTGGCGGTGACAAAATTACCCGAGCACACGCGCATGCTCGAGCCCTGCATGGGTGAGTTTGGCAGGCCCATGGATAACAGCGCTTCAACCTGGGCGCGCAGCGACCCTGCGGCGTCCTTGATGTGTTCCAGGGCGGCGTTATCAGTGATGCGAATGTTGTCATGGAAGGTGCTTTCCAGCCCGGCTCGCTGCAGCCGCTGGTCGATCTGCGAGCGGGAGCCGTGAATCAATACCAGGCGCACGCCCAGGCTGTTGAGCAGGGCGATGTCATGGATAACGTTGGCAAAGTTTTCATGCTGCGCCACCTCACCCCCCAGCATCAGCACAAAGGTTTTACCCCTGTGTGCATTGATATAGGGAGCGGTATTCCTGAACCAGCGAATGTGGGCTCGACCCGGCGTCGTCACGATGTTATCCAAGCTATTGATAAATAGAAAGTTATTAAGAGTACCGAAACCCGCGTGGATTACCTAATGGCAATATTGCACAACAGCGGGGCGCGCTAGAGGCAGTAGTGGCGGATGCACTGTTGTAGCAGGGCAATACAGGGCTGGATCTGGTCTACGGCCATGTACTCGTCCGGTTGATGGGCCTGGTCTATAGAGCCCGGTCCCATGACGATGGTTTCCATACCCAGCTGCTGCAAAAAGGGTGCTTCAGTGGCGAAGGCCACCGCATGAGCTGTATGGCCGGTGAGACGTTCCGCCATTTGCACCAGCTCGCTGTGCGCCGCTTGCTCGAAGGGCGCTACATTATTGATCAGCGAGCGCAGCTCAATATCCAGGGCGCGCTGTTGGCCAATGTGGGCAATGCGTTGCGCGATCTCTGCGCGTACTGTGTCGTTGTCTCCACCGGGTGTCATGCGCAGGTCGAAATGCAACTCGGCCTGGCCGCAGATGCGATTGGGACTGTCACCGCCATGTATGCAACCCAGATTGAGTGTGGGGAAAGCCACGGTGAAGAACTCGTTGCTATAGCGTTCACGCAATTGCTGCCGATATTCGATCAGGTCGCCCATAACCGCATGCATACCATCCAGTGCGCTATTGCCCAGGTCCGGGTTGGAGGAGTGTCCGGCACGACCTTTAATACGCACCGACTCCATCATAATGCCCTTGTGCATGCGCACCGGTACCAGGGATGTTGGCTCCCCTATAATTGCCGCCCTGGCCTTGGGGCGCCCCGCAGCGGCCAGTTTGCGAGCGCCGTTCATGGAGCTCTCCTCGTCGGCGGTAGCCAGCAGTATCAGCGGTTGCTTGAGAGAGGTATTTACAAAATGGCTGGCGGCAGCCATGGCCAGCGGGAAGAAACCCTTCATATCGGTGCTGCCCAGACCGTAGAGTCGATTGTCGCGCTCGATCAGACCCAGGGGGTCACTCTGCCAGCGGCCCTCGTCAAAGGGCACGGTATCGGTGTGACCGGCCAGTACCAGGCCACCGGGTCCGCTGCCCAGAGTGGCAATCAGGTTGGCCTTGGCACCGTCTGCTCCTACCTCCTGAATCTCGGTGCTAAAGCCCATATCGGTCAGCCAGGTGGCCAACAGATCGATAACCTGGCGGTTACCCTGGTCCCAGTTGGGGTCGGTAGAGCTGACCGAGGGTGTGCCAACCAGTTGACGGAGTTGGTCCAGAATAAGCTTATCGGAATGGGGCATTGAGGCTCCGCAGGGTCAGGCCTGGTTGGTCAAGCAGCCATTGCACCATAGCAATGGCTGCGCATTCAGTCCAGACAAGGGAGCCCCTGGCGTCAACTGTGACCAAGCGTCAGGAGCCAAAGATGCTCTTGAACAGGAAAAAGAACACGATCGCCAGGCCAGCTCCGGCGGGCAGAGTGATGATCCAGGACATGAAGATCTGCCCGATGATGCGCAGGTTTAACGCACCAATGCCCCGTGCAAAGCCAACCCCGAGGACTGCGCCTACCAGAGTGTGGGTAGTGGAGATTGGCAGCCCGGTTGCTGAGGCTATAACCACGGTTCCGGCGGCACCTAATTCCGCTGCGAATCCTCGGCTAGGCGTCAGTTCGGTGATCTTTTTGCCGACAGTGGCAATGACGCGCCAGCCATAAGTGGCCAGTCCCACCACAATACCAGCAGCACCGACCAGCAATATCCACCAGGGCATGGCGGACTTGATGGCAATAGCACCGCCTGATTGCACCGTGCTGACGACTGCGGCCAGTGGCCCCACCGCGTTAGCAACATCGTTGGAGCCATGCGCGAAGGCCATGGAGCAGGCAGTAAATACCATCAGCACGGCAAACACGCGCTCCACGCTGTGAAAGCGGTCGTCCTCGACTGGCTCGTCCTTGATGCGGCGTAATAACAAGGCACCGAAGCCGGCCACAATAAGTCCTATCAATGCAGACAGGGGCAAAGCGTTGGCAAACTTGCTGCCCAGGCCCAGATCGAAATCCAAACCCACATGTTTCAGGCCCTTTAGCAGGGTGACCATGGAGATCATAAATCCCACCATCCACATATAAATGGGAATAAAACGCTTGGCGCGACCGAAGGGATCATCGGTGTCCAGAATCAGCCGTTGCACACTGATGAACAAGGCGAAGGAAATCGTACCGGCCATGATCGGTGAGACCACCCAACTGGCCACGATGTTGCCTACCTTGTCCCAGTGGATGGCGTCAACCGAAATCCCAACCGATGCAAAACCGACAATGGCACCGACAATGGAATGCGTGGTTGAGACCGGCCAGCCCTTGAAACTGGCAAACATGAGCCAGGTGCCGGCCGCCAGCAGTGCAGATAGCATGCCGTAAACCATGAGCTCCGGGTGGTCGTCCATCACCTGGGCATCAATAATGCCTTTGCGAATGGTCGCGGTGACTTCACCTCCCGCCAGGTAGGCCCCGAGGAACTCGAATACCATGGCGATGAGAATCGCCTGGGTGATGGTCAAAGCCCGGGACCCCACCGAGGTCCCCATGGCATTGGCCACATCGTTCGCGCCTATACCCCAGGCCATGAAAAAGCCGAAGAGGCAGGCCAGTATGAGAAATATACCGCCGTACTGGGCAATGATTTCCAAAGTGTTCCCCTACTTTGCCATTAGTATTTGTAAACGGTCGCCGACGCTTTCGGCTTCATCTGCGATCGTTCCCAGTAAGGTCATTACACGGTAATAAAACATAACGTCTACCGGGGGTAATTCGCTTTCTATCTTGAACAGTTTGCGGCGCAGGGTCGCCGCCAGTTTGTCGGAGCGACGCTCCAGTTTATCCAGCTCCTTGAGCATAGCCTCAACCCGTTTGACCTCGCGTCCGGTGAAGCCAACTTCCAGCAGTTCATCCAGCTCCTGGATAGATTTGAGGGCCTGGTGTGATGCGGCAACACAGGCTTCGATAAATTCCATGAGCCCAGCTTGCAGTTGTTCCGGGAAACGCATGTTGCGACCCAGCACCAGCACGGCAACGTCCTTGGCGGTATTTGCGACATTGTCCTGGATGGCGACCAGTCCCAGCAGATCCGAGCGTGGGACCGGCATGAACAGGCTTTTTGGCATGTGCCGGCGTATAGAGCGCTTGCGTTTGTCGGCTTCTTTTTCCGCATCGCCAATAGCTTTGTGTGCCTGCTTGGCCCGCTCCCAGTCGTCTGCAGCCGCAGCCAGGAACAGTTCCGGGAGCAATTGCGCGGCCTGGTCAGCGATTTGCATATGTTCTTGTATGGGACGTATCGGGGATCGTCCAAACAGATTGCCTAAAGGGTTTCTACTTGCCATTTATGAACTCCAGTAATTCCGGGCTGCGCTAGTTTAGAAGTAAAGGTCTGCGCTGTCATAAAAAACTCGATAATCTGTCCGCTATTTGACTTCCCTTTGCCGTGACCGAAATCAATGTAGCAACGCCTTGGTTGCTCTGGCACTGTGTTAGCATTATTGGATAAGTAATACTGTTAATAGATCAGCATCTGGACTCAATCATGGCGACTAATTTTGGTGAGCAACAAATGGAGCACCGCCTGAGCCTGTCTACTCTGGCGCGGGATCTCAACAGTGACGGCCGTTTGTCGGATGCGCAGCTGTCCGGAATCGCTCAATCCTCGGTGGTGAAAGTACATCCGTTGGTGTTCCTGGCCGAGCAGAAACTAACGGATGCGGCGGTACCCGGAACCACGCTGGAAATGGATGTTCTGCTGGCATGGTTAGGCGGTAAGGTCGATCAGGGGGTTTACCAGATAGACCCACTCAAGATAAATGTATCCGCGGTCGCCGAGGTGATGTCCAGGGCATTCGCCGAGCGGCATCGCATTCTCGCGGTGGAGGTCAGCGACGCCGAGGTAGTTATCGCCAGCGCTGAGCCTTACATACGTTCCTGGGAAAGTAATCTGGAACATGTATTGCGCAAACCTATTCGCCGGGTACTGGCGGACCCTCGTGCCATAGCACGGCACACGGCGGAGTTTTACACGATGGCCGGGTCGGTGCGTGGCGCGCGTGGTTCTGACCGATCAGAAAACGCTCCTGGCGTGGGTAATCTTGAACAAATGTTGGAATTGGGCTCGATGAAGGAGCCCGATGCCAACGACCAGCACATCGTGAATATCGTCGATTGGTTATTGCAGTACGCCTTCGAGCAGCGCGCCAGTGATATCCATATCGAGCCAAGGCGGGACGTGGGTAATGTCCGCTTTCGTATCGATGGTGTGATGCACAGTGTCTATGAATTGCCCCAGCAAGTTTGCTCCGCAGTTACCAGCCGCGTCAAAATTCTTGGACGTATGGATGTGGCAGAAAAACGTCGCCCCCAGGACGGCAGGCTCAAAACACGCACACCCCAGGGCAACGAGGTAGAGCTGCGTCTGGCGACCCTGCCCACCGCGTTTGGCGAGAAGTTGGTGATGCGTATCTTCGATCCCGACGTGCTGCAACGCAGTTTTGAGGAGCTGGGTCTGGCGGACGACGATCTGCAGCGTTGGCATGCTATGACCGGCACCGGCAATGGTATTGTGTTGGTAACTGGTCCTACTGGATCGGGTAAGACCACCACGTTGTATTCCACCTTGCGTCAGCTGGCGACACCCCAGGTTAATGTCTGCACCATTGAGGACCCGATAGAGATGGTGGAAGGCGCCTTTAACCAGATGCAGGTTAACCATACTATTAGCCTTGATTTCTCCTCTGGCGTGAGAGCACTGATGCGACAAGACCCCGACATTATTATGGTGGGAGAAATTCGCGATCTGGAGACGGCTAACATGGCGGTGCAGGCGGCACTTACCGGCCACCTGGTGCTGTCTACATTGCACACCAATGACTCCCCGGGTTCAATTTCCAGGTTGCTGGAGCTGGGAGTGCCAGCCTACCTGATCAAGGCTACCGTGCGCGGCATTATGTCCCAACGGCTGGTGCGTATCCTGTGCCCTAAATGCAAGACGTTAGGCCCGGTTGACCTGGATGCCTGGCAACAGCTGACACAGCCCTGGGAGCTGGAGCCACCGCAGCAGATCGCGCGCCCGGTGGGCTGTAAAGAATGTCGCGATACAGGCTATATTGGTCGCCAGGGTATCTACGAGGTGCTGGTTAATAGCCCGGCGGTGCAGGCGCAGATCACTACCCATATGGAGGCCTCCAGAATTCGTGAGATCGCCATGGGTGAGGGTATGCATACACTGCGCTTAAGTGGCGCCACGCGGGTAGCCAAGGGCCAGACCACGATAGAGGAAGTGATGCGTGTTGCGCCTCTGCTGGATGCTTGAGTCGGGGCTGACACAACGCGAACCACAATGAGCTTATTATTGTCTACAGACTTGCCTGAACCCCTGGCCACGGTTGCCCACGAAGCCTGGCAACACATATTGGAGCGGGCAGGCGCACCATTGGCAGGACAATTGTCAGCCGCCATGGCAGCGGTGCCGATGGCGAATCAGTTGCCTCGTGTGTTGGCCTGCAGTCCCTTTGTCTGCGATCTCGCGCGACGCAAGCCTGACCTGCTGCTGGACCTGGTACATAGCGATCATTTGCAGACAAGTTTGGCGGAAGCTGATTTTCGTGGTGACCTGCAGCGCTTGTTGCGTGAAGAGGCCGCGGAATTGGGTCCTGTGCTGCGGCGTTACCGTCAACGGCATATGCTGCGTATCGTGTGGCGAGATTTTTGTCGATTAGCAGACACCCTGGAAACCACGCGCGATACCTCATTATTGGCAGAGGCCTGTATTGCAGAAGCCGTGGATTATTCCCAGGCGGCTCTGGAGCAGCGCTTTGGTGTACCCCGGGGGCGAAGCAGTGGTGAAGTGCAGCAGTTGATTGTGCTGGCCATGGGCAAGCTGGGTGCGCGGGAGCTCAACGTGTCGTCAGATATCGATCTTATCTTCGTCTATCCCGAAGCCGGTCAGACGGACGGTGCATCCCGTCCTATCAGTAACGAAGAGTTTTTTACCAAAGTGGGACAGGGCGTGATCACTGCCCTGGATCAGGTTACCGCAGAGGGTTTTGTGTTTCGTGTGGACATGCGCCTGCGCCCCTATGGTGAAAGCGGCGCCCTGGTGCATAATTTCGCTGCACTGGAGGAGTATTACCAGGACCAGGGTCGCGACTGGGAGCGCTATGCCCTGATCAAGGCCAGGCCAGTGACCGGCGACCTGGCCTGCGCAGACACGTTGATGGCCGCGCTGCGGCCCTTTGTCTTTCGTCGCTACGTAGATTTTGGGGTGATAGATAGCCTGCGTGGTATGAAGCAAATGATCACTACCGAAGTGCGACGCCGTGGATTGCAGGACAATGTCAAATTGGGCCGCGGCGGTATTCGCGAGGTGGAGTTTATCGCACAGTGTTTCCAGCTGATTCGTGGTGGTCGTGACCTGGGTTTACAGCAGCGCGAATTGTTGCTGGTGTTAAAGGAGTGCGTGCAGCTGGGCTGTTTGCCACAACAGGCAGCGGCTGAGTTACGCAGCGCTTACCTGTTTTTGCGCGATGCCGAGCATGCCATTCAGGGCTATCGGGACCAGCAGACCCAGGCTTTGCCGCAGGAAGAGTTGCCTCGTGCCGCGCTCACTGCGGTGATGGGGTTTACTCATTGGGACGACTTTCTGCAGACATTGGAGTGTCATCGTCGCCTGGTTGCCGGACATTTTGACGATCTGATCGCCGTACCCGAAGAAGAGGTTGCCGCGGTCGACGAGGATGGTCTATCCCTGTGGGGAGACGATCTGAACGCTGCCGCGCTGGCCACGCTCGGGTATCGCTGCGCAGAAGAAACCTTGCAGCGCTTGCAGGCGCTGCAACGCAGCCCCCGGATTGTGACTTTGCAAGCGGAAGGACGCGAGCGACTGGAGCAATTTATGCCCCAGTTGCTGCGCGGCTGTGCCGAGGTGGATGAACCGGATTTAGCGCTGCAACGGGTAACTCCCCTGGTCGTGGCAGTCGTGCGGCGCAGCGCGTATCTGGCTATGTTGTTGGAAAACCCTCCGGCTCTGCGAGAATTGATAGTGCTGTGTGGCGCCAGTCCCTGGATTTCTGAACAACTGGCCAGGCACCCGGTACTGCTTGATGAGCTGTTGGACCGTGCCAGTCTCTATACAGCGCCGGATAAAGCGTTGTTGCAGGATGAATTGCGTCAGCAGGTCGCGCGCCTGGCGATCGACGATCTGGAAGCGCAAATGGATGCCCTGCGTTATTTCAAGGCGTCACATGTGCTGCGCGTGGCAGCCAGCGAGCTGGCAGGACGCTTACCGTTAATGCAGGTCAGTGACAAGCTCACCTGGATTGCCGAAGTGATTCTCGAGCATGTCCTGTCTGTGGCATTCAGCGATATGACGCGCAAATATGGTGAGCCCAGGCGGGACAGCAGCGGTTATGGCTTTGCCGTATTTGCCTATGGCAAGCTCGGAGGCATAGAGCTCGGTTACGGCTCCGACCTGGACCTGGTGTTTGTTTGTGATGCAGCCATGCAAGGCGTCACCGATGGTGAACGCTGCATAGATAATGCCCTGTTCTATACCCGCCTGGGCCAACGCATGATACATATATTGGAAACCCGTATGGCCATGGGCCAGTTGTATGAAGTGGATATGCGCCTGCGACCCTCCGGGGAGTCGGGCATGTTGGTCAGCACGGCGCAGGGCTTTGCCACGTACCAGCAGGAATCGGCCTGGACTTGGGAGCACCAGGCGCTGGTGCGCGCCCGCTTTGTGGCAGGTGACCAGCAGGTTGCTGCCCGTGTGGCGGCGGTGCGCCTGGATATTTTGTGTCGGGCACGTGATCAAGCGGCCCTGGCGGGGGACGTGCAGCGCATGCGTTACAAGATGCGTAAGCATTTACTATCAGTAGCGAAACTTAAAGAAGGGGAATTTCACCTAAAACAGAGCGAGGGAGGTATCGTAGATATTGAATTTATGGTGCAATACGCGGTCTTGGCGTGGTCCCACCGTGTGCCTGAATTGGCGCGCTGGTCCGATAATGTACGAATTATCGAGACGCTGGGTCTGGAAGGCTTATTCGAGCAGCACGAGTGCGCAGCGCTCACCGAGGCGTACCTCGCCTATCGGTCTGCTGCCCACCAACTTTCCTTGCAGCAACAGCCTGCTGTGGTGCCAGCTGATCGCTTTGGTAAACTGCGCGCTGCGGTGAATGCAAAATGGCAGCAATTGTTTGCGCCGTATTTGACGACAAATGAAGACGACACAGGAGTAGTGTGATGAATTTGGCCGACCGCGATGGTCTGATCTGGGTAGATGGAGAAATGGTTCCATGGCGTGAGGCCAAGATCCATGTGCTGACTCACACACTGCATTATGGTCTTGGAGTGTTCGAGGGCGTTCGCGCCTACAAAACCCCGGATCGGGGCACCTGTATTTTCCGTCTCCAGGAGCACACAGACCGCTTATTCCGCTCAGCGCACATCCTTGGTATGGACATGCCTTTCGACAAAGAGACTCTGAATCAGGCGCAAAAGGACGTGGTTCGTGAAAATGGACTGGTAGAAGGCTATCTGCGCCCCATGTGCTTTTATGGTTCTGAAGGTATGGGGCTGCGCGCTGATAATCTGAAAACACATGTCATGGTGGCTGCTTGGGAATGGCCGTCCTACATGGACCCCGAAGCCCATGATCGTGGCATCAAGGTGCGGACTTCATCCTTCACGCGCCATCACGTGAACATTTCCATGTGCAAGGCCAAGGCCAACGGCAACTACATCAATTCCATGCTGGCGCTCAAAGAGGCGCTGGAAAGCGGTGCTGAGGA
>JBALVO010000051.1:0-16651 GCA_036961445.1 Halioglobus sp.
GGAGTTGCAGTGTAGGTCCAGTTTTCTCTCTAATTCCCGGCAGCGATCCGGGTGTGCCCTGGCTCCATGTCCGCGCCCCTCCGGGATGCCCTCACTCGGTCGGGAGCCCTACAACGCTGCGCTGTCTCCCGCCACTCCCTCGGCGCTGTCCTCGATAATTCCGCCAGGACACACCCGGATCACCGCCTGACATCGAGCATGTCGAGGTTAGAGGAAGTCCATGATATTGGATATGTAGCTTAGGGCTTGGCACTGAAAGAGGCGCAGGGCGGGGGGTTGCCTTGCGGAAGTATAAAGGCTAGCGCCGAAGGCGGGCTGGAGACAGCGAAGCGCTTTCAGGCTCCGGACCAAGTGAGGGCACCCCAGAGGGGCGCGGACATGGAGCAAGGTAAACCCCCGTCCTGTGCCGGGAATAGAAAAGTACGCTCCGCGGTAATGTGCGATAACAAAAAAAACCCCGCTAGAAACTAGCGGGGTCAGGCACCAAATGGCCGTAGGTGAGCCGGCCAAATGGAATATTAGAACTTGTAGGCTATGCCCAGGTTGTAAACCCATGGATCAATATCAACATCAAATTCGACATTGCCTGCATCAGTCTGGATCTTGGCTTCAGTATCGATATCGATATACCAGATAGCGGCATTAATCGCCCAGTGCTCGCCGAGAGGGTAATCTATCCCCACCTGGCCAGCCAAGCCGAAAGAGTCATCCAGCTGCAGATCAACCTTTTCTGCGCCAAGAATCGCACCCAGAGCGGCATCCAGCTCCTTGTCGGTATCTTCGTCAAAGAAAACGGTATAGTTCAGACCGACACCAATGTAGGGCTGCCAGCCACTTTGTCCGCCGCGAGGGTACCACTGCAAGCTCAGGGTTGGCGGCAGCTGCTTGGTAGAGCCTGCATCCAGGCTTACACCGCTGCCTTTAGCCGTAATATCGTGCTCAAAGGGCGTTGCCAACAGCAGTTCCATACCAAAGTTATTAGTCACCATGTAAACGGGGAGAATACCCAGCTGGGTGTCATCATCTACATCCGCTTCCAGAGTGATACCAGGCAAAGTGATGTCATCGCTGTCGGTGTCAGGATCTACCGTGGTTGCGCCGGCGCGAACAATAAAATCGCCCTGTTCATATGCCTGGGCTGCTACGCCGCCGCCTGCCATGGCGACTACGAGCGCAATCGTCAACGCTTTCCTCATTGTTTCACTCCTTGGTGGTGTTTTTGAATTCATTTGCTGTTCAAGATGCCGCGTATGATAGGGGCGACTTGCAAGCCGTACATTGATGTTAATCAAGATACTGTTGAAGACGCGAGCAGGCACCTTGGTACTATTACACAAATGGCTTATTTTTCATATTAATCAATAGATTATGCAAATAATCGCGGGTGACACAAGCGCGCTATTTCCAGGGTTGATTCAGGCTTTTACCGCAGCCTTGGTAGGTCCTGCCGTTGAGGTATACCTGGACCTGGCTGGGGTAGCTATCCCCTTTCATAATATCGCTACAAAGCTCATCGACAATTTCCACCCGCAAGTCGTTAGACTTTGTGATGGAGTGATATGAATGCGCTGCACCCAACGACACTTCCCCCGGATCGGGAACCAGCACTCGCTGCATACCGTAATCACCGACGAACAACAATTGCCGCCCGCGCTGAATTTCCAGATACCAGCCGGGCTCATTGCCCACGGCTCGGAAATTCACCCCGCGTCGACGGGCATCTTCCCACGGCACCCGCTCCGGAATAAGCAAGCAGTCTGTATAGCGTTGCTGATCCACACTCAATATGGCCTCGTCTCCCTTGATCCAGAATACGCTATCACCTTCCTGGTACTTCACCCCGGAAGCACTGCGCACCTGGGACAAAATGACATAGCGATCGTCCAGCCATATAGCCATTTCACCAGGGCCAAGGCGCGCTATAAATTCGTAGCCACTGCACTGGTAGACCATGGTTTTACCCAGTGGTCGTTGATCGGTAATGAAATCGACGCTGGCTGTCGAATCGTTGTCGCGCACCTCACTGCCGCCGCACCCGGTCAGTGCCAGAAAAAAAACAACGGGAAAATGCGCTAATTTCACTGCAAACTCTCTTTCGACAACACGACTAAAGGGACTTCCATGGTATAACGCCGCCGGGCATGACCACAGCGTATGCGTAATTCCACTGCTACAGTCAAAACAGCGGAGCTATAGCGAGCGCTATCATGCGCAGGGCCAGCAATGTGACCAACCAACGAAACCATTTATGAAAATTCGCCGGGGGCACATAACGGCGTAATCGTGTGCCGACCCATGAACCAATCACTCCAGCCAATATCATCCCGATGAGCAGTTGCCACCAGGGCGCAAAACTGAAGCCAATTGCGAGAAAAGCCAGCAGGCGCATGCCGTGGTTGAGCGCCATATAAACTGCGGTATTGATTACCAACCAGTCCTTACCGGTATTGCGTTGCAACAACACGGCAGAGCCTACCGGACCGGTTGCGCCCGCCAACATGCCCAACCCGGTTTGATAAAACCCCAACAACAATAGCGACAACTGTCCTCCACCTCGCACCTTCGGTAGCGGCACCCAGGTGAATAGCAGGATAAGCGTTCCAATAAGCGCCGGCAGCCAGCGTAAATCCAGGCTGGAGTATATTTCACCGCCCAACCAAGCGCCGGCCAATGCTCCCAGCAAGAAAGCAGGGATAATACCTCGATCGATCTCGCGCCATCCGAAAGCCGCGCGCGATACATTACTTGCCAGCTGGGTTACCGCATGCAGGGGTATGATCGCGGCTGCTGGCACCAGTCCCGGCATCAGAGCAATAAGCAATATACCGCCTCCCATACCAATAATTGCGGATAGGCAGGAGGTAAAAAATACTATTGAAACCAGCGCTAATTCAGGCAATGCGGCCTCCGGAACCGGGAAAACGTCCGGACAAAACTCCCGGCGCGCCAGCAATTCTACTATACTTGCAGACCGGCTCCGAAGACTATGCAGGAAAGGCCATCAATGAATAATGCGAACAAGTCAGCTGAGAATTCAGTCATACCTGGCTGGTATGGGGTGGACCCTAACACCGCGGACCTAAAGCCTGACCCCCACGCTATGTATCGCGAGCTGAGAGAACGGCAGGCGGTTAACCTTACACCGGATGGTGAATGGCGATTATCAAAATATGTGGATATACAAAAACTACTCAAGCACAGTCACAGCGGCATGCGCGACCTGGATGGCCTGATCCCGGATGAAACGCGCGAGGAAACCGACGCGTCAAAGTTTATGCTGCGTATGGATCCACCCGATCACGACCGACTGCGCAATCTGGTTAGCAAAGCATTCACGCCCCGCGCTCTGGCTGCCATTCGCCCGGCGATAGAGCCGCTGTTAGAAGCGGAACTGGATCGGGTCTCCGGCACAGGGGAAATGGATTTGGTGGCAGACCTGTCGCTGGCCGTTCCGGCTGCATCCATGTGCGCGATGTTGGGGGTTCCCTTTGAGGATCGCCACAAACTCACCAATCTGGTTTCCCTGGCTACCTATCGCCTCGCAAAACGCAACTTTCCACAATTACAGGACCAGGCTGAAGCGGCGATCATGACGCTGGCTGAGTATATGTTTGCCTTGATTGAGGAACGGCGCAGCAATCCGTCACAGGACATTCTGGGTCAGTTGATTGCGGCAGAAGAAGCCGGTGACAAGTTAAGTACAGAGGAGCTATTGCAACAAAGTATCGGACTGCTGGTCGCCGGCCTGGAAACAACCATCGGATTAATCGCCAACGGCATGCTGTGCTTTTCCCGCTATCCACAGCAATTTGAAAAACTGGCCGCCGATCCTTCTCTGGTAAGTTCAGCGGTGGATGAGTGCCTGCGCTTTGAACCGTCCGTTCCCTATACCCGACGGGTATTGTGGCAGGACACGCAGTTCGGAGAAATCGTCGTGCCGGCCAATGCCAGTGTCTGGGCCATACTGATTGGCGCCAACCGCGATCCTGACATATTTACGGATCCCGACCGCTTCGACATCGCCCGTCACGAGGCCAAGCATTGCTCATTCGGTGGTGGCATTCATTTTTGCCTGGGTTCACATCTGGCAAAGCTCAATACCGAGATAGCTTTCCTGGCCATGGCACGACGTTTTACCGACATTCAGGTCGATGAGTCACGGATAGAATGGGCCCCATCATTGTTCAGGATTCCCGGCAAAATTCCCGCGAGTTTCACGCTGCGATGACCGCAAAACCCTGAACAAAACCAAGGTTCGCCCTAGCCCATGGGGTAAGGTATCTGTTTGGAAACTTTATTGATGCTAGCGAGGACTTCTGGCTCCAGAACAACATCTGCTGCCGCCAGGATATCTGGCATCTGCTCGGGGCTGGTGGCACCGACGATAGTGGAAGCCACAAAATCGTGCTGCTTGCTCCAGGCCACCGCCATTGTTACTACAGACATTCCCGCCTCAGCCGCTATCGCCTGATAACGCTCAGTAGACTCTATAGTCCTGGCATTTACAAAACGCCGGAGCATCTGCTGTTGTCTCTCAGGGGCATGCTGATAGTGCGTAAAGCGCGCGCCTTGTGGAAAAGCACCGCCATTGTACTTACCACTCAAAACACCACCGGCCAGCGGTGAATAGGGGATCAGGCTCACGCTTTCCTGGCGGCAGGCCTGGGCTAATTCATCCTCGAAACGGCGGTTATTCAAACTGAAGTTATTTTGTATGGTGTCATACCGGGCCAGGCCATTAACATCAGACGCCCAAAGGCTCTTGGTGAGTTCCCAGGTAGTCTCGTTACTGCAACCCAGAATACGTACTTTGCCCGCACGCACCAGCTCGTCCAGCGCCATAAGGGTCTCTTCCTGTGGAAATTCCGGATCCGGCCAATGGGTCTGGTACAGATCCAGGTAATCCGTGCCCAAACGCTGCAGACTACCCTCCACCGCACGCATAATGTGGTGACGGTCAAGGCCAGTCTTACCGCCACGAAGTGGCGGAACGATCCAGTGATGAGCCGGCCCTGCCACCTTGGATGCAAGAATTATCGAGTCGCGATCCTTGGTTTTCAACCAGCGGCCAACTATCTTCTCTGTCTCGCCGACATATTTTGCGTCGGGCGGTACCGGATACATTTCTGCGGTGTCATAAAAGTCTACCCCCGCATCGAATGCCATATCCATCATGCGAAAGGCATCTTTTTCATCCGACTGATTGCCAAAGGTCATGGTTCCCATACAGATATCGGACACTACGATGGAACTCTTACCCAATCTATTTTTGCGCATACCCACTCCCTGATTCACCTGATGTTGAAAAAGCTGGCAACACTATAATGCCAGCCCAACAAAATGGATAGTTACACCTGCACACGGGTGAATTACACTCTGAACAATGACCCTGTCGCGCATCGTATTGTATTGCCTCGGACTTTTATTGCTCTGCCTGCTGGCACTGGGCAGCTATATCTATCTACAATTTCCACAGATACTGGGGCAACAGGCCAAACAATATCTGCAGGAATATGGTGTCCGCGACATCGACCTTGAGGAGCCACGAGTATCCGCAGGACAATTCACTGCAAAAAAAATCTGGTTAACCGGAGACTACCAAGGCCTGGCATTTACAGTCACGCTGAACGCGCTGGAATTACGCTACGACTGGCACATGCTGCTAAATGGACAACTGGAATCGGTGACCATAGCGCAACTGGAACTTGCGCTTGAGGAAAAAGACGCCAGTAGCAACACCGCGCCGACCGCAATCAGTGTATCGAGCATCCTCCCTCAGACCTTCATGGCCCAACTCCCGGTACAGTCGCTGGCAATCACACAGTGGGAGGCGAGCTACCAGGCCCCGGGGCAGCCCCTGATCTCAGGCTCCGGCAGACTGCGCATCGCAGATCAACTCACACTGGAGCTGGCAAGCACACATCACGACAGTCATATCTTTGTTGAGCTTTGGACCGGGCCAGCGGCAACCTCGCTGGGCGCAAGGCTTGCACTACGTGATGGCGATACACCAATCACCCAGCTAAACCTGCAGCTGGAGCAGATACCAGACGAGAATTGGCGATGGACACTGGACGCAGAACTGGAATACGCCAATGTTCTGGCCTGGCTGCGCCGACTCGATCGCGACACTGACCTGACACTGGATGTCTCCGCATTGGATAGCCTGACGCTAATAGGGGGCAGCACAATCTCCGCCGAAATAGTGCATCCGGATAAGCTGAGTCTCGTCTCCGAACCGGTCCAGCCTGGAGTACTACCGCCCATACTGGAGCAAATTACTGCCACCATCAGCCTCGACAATGACATTACACAAGTGGACTATGCCACCGTGATCAAGGGCCTTTCCGGACAGCTCCACACCACGGTGGAACTGACTGCTGGATTGCTAAAAATGAGCATGGCGCCAACCAGGCTGACAGGCAACATATGGGCCGACCAGTTGGGCCTGCCACAGGAGACCCTGACCTGGCTGGGCCTGGAGCAACTGGTACCGCTGCACTGGCAAAACCCTGAAGCGCTTACCATTCGTTCTGCCAGCGAGAACGTCTGGTCGCTACAGCTGCGCAATAGCATGCTGGCACTGGGCAATAAAGGTACAGAACTGCGACTGGAAACGCTGAACCTGGACGCATCAATACAGCCCAGCGAAGCATTACAGCTGCACACCGAGCTCAATACCAGCATCAAAACGCGCCTGAACAAGCAACAGCTGCCGCAGATGAAGTTGCAGCTCAAGCAGGATGGCCATATTGCAGATAGCACATTTAATCTGTCACTGGGCGATACCGCTCAGAGTATCAGCCTGGACCTGCGCGGAACTGTGAACGGACAGACAGGTCGTGGTGACTATGCGCTCAATGCCCGCAGCCTGGACCTACCCTATGCTGCTGGCACCGTGCTGCCGCTGTTACAGCATTTTAAGGTGCTGCAACAAGAAGTAGAAATTCTCAGCGGAGACATAACGCTCGCTACAAGTTTCACTAGCCAAAGTTTTGACCCTGCAAGCTTCCAGCAACAATCACAACTGACTATCCGCGACATCTCCGGGAGCTACGACGAATACCGATTTGAAGGCGCGGCGCTGGCCGCTCACTGGCGCGGGATCGAACACTGGAAAACGCTCAAGCCAATTGAATTGTCCATGGCACAACTCGATATAGGTTTCGTGCTGGTAGACATTCTGGCTCTGGTGGATCTGCCGAAACCCACACCCATCGTGCAGCCACTGGTGTATATCGAAAAATTTTCCGCTGGTATGTTTGGCGGTAGACTCTACCTGCCGCAGCCACGGCAGTGGGATTTTGGCGCGAGAACCAACAAAATGACGTTGCGCGCGGAGCAGTGGCAACTGGCCGATATGGTGGCATTGCAGCAGGATCAGGACATTCAGGCACAAGGCCGGCTAGAAGGCGAACTCCCGGTAACCATGACCGGCGGTCGTATTATTATCGAAAAAGGCTATTTACGCGCCCTGGAACCAGGCGGCAGCATTCGTTACATAGCCAACGAGGCAAGCAAGGCATTGGCTACCAGCAGCCCTGAACTGGGGCTTGCACTGGATCTGTTGAGCGATTTTCAGTACCAGGTTCTCAGTAGCGAAGTCGAACTGGATCAGGAGGGAAACCTGCTACTGGGGCTATCGTTGGCGGGCAAAAACCCGAGCCAGTATCAGGGACGCCCGGTAAATTTCAATATCAACCTGGAACAAAATCTCGACCCGTTGTTACAAAGTCTGCGACTAAGTGATAACTTGGTCGAGAAAATAGAAGGTCGCCTGCAGTGAACTTTACAGTAATTTTTAACTCAAAAAGTAGGTGACCGACACCAGCCAACGCAGCTCAAGGGGAGCCTGATGCGAATACTGATATGCTCATGCCTGCTATTAATGACGGCAGCCTGTACCCCCACGGTGCAGGTCAAAGCACCCGAAGAACCAATTACGATAAACCTGAATGTAAAAATAGAACACGAAATCCGCGTTAAGGTCGACAAGGAACTCGACGATTTGTTTGCTGAAGATAGCGATCTATTCTAGGAGAATCACACTATGACGTTTAAAAACATGGCACAGCGCAGCCTTGGCGCCCTGACACTGTCCCTGCTACTGACTTTGCCGGCTGTGGCGCTGGAGCTTGGCGCGGCGAAGTCCGGTGGCCTGGTGGGAGAAACCAACAGCGGCTATCTGGCTGCGGTAAAACCTTCAGCTGATGCAGATGCGCTGGTCGCTGACATTAACAGCAAGCGCAAAGCTCATTATCAGGGTATTGCTAAAAAGAACAACATCAGCCTCGACGCGGTAGAAGTTCGCGCCGGACAAAAGGCAATTGAAAAGACACCTGCCGGTGAATACGTGAACACCGGCGGCGGCTGGCAAAAGAAATAAGGGCGCAACAGCGCCCCTTATTTTACCGGCTTACACCAGGCTTGAGGGCTACCCGCGTATTTTATCGGGCGCGACACACTAGATAGTGCCTTTCTCCCTGGCCATATCCAACGCCAGATCTTCGATCATATCTTCCTGCCCACCCACGGTACGGCGACGGCCCAACTCTACCAGAATATCGCGACTGGACAGCTTGTACTTTTCGGCACTGCGCTTGGCAAATAGCAAAAAGCTGGAATAGACGCCGGCGTAGCCCAGTGTCAGTGCATCACGGTCTACGCGCACCATATGATCCATCATCGGCACGATCAGGTCCTCGGCAATATCCATGGCCTTGAATAAATCTACCCCGGTCTCAATACCCATGCGATCACACACCGCAATGAAAACTTCCAAAGGCGTGTTTCCCGCACCGGCGCCCAGGCCCGCCAAAGAGCCATCGATGCGATTGGCACCGGCCTCCACTGCCGCCAACGAGTTGGCAATACCCATCGCCATGTTGTGGTGGCCATGAAAGCCCAGCTCGGTCTCCGGTCGCAGCTCGGCACGGGCCAGCGCCACCCGTTCAGTCACATGATCGGGTAACATATAACCCGCTGAATCTGTGATATAGACACAATTAGCGCCGAAGTCTTCCATCAACTTCAACTGCTGAACCAATTCCTGCGGTCCGATCATATGGGCCATCATCAGAAAACCGACGGTGTCCAGATTATCGTACTTCGCGGCCATGGTGAGATGCTGCTCGGATACATCTGCCTCGGAGCAGTGCGTCGCCACGCGAATAGTAGAAATGCCGCAGTCCACTGCCATTTTCAGGTGGTCGACGGTACCGATGCCCGGCAGTAGCAACGCGGAAACTTTCGTATTCTTCATTTCCTTGCACACGGCGGTGAGATATTCCTCGTCGCTGGCAGCAGGAAAGCCGTAATTTACCGAAGCACCGCCCAGACCATCACCGTGAGTCACTTCAATCATTGGTATTCCGGCGTCATCCATGGCCTTGGATATCGTTACCATCTGCTCAACGCTGATCTGGTGACGTTTAGGGTGCATACCATCGCGCAGACACATGTCGTGAACGGTGATTTTTTTTCCTTTCAAATCCATTGTCTTACTCTCTCGTATTCGGTGGCGTCCAGGCTCAGGCAGCACTGGGAACGAAGTTTCCTGCCAGAATTTCCTGCGCATACATTTCCGCAGTGCGCAGTCCGGCGGCGGTCATAATATCCAGGTTGCCGGCATATTTGGGCAGGAAGTCGCCCAGCCCTTCCACTTCCAGATAAATTGACACACGATTGCCGTCAAACACCGGGCCATTTTTCAGGCTGTAACCGGGCACATATTTTTGCACCTCAAGGATCATCTCGTGTACTGACCGGGTAATTGCCTCTTCCTTGGGTTGCTCCTGGGTCAGGCAATGAATGGTATCTCGCATAATCAATGGTGGTTCAGCCGGATTGATAACAATGATCGCTTTGCCACTGAGAGCACCCCCTACCTGTTCAATACCACTGGCAGTGGTGCGGGTAAACTCATCAATATTCTTGCGCGTACCAGGACCAGCCGATTTACTACTGACAGTCGCCACGATTTCACCGTAGGACACAGCCTGCACCCGACTGACCGCGGCCACCATGGGAATGGTGGCCTGGCCACCGCAAGTCACCATATTGACATTCATGGCTCTGGCCGCCACCGCTTCTGACAGGTTAACGGTGGGCACACAAAACGGACCGATGGCTGCCGGCGTCAAATCAATCATCACCGCACCGCAGGCATTCACCTTGCGGCTGTTTTCCGCGTGTACATAGGCCGAAGTAGCGTCGAAGCATATTTGTACGCCATCGTCCTGCATGGTAGCCAGCATGCCGTCAACACCATCGGCGGTGGTCTTCAAACCCAGCTCCTGTGCTCTGGCCAAGCCGGGGGATTCGGCTTCGACACCAACCATCCACACGGGTTCTACGAACTCACTACGCATAGCCTTCATTAACAAGTCAGTACCGATATTACCGGGGCCAATTATTGCTACTTTTACTTTGTTGCTCATATTGGTTCTCTTGTTGCTGTGTATTCGAATTTCCTGGCTCTTTAACCGGTGTTACTGGAAAAGCGACATAAGCACGATCCCGACTGGTGGGCAGTAGCTAAACAAACTTGCAGCTACAACCACCCATACCCGCGATTTCCAACGACATCTCATCACCGGCGACAACCGGAATCAAAGGTACCAGTGAACCGGACAGGATAATTTCCCCGGCCTTGAATGGAATGCCAAATTCACCCAGGGTATTGGCCAACCATGCTACCGCAGTCAGTGGATTACCCTGTACCGCGCTACCGAGGCCCTCGGAGTTAAACTCGCCATTTTTAGAGATGGTCATTTTCAAATTGGGTAAATCAAAATCCCTGGGGTCAACTTCATTAACGCCAAGAACATAAACACCACAGGAGGCATTATCGGCAACCGTGTCCTGTATTTTAATTTTCCAGTCATCAATACGCGAATCAACTATTTCAAAACAGGGCATGATCGTGGCGGTAGCATCGAGCACGTCTTGCTCGGTCACGCCTGGCCCGATCAGGTCATGTTTAAGTCGAAAGGCTATTTCGCCTTCCGCCTTGGGCTGGATCATATTCCCGGCAATAACAATATCAGCGCCGTCCGGATACTCCATACTGTCGGTAAGAAAACCAAAGTCAGGCTGAAACACCCCCAGCATGTCTTGCACTGGCTTACTGGTAACACCAATTTTTTTACCAACGACGCGCTCACCGTCTCGCGCCAGGCGCTGCTCAAGCAGGTGCAGCGAGATATGGTAAGCATCTTCGATAGTGATACCCTGCTCACGCTCTGTGAGCGGGGCTACGGTAGACTGGCTGCGCAAGGCCCCATAGAGTTCTGCACCAAGCTGGGCGATTTTTTCCGGTTCCATAATGTACTCACTAAGCTGAATTGGAATGAGCCTCGCACTGGCAGCGCAGTCATCCGTTGCGCAGAAAATCCAGGCAGGCGCGATTGAACATGTCCTCATGTTCTACCATCACCCAGTGACCACATTGGGTAACCAGGATAAGGCGTAAGTGCCTGATGTTTTTGGCCATGGCCATAATGCCGTTCTCTGGCATCATTTTTTCATCCATACCCCAAAAGCCCAGCACTGGACAATCCAGTTCTTGTAAACGGTCGGTCAAAACGGGAACCTGCATGGTTGCCATAACATGACCGTTCATAATTTGCATAATCTGCATACGCTCTTCTACCAACTCGTCGGTGGCGTACTTGTCATCGTGCATCAAACTGCTGGCAAACAGGTCCTTCATTACCTCGTGGGTCACCGGCTCACCAGAGCCAAACACACGAAAGACTTTCTGCATGCCTGGCATCTGTTGGTACTCTGCCAGCTCGCTCAACCCGCCCGGCGCCATTAACACCAGCTTCTGCACCAGCTGCGGGTATTGTAGGGCCAGCCCAAGGGCTATCGCTCCACCCAGGGAATTACCAATTACCGTACATTTCTCTACACCCGCGACATCCAGCGTCTGCTTGATACATTCCACCATAAACGACAGGGGATGATCTACATCGTCCGGTTTATCCGAAAATCCATAGCCTATAAGATCCGGAATAAGGCAGCGATACCCCGCCGCCACCAGATGCTGATAATTGCCTTTGAAGTTACTGAAACCACTGGCTCCGGGGCCTGAGCCATGCAGGAATACCACAGCATCACCGTGCCCTTCATCCAGGTAATGGATACGGTACCCATTGGCGCATTCTGCATACTTGCCTTCGGGCAAGCGGCCTATCTTTCCCATAACGACTCCTGGATCAGCTTGCGGTCAGGGCTAGACCGCGTAATCGACGTTATCTGCACCGAACATAATGCCGCCCAGATTACTGGCAAAGGGTGCGGCATGATTGGCCACATGAGCCTGACTGCACAAGATATCCAGGTGGCGATCCAATAGCTCACTGCCCTGGCGCACTCCGCCGCTGCCACTGGCCTTGAGCATCCTGCCGGACAGGGCCAGGCAGCGATCAGCGACGACGGCTGAATCATAGCGATAGCGCACTCTGTTCTCAATCGGGATTGGCTCACCCGCGCGACAGCAGTCCATCATCTCGTCAAAGTTGCGAATCATTGTCAGCTTCATTTCTTCGATAGACGTTCTGGCTTCCGCCGCCAACTGCCGCGCGAAGGGATCATCACTCATTTTGTTGGGACCCACCCGACGCGTCCTGGCCACCTCAATAAAGGACTCCAGCGCGCCCTCACAGGCACCCAGCGTAGCGGTGCAAACAGCGCGCACAAACACTTGCATGAAAGGCATACGGTACAAGGGTGCGTCATTTACCGCGTTGCCCGGATTGTCACATAAAAAGCCATCCATGGACCTGTGGGTGCGATGCTCGGGAACAAAAACGTCGTCCACCACGATGTCGTGGCTACCCGTACCCTGCAGACCGACCACATCCCAATTATCGACGATGTCATAGTCGCTGATCGGCACCAGAAAGGTGCGATAGTTAGCCATGTCAAAGGGTGCCTCGGGGGTCGGCACTACCGCGCCCAGGAACGCCCATTTACAATGCTGCGAACCGCTGGAAAAACTCCAGCGACCGCTGAGACGGAAACCACCATCCACTACCTTAACTTTACCAACTGGAGCGTAGGAGGACGAAATCAGCACCGTTGGGTCATCCGCCCATACATCTTGTGCCGCCTGATCATCGAATACCGCCAACTGCCAGTTGTGCACGGCAATCACACCCAGCACCCAGGCGCTGGAGGCGCAGTGCCTGGCGATCTCCAACCCCACTGAATAAAACACCTGCGGATCCATGGCGTAACCGCCCCATTGCTCGGGCTGCAGAATCTTGAAAAAACCTGCGGCATGAAAATCGGCTATGGTTTCATCCGGCACACGACGGGCAGCCTTACACTGAGCCCCGCGCATACGCAGTGCGGGTCCCATATCGCGTGCCGCTGCCAGCAGTTGCTGTGCCCTGGAGCTTGCCAATCCATAGGCGCCGACGCCGTCGCTTACTTCGATAGTTTGCTGAATTGTCATTGTTATCATCCTGCTGGTAATTATTTGTTTGCCTAACCACACTGTAAAGGGATATTGGCAGTCCGCGCATCCTCCATTTGGGGTATCGGCCTCACTCCACGACGGCATCACCGTAACTGGTAGTAGCGCCAAAAAAAGCCCTGTGTGATGGTGGTATCTTACCGTCTATATCCGTCACACCATATTCCTGTGCCAGCTCAGCGCCTATCCAGACTTTTCCACTCCTGTCCATCAAGGACTGATCCATGGCCAGGGCATCGATGACCCTGCCGGTAAATTCCGGTGTCTCAGCCGTCGCCGCAAGGTCTGCATATTTCTGCGGATCAGACGCAAAAACGCGAGCCGTGCGCTCGGTCAGTAACAGGCCCATCCAGATCGATACCACCGCCACATGGTAAGGACGAAAATCTACCGCCATATCATGCGCCATTTTATCCACCGCAGCCTTGCCGGCGCCATAGGCCGGACCGTGCATATAAATTCTGCCACCAAAAGATGAGGTATTCACAATCAACCCGGCGCCGCTGGCCAACAATAGCGGAGCCGCGTACCAGGCGGCTGTGTAATGAGAACGCATTCCCACGTCCCACAAGCTGGTCAGTTCCAGTGGCTTTTCCCAGAACGGACCGCTTGCAGTCAATGCGTCATGCAAGCTGGTGGCGTTGTTTACCAGAATATCCAGGCGACCCTGCTCAGCCTGGACCTGTGCAAATAATTGGCGCACTTGCTGCTCATCGCCGTGATCGCAATAGACGGCAATACCCTTGCCTCCCGCTGCACTCACCGCATCCGCTGTGGACTGTACGGTACCCGGCAACGGCGCATCACCCTCCCGCCGCGTGCGACCTGTCACATAGACGGTTGCCCCGGTAGCGCCCAGGGCCACCGCTATGCCCTTACCCGCGCCACGACTGGCTCCGGTGACCACCACTACCCGGTCTCGTGCAAGACCCATACGCAATTCCTTTACCTGATTACAAGACTTAACTAATATCGCAATACAATCCTAAATGCCCAGACGCACCGAGCCAAGTGGCAATGCCAGTGGGCTGGCCACATTGTTATGCCAGAGAAGGAAAAATGACATCCGTTACAGCACCGCGGCACGCCCTGGCACAAGCCATAAGCCACGCTTTACTTTGCTTTATGGGAGTGATGCCAGTGGTCACCGCAGCAGCAGCACCACCAGCGCCAGGCGGCGACAGCAGGCTGGCCTACTCCAGCGAGTCGCCCCAATGGCTGCGCGCAGTCGGGCGATTGCAAATTCCCGGCCAGAAATTTGAACAAGGTCGTGTCTCCCATCACCGCGAGGATTGCAGTGCCACACTGGTTGCACGTCACCCGGGCACCAAGGCTGACACCATTATTACAGCCTGGCACTGCCTGGAGTTCTATAACGACGTGAGCCAGGCAATCACCTTCACCCTGTCGGCCAGGTCTGCAGACCCTGTGATAACGAGCGAGGCCTATCGACTGGCAGATGGTGGCGGTATGCATGCAGATTGGGCCATCCTGCGCCTGTACCAGGCCATTCCATCTGACCAGGTAAGCGCGGTAAACATTCACCCGGAACGCGCCGACCCCAGCCGACCTATTACCATGGCTGGCTACTCACGCGATAACGGCCTGGGTGACAATGGCGAGCGGCTGACATTCGATCCGCAATGCAGAATCACGCACCAGGCAAACGGCGGCAGTAACAGCAATTGCACGGCTTATAAAGGTGCTTCAGGAGGCGCGGTTATGCAGCTATCGCACCTGGGGCAAGCGCAATTTTGTGGTGTTATTTCACAGGGCAATGGCGAGGGGATAAGCACCTTCGTGCCGCTCAGCGGTTTCAGGAATGCGATCAATCTGCACCTGCGCTAGAGCCCGGCGCCGCTGTATTTTGCCAGCACTGAACCCACCTGCATTAGTTCCATCTTCAGCTCAGGACTGACGCTCGGGCGGGGGCGCGCCTACGTGCACTTCACCGCGCAGCTGTGCTAGCTCTATCTGTTTCTGACGCTCACTAAAGCGAGCCCGCTGATCAGGTGTCAGGCGGTCATAGCAAAGCGGGCAGCAAATACCTTTTTGATACTTCGAAGAGAGTTTATCCTGCTCGGTAATAGGGTGCCGGCAGCCATAGCACTGGTCGTATTGACCCTTTTCCAACTGGTGATCGACGGCCACCCGGTTATCAAAAACAAAACACTCGCCTTCCCAGGTGCTCTCGCGTTGCGGCACTTCTTCCAGGTATTTGAGGATACCGCCGCGCAAATGATAAACCTCGTCAAAACCCTCATTGAGCATAAAGGCCGAGGCCTTCTCACAGCGAATTCCCCCGGTGCAGAACATGGCAACTTTTTTGTGCTGTTGCGGGTTCAGATGACTACGTACGTAGTTGGGAAAGTCACGAAAGCTCTCAGTATGCGGGTCGATCGCACCGCGAAAACTGCCAATACCGCACTCATAGTCGTTACGGGTATCAATCAGCAAAACCTCGGGATCATTTACCAGGGCATTCCAGTCCTGCGGATTGACGTAGGTTCCCACCTTCACATTGGGGTCCACGCCCTCCACACCCATTGTCACTATTTCCTTCTTGAGCTTTACCTTCATCCGGTGAAACGGTATTTCCTCGTCAAAAGACTCCTTGTGCTCCAGGTCTGCCAACCGCGGATCACTGCGCAGGTAAGCCAGTACCTTGCCTACACCCTCCCGTGTACCGGCGATGGTGCCGTTTATTCCCTCCCGGGCCAGTAGCAGGGTACCGCGGGTTTCTGCCGCCAGGCAGGCATCCAGTAAAGGCTCGCGCAGCTCGTGGAAGTCTTCCAGGGTGACAAACTTATACAGCGCTGCTACAACTAAGTCGCTCATATTCAGTTCCTACTTGTGATCAGCTTTGCTGCCGCCAAGGCACTCCGGAGATTCGGGGGCTGCCTGCTGTCGCTGCTGCCACTCCAGCGGCGTATAGGTATGCAGTGCCAAGGCGTGCACCGGCCCTGCAAGTTGCGGCTGCAGCGCTCCATAAACCAACTGATGGCGCGCTACCTGGCGCTTGCCATCAAAAAGCTCACTTACCAGTACTACCCGAAAGTGGGTCTCGGAATTGGGCGGCACACTGTGTTGATGGCTCTCATTGGCAACATCCAGGAAAACCGGACTAAGCTGCTGGTTGAGCTGCTGCTCTATCTCTTGCTGAAT
>JBALVO010000051.1:16751-24480 GCA_036961445.1 Halioglobus sp.
AAGTACCAGCAGGCGATAGAACGCGCCGGTGGGCAGCCTATCGTTAAGGCCAATCAGGAGAGCGCGGCGACACCGCCTCCAACGCCAGTACCTGAAAAAACCATGACCGCAGCGCAAAGAATTGCCGCGCTGGCAGCCGCCCCTGATGAATCCAGCTATCGCAACGAAACGACTTCGTCTGTCAACCCACAGCACGCTGCAGCGGCAGACACGGCACAACATGACGCCGACCAGGAGGGCTTAAACCTGGCACCCACCGGCGCAGACGTATTACGGGACGATGAACGCACAGCGCCGGTGATTAGCGATGTCGATACCAGCGGCCTCGAAATAGATGCCGCAGCAATGCGCCTGTCCGAGGAGCAACCGCCGCCGCCCGCTGCACCCGACACCAGTCACCTGGATATGGGCAGCGTCGGAGAAATGATACCCAACCTGCCGTCCGCACAGGTGCCAGTTACGCCTGACATAGACGCCATCAAGCTATCGCCCGAGGGCACGGACTTTGCTGATTGCGCGCCACCCGAGCCTGAAACACCACTACTGGATCTTTCTGCCCTTGATATCGCACCGCCCGGTACCGACGTGCTAGAAGAACAGTACCGCAATAAAGAACAGTCCGAAGCACCGCCCACCGACCATCTATCACTGGAAGATTGAACTACGGTAGCGTTACTGTCACGCGTAAGCCCGGATCACCATTGGCCAGTTCCACCGCACCGTAATGGTACTGGGCGATTGCCTGCACCAGGCTAAGACCCAGGCCATGCCCCGCGTGTTCGCTGCGACTCGCCTCTACTCGATAAAAGCGCCTGAATACATTTTTGCGCTCGTGCGCGGCAATACCAGGGCCCGTATCGCTTACTACGACACGATGACCGACGCCGGCACTGGCTGGATCAGGCCCTAACTGCAACCTGACCCTGCCATGGTTTGGCGTGTACTTGACGGCATTGTCCAGCAGATTGGCAAACATCTGGAACAACAGGTCCACCTCCCCGGCAAAGATTCTGGACTGTGGAGCATCAAGCTCCAGGGTAATATCGCGCTCATGCGCCAGAGGTTCGTACAGCTCTACTACATCGCGTAATAAATCACGCAAGTCTACCTCGGTACCGCCTGCCAGGCGGCTGCCAGACTCTAAAGTGGAAATGCGCAGCACGGCATTAAACGAGGCCAACAGTTCATCACAATCCTCAATAATGCGCTCAACGTCTTCGCCCTCGCGCCCCTCAAATCTGGAGCGCAGCTGACTCAGGTTGTTACGCATACGAGTCAAGGGAGTACGCAAATCGTGGGCTATATTGTCGGAGACTCGGCGCACGCCCTGCATTAGCGATTCCATTTGCTCCAGCATCTGGTTCATCACCACGGCTAGTTGCCCCACATACCCCTTTTCACTCTCTACATCCAGGCGTTGTCCCGGGCTACCACGTATCACGCGCGACAATTCCCGATTGAGGCGTTCCACCCGGCTAAGTGTCGTGGCTGCACTAAAAAACCCACCGGTAATACCTAACAGTAAAGTGGCAATCATAGCCCTGAACAAGGTCCTGAATACCAGGCGGGCGCGCTCCACAATATCGGCATAATCGCGCGCCACAATTGCGCGATGACCACCTCCCAATTGCACCGGCCTGGCGAGGAAATCCACTTCTATAGATTCGCCCCACTGCAACAGGGACATCTCAAAGCCCAACCAGCCGTCACTAAACTCTCTATAACGCGGCACTGCAGACAAATCGCCTGCGACTTTGTTGCCAGCCTCATCGGTAACCAGATAGTGATATCGATTGACTGCAGACGACGCTACCTGATCATCGATATAAAGTTGCACACCCTGCAGGGATTGACCCTGGTAAACGAGCTGCAGGGTTTCAAGTTCCTCTACGATGGATTCACTGAGTTCACTAAAAGAGGTATAGCTGAAATACCCATAGAAGGCGCCCAGCAGCAAAAACACAGTGGCACTCAGCACGGTGACGTATTTGGTGATATAACGAAAAGTTAAACTACTAAGAATTTGCCTGGCGTGCATCACAAACGCCACTCAACCTTCGGTGACCGGGCCCAGGCGGTAGCCTGCACCTCTAACGGTCACCAGCAAGGGGTTGTCAAAGTCGCGATCAATTTTTTGGCGTAAACGTGACACGTGCACATCGATGACATTCGTTTGCGGATCAAAATGATACCCCCACACATGTTCGAGTAACATCGCTCGCGTCACTACCTGCCCGGCATGTCGCATCAAGTATTCCAGCAGCTTGTATTCACGTGGCTGCAAATTCAGCAACATATCCTGGCGTGACACCTGCTGGGACAGCAGATCCATAGTCAGCCCCCCTACTTCCAGACGAGTCGGTGTATCGCCTGCGGTGATGCTCGCACGTCGATGCAACACCTCCAGACGGGCCAGCAACTCTGCCATGGAAAACGGTTTGACCAGATAATCATCGGCGCCGCTGTGTAAACCCTTGACCCGGTCGTCGACCTCACCCAGCGCACTGAGCACCAGTGCCGGCGTATTGTCATTATTTTCCCGCAGGGCATGGATCAAGGCCAGGCCATCCATTGCTGGCAACATACGATCAACAATCAGCACATCATAATCGGCATCACTCGCCGCCTGGTATCCCGCTGCGCCATCAACCTCGCAGTCGCAGCGATGGCCGGCCGCCGTTAACTCGGCGACAATAAACTCACCAACCGACCTGTCATCTTCCACCAGCAGAATTTTCATACCCAATCCCTCTCACGCGTGCAGCAATTTAGCACGCGTCAGAAGCGCGGCTCAATTTACATTTCGGTAATGCTTGCGCGCCATTGGTGATAAACTCCCGCAAATGACCGATAGCACTGCCACTTCCAGTCCCTTCCTGCTGCGCCGGCTCGCTGCCATGCTCTACGATACCCTGTTGGTATTACCCTTGATCATGGCCAGCGTAGCCCTGTTTATGGGAGCGCGCACGCTGTTATGGGAACCGGCGGCAGGTGATGCCGCAGCCCAGCTCGATGCCAATGCCGTACGTCTGGTAGCCCTGGTATGCACCAGCGGATTTTTTTGCGCGTTCTGGATTAAAAGTGGCCAGACGCTGGGCATGCAGGCATGGCGCATCAAGTTGGTGACGTTTGCCGGAGATACACCGTCCATCAGGCAGGGAGTAACGCGGTGTTGCGCCGCTATGCTATCGGCTGCGTGCCTGGGCCTGGGTTACCTGTGGTGCCTGGTCGACCGCAATGGTCGATACTGGCACGACTACCTGTCTGGCACGGAACTGATCTTGCTGCCCAAGCGAGAAAAATCAGGGCATAAAATTCCTCAGGCAAATAGCTAGAGCGCGCGCAATAACCATCACAATGCCACGGTTTAACGCCTCGCATTGCACCGCAGCAATAACCCCACCGGCGGTTGCCAGGGGGATCATCGAATTTGCACCTTTTTTGTGTTCAGTTTGCCTGCCGCTAGGCATACACTAGTGCCCCTGTAAAACAGTGAGAGAAAAAACCATGACAGCCATGACTTTTACCGCCCGCAATATAAAAGATGCGGCCTCCGCAACTTGTCAGTGTGCCGTGCTACCGGTATTCACCCGTAAACGATTGTCCCATGCCGCACAACAGCTGGATCAGGCCTCCTCTGGCGCCATCAAAGCCGCTCTCGAGCTGGGCGACTTCTCCGGAAAATCCGGCGAAACCCTGATGCTACCAGGAGCCGGAACCGCCAAGCGGTTATTGTTGGTAGGGTGCGGTGACCCGGCTAAATTTGATCGCTCTGAGGCACGGGAAATCACGCAATCCATCTATCGTGCCCTGAATGCGACCAAGGCCGCGGATGCCACGATACACACGGCTGACCTCGAGCTTAAAAACGGCGATGGCCAATGGCTGCTGGCCTACCTGGCACGTCATCTCACCGCTGCGTCCTATCGCTATACCGAGACCGTGAGCAAACCCAAAACTCCTCTAAAGCTGTCTCGTGTTGTGGTAAACACGGGTGGCAGCATAGCGACAGGGATCGCACAGAGAGCACTGGACCAGGGTAAGAATACTGGCCTGGGCGTCAATGAAGCGCGCCACCTGGCCAACCTGCCAGGCAATATCTGTACGCCCACTTACCTGGCACAGCAGGCCCGTAAGCTAGGCAAGGACAACGCCAAGCTCAGCGTCAGCATACTCGAAGAAAAGAAAATGAAAGAGCTGGGGATGGGCTCATTATTATCCGTTTCTGCCGGCAGCGACGAGCCTGCAAAACTGATCGTGATGAACTACAAAGGCGGGAAAAGCAGCCAAAAGCCTTATGTATTGGTGGGCAAGGGTATTACTTTTGATAGCGGCGGTATTTCCTTGAAACCCGGCGCTAAAATGGATGAAATGAAATTCGACATGGGCGGAGCAGCCAGTGTCTTTGGCACTATGCGCGCTATCACTGCTATGGCGTTGCCATTAAATGTCGTGGCCATCGTCGCCGCCGCAGAGAATATGCCCAGCGGTGGTGCTACTAAACCGGGTGATGTGGTCACCAGCATGTCCGGCAAGACCATCGAGGTTCTCAACACAGATGCAGAGGGACGCCTGGTCCTGTGTGATGCCCTGTCTTACGCGGAGCGCTTCAAGCCCGAGGCTGTCATTGATATCGCCACTCTCACCGGCGCCTGCGTGGTTGCGTTGGGCTCTCATGCCTCCGCCTTATATGCCAACCAGGACAAATTGGCGGACCAGTTGCTCACTGCCGGCATTGACAGCCACGACCGGGCCTGGCGTATGCCCCTGTGGCAGGAATATCACAAACAACTCAATAGTAACTTCGCCGACCTGGCCAATATCGGCGGGCCTGGCGGTGGCAGCATTACGGCGGCCTGTTTTCTGTCCCAGTTCGCTGAAAAATATCACTGGGCGCACCTGGATATCGCTGGCTCCGCATGGGACAGCTCGCCCAAGGGCGCTACCGGCAGACCAGTAGCCCTGCTCACCCGCTACTTAATGGACCGGGCGAGCAAGTAAGACAGTGACCCGGGTTGGTTTTTACGTCGTGCAGGGTGCCGAGCAGGGGCAGCGCCTGCAGGTAGCTGTGCGACTGGCCGACAAGGCCTTTGCACAGGGCCACCGTATTTTTATCAATGCGGTGGATGAAGCGCAGGCTCGCTCACTGGATGAGATGCTGTGGAGCTATCGGCCAGCCAGCTTTCTGCCCCATGGCCTGCACGGGCAGGAACACTCCGACTCTATAGCGATCGGATGGGGCCAGGAACCCAATGATCACAATGACCTGCTTATTAACCTGCAACTGGATATTCCCGAATTTTTCAGCCGTTTCCAGCGTGTAGCCGAGGTGGTCACCCAGGACCCAACCAGTCTGGCAGCGCTGCGCAAATCCTGGAAATTCTATAAAGAACGCGGCTACCAGTTGGAGAAACACGACCTGTAGCCCGGCTTTGCATTGCCGCGTATAATCGCCCCCCTTGCCGGTTCGCGAATTGCGGGCCCAAATCAAGAACAATTACTTCCGGATTCCCCTACTGATGGAAAAGACATTCCAACCCGCCAATATTGAAACCCGCTGGTACCAGGAGTGGGAGAGCAAAGGCTATTTCGCACCACAGGGTGGCGAAAAGGCCTATAGCATCATGATTCCGCCGCCCAACGTCACTGGCAGCCTGCATATGGGTCACGGCTTTCAGGAAGCCATTATGGATGCTCTTATCCGTTATCACCGCATGTCTGGCTACAACACCCTGTGGCAAGTGGGTACAGATCATGCCGGTATTGCCACACAAATGGTGGTAGAGCGCCAGCTCGAGGCACAGGGCATTAAGCGCCAGGAACTGGGGCGCGATGAGTTTGTAAAAAAAGTCTGGGAGTGGAAAGAGGAATCAGGCGGGACGATTACCCGGCAACTGCGACGCCTGGGCTCCTCGCTGGATTGGTCTCGTGAGCGCTTCACCATGGACCCAGGCCTCAGCGCGGCAGTACAGGAAGTATTCATTCGCCTATATCGGGAGGGATTGATCTATCGCGGGCAACGCCTGGTTAATTGGGACCCTGCACTACACACGGCAATTTCAGACCTGGAGGTAAACTCTGAGGAAGAGCAGGGCCATCTGTGGCATTTCAACTACCCAATGGCCGGCGGTGAAGGCCACTTAACCGTGGCCACTACACGGCCCGAGACCATGCTCGGCGACAGCGCTGTGGCGGTTCACCCGGAAGACGAACGCTACGCCCACTTGATAGGCCGCATGGTGGAACTGCCGCTAACCGGGCGCCAAATCCCGGTCATAGCAGACGATTATGTCGATCGCGAGTTTGGCACTGGCTGCGTCAAAATCACACCTGCCCACGACTTTAATGATTACGAAATGGGCCGCCGCCACGGCCTGGCCATGATTAACATCCTCGATGACAACGCAGCGATAAACCAGGAGGCACCAGAGGCCTATCGCGGTATGGATCGCTTTGCTGCGCGCAAGCAGATCGTGGCTGATATGGAGGCCCTGGGGCTGCTGGACAAGATAGTAGACCACGTGCTGAAAGTGCCACGAGGTGATCGTTCCGGCGTGGTTATCGAGCCCTATCTGACCAATCAGTGGTATGTCGATGCCAGGGAAATGGCCAAGCCCGCTATCGCAGCGGTGGAGAACGGTGACATCCAGTTTGTACCCAAACAATGGGAAAACACCTACTTCGCCTGGATGCGTGACATTCAGGACTGGTGCATCAGTCGACAGCTCTGGTGGGGGCACCGCATTCCGGCGTGGTATGACAACGACGGAAAATTTTATGTCGGTGAGAACGAAGCCGCGGTAAGGCAGGAACACGGCCTCGACGATAGCGTTGCATTGCGTCAGGACGAGGATGTACTCGATACCTGGTTTTCCTCGGCCCTGTGGACTTTCTCTACCCTGGGTTGGCCCGACGAAACCGCAGAGCTGGACATATTCCACCCCAGTTCTGTACTGGTGACCGGGTTTGACATTATCTTTTTCTGGGTTGCCCGGATGATTATGATGACCCTGCATTTTCGCAAGGAAGTGCCGTTTCACACGGTCTATGTCCACGGACTGGTCCGCGATAACGAAGGGCAGAAAATGTCCAAGTCCAAGGGCAATGTGATCGATCCTATCGACCTGATCGATGGGATAGAGCTTGAGGCGCTGGTAGCAAAGCGCACGGCTGGCATGATGCAACCGCAGCTGGCAGCAAAAATCACCAAGGCCACGCGCAAACAATTCCCCGAGGGTATCGCCGCCTACGGAACCGACGCTCTGCGCTTTACCTATTTTTCGCTGGCCTCAACCGGGCGTGATATCAAGTTCGATATTGGCCGCATTGAAGGCTATAAGAACTTCTGTAATAAAATCTGGAATGCAGCACGCTACGTGTTGATGAACTGTGAGAATGAAGATTGCGGCACGCACAACGACGCAGCAATCGAGCTGAGTCTGGCGGATCGCTGGATCGTGAGCAGATTGCAGGAAACCGAGACTGAAGTCGCCAGGGCGGTAGCCAGTTACCGCTTCGATATGGCGTCACAGGCGCTGTACGAATTCATCTGGAATGAATACTGTGACTGGTACCTGGAGCTGTCCAAACCGGTTTTGTGGGATGACCATGCTGCACCGGAAGCAAAGCGCGGTACGCGTCGCACCCTGATCCGAGTCCTGGAAACCTGGCTCAGGCTACTGCACCCCTTGATGCCTTTTATTACCGAAGAAATCTGGCAAACGGTGGG
>JBALVO010000052.1:0-16490 GCA_036961445.1 Halioglobus sp.
TTTAAGGTCGACTATCAATTCCAGGATGCCCCTGCCAACGAAAAAGAACTGGAGGGGCTGAATCTTGGTGTGGGCTGGAGTTTCTGATGCGCCCCAAACCTAAGTCGCGGCGACTGCACCGCGGCGCTCTGGCCGTCACCCTGTGGATGACGGCCTTTACTGCTTTTCCAGTTTTTGCCGAAGAGTATCTGGGGCGTGATGATTTTCTGCAATTGGTATTCACTGACAGCCAACCCGAAATGCACATGCTCTGGTTTACCGAAGAAACTCGGGCTGCTGCCAAAGCGGCGGTCGGTTGGGCACCGACTTCCTTACGCCTGCGTTACTGGCAGGCCGACGCCCGCACCGCCTGGATTCTCGAGGATATAGGAAAAGATAAGCCCATTACGCTAGGCATTACCGTCTCCTCCAAGCGAGTCGAGCGCATGGAGGTACTCGCCTTTCGGGAAAGTCGTGGCTGGGAGATCCGCTACCCTTTTTTTACCCGCCAATTCAACGGCCTGACACTTGCGCCTGACGGTTATCTGTCACAGCCCATAGACGGCATCACCGGCGCCACCCTGTCAGTGCGGGCGGCAGAGCGCATGGCACGTCTTGCCCTGTGGCTGGACGCTCAGGTCCAGAGTTGATGCGACGTCGCCCTCGATTAGTTGGCTTGTTGTGGCGCTGGCACCGCCGCCTGGGTTTACTGGCCGCCTTCTTTGTGTTGTTACTGGCGGCTTCGGGCATCGCGCTCAACCACTCATCAGAACTGGGACTGGACCGCGACTTCGTTGACTGGCCCTGGCTGAGCAGGGCATATGGTGATGATTCATCCACCCTGCCCGCCTATCAGCTGGGCAAACACTGGCTATCGCGCACCGCAGACGGTCGCGTCTATTTCGATGCCAAGCAAGTTGCACCGTGTAATGGCAATCTGCTGGGTGCAGTGCAATCAGGCGAAATGTTATATGCCGCTTGCGCTGAACAATTGCTGCTGATCACCAGCAGTGGCGAGCTGGTAGAGTCAGTTAACGCTAGCACCGGCTTACCAGTACCTTTGACGGCTATCGGCCTGATCGATGCCACGGTCGCACTGCAGGCCGAAGAGACCTGGCGGCTGGCGGACCTCGACTCGATGGATTTCAGCAATCTCGCTCCAGCCGGAGTCATGATCAACCAATTTGCCCCCGGACAACTGCCGGAGACCATCCGCGAGCTGATTCCCACCCCGAATCAATGGCTGAGCTGGGAGCGCCTATTGCTGGACCTGCACAGTGGTCGGTTGCTCGGGCGCATTGGTGTATTGTGGGTAGACTTCATCGGAATTTTACTGGGCAGCCTTGCCATGAGCGGTATTGCGATGTGGTGGCTGCATCGTCGGCGTGGGCATTGACGGCCTGCAGAAGACAGGCCAAACGGATCAAGCCATATTGATGAGAGCTCGCTGGCAAGCATCCACCCTTCCCCAGATGACGCCGGTTCGACAACTACTGAAGCGCTTGCGCACTGCTGCAGGTACACTGAAACAACCTGTTACGCTGCTATGAGACTGTCCATGAGCGATAAAAATATACTTCCTCCAAACACCATTCACGCCTGCGTTCTACCTGGCACCAGCGAGGAGGTAAGCGACTGGATTAAACCCTGCCGGGCATCGCGCGACTGGATGGATGAAGTACCACAAAAATATATCTATCGCTGCGTGCCAATGGTCGCTGCCAACACCATGGGTTGGGAGATGTTTAATCCGGTAGATTCTCAAGTGACGTGGAATGGCGGGGAACTCAACAATGCGCTAAATATCGCCAACAGCAGTCACAGTCGCTTCGCAGCAACCTCACATTTCGGGGCCGGTGTGGTTACATGGTACCTGCCTTTTCTTTTTCGCACCTCGCCTGAGCTGGGCCTGGTGGTTACCGGCCCCGCCAACCATGGACATGACGCGGCGGTTCCACTGGACGCTTTTGTTCGCACCGACTGGCTTCCCTTTCCCTTCACCATGAGCTGGCGCTTGACCCGCAAAAACCAGCAAGTCTCTTTCCAGCAAGGGATGCCGATATGCCGCATATTCCCCTATCCGATAGCACTTCTGGAAGAGACCCGACTGGAAATTCACGAGTTGACTGAAGACGCTGGCTTTATGCAGGAAGTGCAACAGTGGGGCGTGCAGCGCCAAAAAAATGTTACTCAACAGCAAGCTGACGCCGCTCGCTGGCAGGCAACGGGTGAAAAGCCCACCGGCGATGGCGTTTGGAACAGTCAGTATGTGCGTGCGAAAAGCAAGGAAAGTGACGCCGGATTTCAACCACATCAAACGGCCTTTAAGTGCGCGCCGGTTGATGACAAACGCTAACCGGTTTGTTAGCTATCACTGGGGCAGACTGTACTCGCGATAGGGGTTGGGTGGAATGCTGACCCCTGACTTCATGGCGTCCGCCCCATAGATCCACCGTCCTTGCGGGCAATGATTGATTTGCTCGACAATTGCTGTTGCCGCCAGGTCCGCGCCGGCCCTGTTAAAGTGAATATAGTCACCAATATAGTTATCAATATCGGCTGCTATTTCCTCGCTGATATCCGCCATAAGTAGCCTGTAGGGTAATCCCAGGTATTCATTATTGCCCTCCCGGCGATGCCAGTGCTCAAACCAGGTATCCATATGCATTTCAAATGCGCGCATTCTGCGGATAATCTCCCCTGAATTGATGACTGGATTCGAGTATCACTACACACATGGCACCCGCAGCAACCGCTTGATTTATCAGGGTCTGCATTGCCTGGATGGCTGAGTCCATTGAAATCAGGTCATCTTTCACCCTGACCATATCATTGGTGGCAAATGAGAAAACCACAACATCGGGAGAACCAAATGCATTGGCGATTCCGTCGCTATAGATTTTTTGATTTACGGGGTTGTTATAAGCGGTTGATCCGGGCCATACATGCTCCGTGTATACCCAGCTTTGCTCGTTATTGCTATTGATCGCGTCGACGAAGGTTTCCTGCGCAACGCCAATTAGACTATCGCCGACCAGAGTAACCCGCCGGCAACCATTCAGGCCACCGACCAGAACAAATATCAACAACACTGTGCGTAACCAAATATTCGCTATCATTTGGCTAACCTGCAACATTCCATGTCAGGTGGCTTACCGGCCCAAGGTGTTACCACCTTCTCAGTTCATTCTAGTGCAGTTCCTGCTATTTTCCAGCAAGCCCAACATTACGGCCCGGGGAAGCCACCTGCTCATGACCGGTGTTCATCCGGTAATCCTGCAGGGTTTTTTGTGCTGGCCTGCACGTGTTTCTGCACCGGAACTGCCGCCAGTCATTTCATGACTTTCAGATATAGCCTAGCGCTGCAGCAATGATAGTGGATGCTGATTTATGAGGAAGTATGATGACAGCAAAACGAAACTGATGAGAAACACTCTGTCGAATTGCTGTTAAGAATGACGCAATGACACCGCTTTTGATCCGCCAAGCGGTGCTCGGGGACAATAATGCCATAAGAACTACAATGGTATTTCCGAGGAAAAATTACGGCTCAGGCACTCAGCAGCGCCATCTCCTGTAGCCCCTCGAACACCAGGTCCGGCAGATACTTTCCGCCACGATCCAGGAGACTCATAAGCAGCTCGCCTCCCCCGCCACAAAACAGCACTTGCATTGGCTCGCCGCTGTGGTGATCAAGCGCCAGTGCCACCGCTCCGGCCTGCGCTAATGCGATGCCGTGGCGCACCGCCTGCGCTGTGGATGTTCCCGGCGTGAGCTGGTACTCCACATCCTCTGCGAAGCGCACGCGGTCGGTATCCAGTAACAGGGCGCGCTCCATCAGCGCCGGACCGGGAATGATATAACCACCCTCGTGACGGCCAGAGGCACTGACGATATCGATAGTCAGGGCGGACCCGGCATCAACGACACATAACTTGCCAGCGACGTGTTGCCGCGCGGCGAGCATCACCAGCCAACGATCGACGCCCATACGGGTGGGGTCATCATAGCTGTTAACCAGATCGCCGGTGCGAGCCTCGGTGCGAGCCATCCAGGGCACAACATCCCAGTGACTTTCCAACAGGGCCAGCAAGTCAGATTCCGCAGCCGGCGCAGCAACGCTGGATATCCATATCTGCTCAAGTTCTGCAGTACAAGCAAGCAGCGCCTGCCTGGACGACTCATCGGCGGCAATGCACTTACCCCGGGCAACGACCTCTGCGCCCCGCAGCAGCCGCCACTTGGCACCGCTGTTACCCACATCCAATTGCAAACAAGCAGCTGCCAACTTCATGCCGCCGGCCTCATGGAAATTTCGCCGCCATAGATAGACTGTATCCCCGCCGTTGTCTCCAGTTGCAGAGCACCGCGTTCGTCGACACCACGGGCGACACCGGCAACCAGCCGCTCACCGCTGGTGAGCACCACATCGGTATCGGCGTAAGCATCCAGCGCCAGCCATTCCTCCCGCCAACGGGCAAAACCCTGCGCTTCAAAGTCAGCAAGCAACGGTAACAGCTCGTTCACCAGGGCAGCCAACAGCGCATTGCGGCCCGGATGCCCAGGGCCAGCGATCGTATCGACCGTGGTCCAGGCCTGATCAATTGCGGTGGCTGACGTTTTGGACATGGAGACATTCAGACCAACACCCACGACAACCTGGCAAACACCGGTCGCATCGCCGGTCATTTCCAGCAAAATACCACCCAGCTTTGCGCCCTCAAACAGTACATCATTGGGCCATTTGAGCTGCACCGGCGGCACACCGCAGTTCGCCAGCGCCCTGGCAACGGCAACGCCTACGGCCAGGCTCAGCCCTTCCAGCGCCGCCGCCCCCTGGTGAAACTCCCAGACCAGGGACAAATAGAGATTGCTGGCAAAGGGACTGATCCACTGCCGCCCCCTGCGTCCACGCCCTGCCGTTTGTTGCTCAGTGGTACACACCAACCCGGTCGCATTGCCATGCTCGGCCGCCAGCATTGCCTGGGCATTGGTGGAGTCAATCGTTTCATGAATTTCCAGTCGGCTTAATAGCTGCACCACTGGGGGCAACAGGGCTGCCCGCAATGTGGCGTCGTCGAGTAATTCAATGCCGCCGGGTATGCGATAGCCACGACCTTTAACAGATTCTATATCCAGCCCCAGCTGCTGCAGTTTTTTGAGTTGCTTCCACACCGCAGTGCGGCTGACGCCCAGCGCGTCGGCCAGGTCCTGGCCGGAACGGAATTCACCGTCGGCCAGCAAAGGCAGAAGGATGGTATTTGCCATGCAGAATGACTCCCGGTTATCAAGCGATGGCGGGATGATAGCAAATTACGCAGTGGCAAGAGGGGCCAGCTGGTCTCGAGGGTTTTAGCCTCACGTTCGAAATTTACGTTTACGTTAACGTCAACTTAAGTTATATTACGGTGAACCTAACATTACGAAGCCACTATTCGTGCCAAACAAGACCTACAGCATTTCTGATTTAGCCAGCGAATTCGGGATTACCACCCGAACCATCCGCTTTTATGAAGAGAAAGGCTTGATCAGCCCCCTGCGTGAGGGGCAAAAGCGCATCTACAACTCCGCCGACCGCGTGCGTATCAAACTCATTTTGCGCGGCAAACGCATTGGCATGACCCTGCAGGAATGCGTCGATGTCATCGATATGTATGATCCCGAGCACAACAACGCAGAGCAGCTACACTCTCTTATTACCATGGTCAAAGAGCGCCGCGCGCAACTTGAACAACAAAAACAGGACATTGACGACATGTTGACCGGACTGGTTGAGGTGCAGAGCCTGTGCCAACAGTCATTGGCAAATAAAAGTCGACACAACCCTGCAACCAAACCTGAATAAAGCTGACAGGAAGCCACTATGAACGCCGGATACCCCACACTCAATTTTGGCCTGGGCGAAGAGATGGACATGCTGCGAGACGCGGTCTACCAGATGTGCCAGAGAGAGATCGCACCGCGAGCCGCACAGATTGACCGCGACAACGAATTTCCCGCAGACCTGTGGCGCAAATTTGGGGAAATGGGCCTACTGGGCATTACCGTGGATGAGCAATACGGCGGCAGTGGCATGGGCTACCTGGCCCACGCCATTGTAATGGAAGAGATTAGCCGGGCCTCGGCCTCGGTTGGCCTGTCCTATGGCGCCATGTCCAACCTGTGCCTCAACCAGCTGAGCAAGAATGGCAACGAGGCACAAAAGCAGAAGTATCTGCCAAAGTTGTGCAGCGGCGAGCATGTGGGCGCCCTTGCCATGTCAGAAGCCAACGCCGGCTCCGACGTAGTGAGCATGAAATTAAATGCGCGCAAGGAAGGCGACCACTACAGACTCAACGGCACCAAGATGTGGATCACCAACGGCCCCGATGCCGATGTCTATGTGATTTATGCAAAAACGGATATCGATGCCGGGTCCAAAGGCATTACGGCGTTTATTGTTGAACGGGACTACCCCGGTTTTTCCCGCTCTCCCAAACTGGACAAACTGGGCATGCGCGGCTCCAACACCTGCGAGCTGGTGTTTGAGGATGTGCAAGTGCCGGCAGAAAATATCATGCGCAGCGAGGGCGACGGCGTCAAAATTTTGATGTCGGGCCTGGACTATGAACGCACTGTTTTGTCTGGCGGTCCCGTGGGCATCATGCAGGCCTGTATCGACGAGGTTCTGCCATATCTGCACGACCGTAAGCAGTTCGGCCAGAGCATCGGCGAATTCCAATTAATGCAGGGCAAGTTGGCGGATATGTACGCCGACCTTAATGCGTGTCGTGCTTACCTGTATGCGGTCGCTGGCGCATGTGATCGTGGCGAAGAGACTCGCCAGGATTGCGCCGCGGTTATCTTATACACCGCTGAAAAAGCCACCCAGATGGCGTTGCAGGCGATACAGGCGATGGGTGGCTACGGTTACACCAACGAGGCAAACGCCGGACGTTTATTGCGTGATGCCAAGCTTTACGAAATTGGCGCCGGCACTTCCGAGATCCGCCGTATGTTGATCGGCCGCGAATTATTTAACGCCACTGCCTAGGAGTATTGCCATGACCGTGCTGCAATCACGCATCAATACCCGGGACGCGGCTTTTGCCAGCAACCGGGACGCCATGCAGGTGCAGGTCGACGACCTGCGCACTGTCGTCAACAAGATTCACCAGGGCGGCGGCGCCAAGGCCCAGGAACGTCATACATCGCGGGGCAAACTGCTGCCCAGGGACCGGCTCAATGCACTGCTGGATCCTGGCTCACCGTTTCTGGAGCTGTCGCAGCTGGCCGCCTATAAAGTATACGAGGACGACGTGCCCAGCGCCGGTATCATTACCGGCATCGGACGCATTGCCGGGCAGGAGTGCATGATCTTCGTTAACGACGCCACGGTAAAAGGCGGCACTTACTATCCACTAACGGTGAAGAAGCAAGGCCGCGCCCAGACCATCGCCGAGGAAAACCATCTGCCGTGTATCTACCTGGTCGATTCTGGTGGCGCCTTCCTGCCCCTGCAGGAAGAGGTATTTCCCGACCGTGACCACTTCGGTCACGCCTTCTTTAATCAGGCTCGCATGTCGGCCCAGGGTATTCCGCAAATTGCCGCGGTACTGGGATCGTGCACCGCCGGTGGCGCCTATATTCCCGCCATGGCGGACGAATCCATTATCGTTAAAAATCAGGGCACTATTTTTCTCGGCGGCCCACCACTGGTTAAAGCAGCGACCGGAGAAATAGTGAGTGCCGAGGAGCTCGGCGGCGCAGACGTACACTGCCGCACATCGGGTGTTACCGATCACTACGCCAACAATGACCACCATGCCCTGGAATTGGTACGGCGCTCGGTTAGCCGACTGAACCGCGTAAAACCAGTGACCATGGACCTGCGCGAAAGTGTGGACCCTATCTACCCGGTGGAAGACGTGTACGGTGTCATCCCCGCGGATTCAAAACAGCCTTACGATGTGCGTGAAATAATAGCCCGGGTGGTTGACGGCTCTGACTTTGACGAGTTCAAGGCACTGTACGGCGAAACCCTGGTCTGCGGCTTTGCCCGTATACACGGCTATCCGGTGGGCATTATTGCCAACAACGGGATCTTGTTTGGTGAGTCCGCGGTCAAGGGCGCACACTTTGTTGAACTGTGTGCCCAGCGCAAAACGCCGCTGGTATTCCTGCAGAACATCACCGGCTTTATGGTCGGCAAGCAATACGAAGCAGGTGGCATCGCCCGCAACGGCGCAAAAATGGTGCATGCGGTGGCTTGTGCCAACGTACCCAAGTTTACGGTGATGATCGGTGGTTCCTTTGGCGCGGGCAACTACGCCATGTGCGGCCGCGCATATGACCCGCGCTTTATGTTCATGTGGCCCAATGCACGCATCTCGGTGATGGGTGGCGAGCAGGCAGCCGGCGTACTGGCCACGGTCAAGCAGGACCAGTTGGCACGCGATGGCCAGAGTATGAGTGCCACAGAAGAAGCGGACTTCAAGCAACCTATCCTGGATCTTTACGAGAAACAGGGACATCCCTATTACGCTTCAGCCCGACTCTGGGATGACGGCGTTATCGATCCAGCGGATACGCGCATGGTGTTGGGATTATCCATTTCGGCAACGTTGAATGCGCCGATCAAGGAAACAAAATTTGGCGTGTTCAGGATGTGATCCTGTGGAGCTATTAATGACCATCAACTCACATTTCGAAACACACGCTGCCTGTAAGGGCTGGAATTATCATGACTGAAGCTTGTGTAACTATCCAAATTGACGACCGGGGTGTCGCCGTAATCACCCTCAACCGCCCGGAAAAACACAACGCGTTTGACGACGTGGTGATTGCCGAGTTACGCGACGTATTTGACCAACTGGCACAGCGCGAGGATGTGCGTGTGGTTATTCTCGCCTCCAATGGCAAGAACTTCAGCGCCGGTGCGGATCTGGGCTGGATGAAGCGCATGGCAGAATATGACTATGCTCATAATCATAAAGATGCGCAGCTGTTGGCCGGCATGCTGAAGGCGTTGCACGATTTGCCACAACCGACTATCGCGCGGGTACAGGGCGCTGCTTTTGGCGGCGCGGTGGGCCTGGTGAGTTGCTGCGATATGGCAGTGGCGGCAGAAAGCGCCAGCTTTTGTTTGTCAGAGGTCAAAATCGGTTTAATCCCGGCCACCATCAGCCCCTATGTGATCAAGGCAATCGGCGAGCGCGCCGCACGCCGCTATTTCACCACAGCCGAGCGTTTTCGCGCGGCAGAGGGTTTACGTGTCGGGCTGGTGAGTGAGGTGGTTGCTGAGAATGAACTGGACGCTGCAGTGGAAAAACTGGTCAGCACTTTACTACAAAACGGGCCGCTGGCAGTGCGCGCTGCCAAGAAACTGGTGGTGGACGTGGCAGGTCACGACATCTCAGCAGCACTGATTGAAGACACCTGTGGGCGTATCGCACAGATGCGAATTTCGGACGAAGGACAGGAAGGCCTGGGGGCCTTTTTGAACAAGCGCAAGCCCAACTGGCTTGGCGAATAACAGGATACCGGTATGTTTAACAAAATACTGATTGCCAACCGCGGTGAAATTGCCTGCCGCGTGATCAAAACCGCGAGACGCATGGGCGTGGCCACGGTCGCGGTTTACTCCGATGCGGATCGCGATGCTCTGCACGTGCGTCTGGCTGACGAGGCCATTCACATTGGCCCGGCGCCCGCGCGTGAGTCGTATTTGCTGGGAGACCGCATCCTGGAGGCGGCTCTTACCACCAATGCCGATGCAATCCACCCGGGCTATGGCTTCCTGTCAGAAAACGCCGGCTTTGCCCGCGCCTGTGCCGAGCAGGGCGTGGTATTTGTCGGCCCGCCCACTGCGGCCATCGAAGCGATGGGTTCAAAGTCCGCCGCCAAACGTATTATGCACGACGCCGGCGTGCCGCTGGTTCCGGGTTACCATGGGGACGATCAGGACCCGGAACTGTTGCGCGCCTCAGCGCAGGAGATGGGTTACCCGGTGCTATTAAAAGCCACCGCCGGTGGCGGCGGCAAGGGTATGCGCCAGGTCTGGTCCGCAGAAGAATTTGATGAGGCCCTGGCTGCAGCCAAGCGGGAGTCGCTGTCCAGCTTCGGTGACGACAATATGCTGGTGGAAAAATACCTGACCAAGCCCCGCCATGTGGAGTTTCAGGTCTTTTGTGACAATGCCGGCAACGGCATCTACCTGGCAGAACGGGATTGCTCGGTGCAGCGCCGCCACCAGAAAGTCATTGAGGAGGCACCGGCGCCGGGCATGAGTGAAACCCTGCGCCAGGAAATGGGCGACAGCGCGGTCAAGGCGGCCCAGGCCATTGATTACCGTGGCGCCGGCACCGTGGAATTTCTGCTGGACGAAGATGGCACGTTTTACTTCATGGAAATGAACACACGGCTGCAGGTGGAGCACCCGGTCACCGAAATGATTACCGGGCAGGACCTGGTGGAATGGCAATTACTGGTAGCCAGTGGGCAACCCTTACCGTTGGCTCAGCAAGACGTGCGCATCCACGGCCATGCCTTCGAAGCACGAATTTACGCCGAAGATCCAGACAATGATTTTCTGCCGGTCACCGGCAAACTGGCCTTCTTGCAACCGCCGGAAGAATCCGCCCATGTGCGGGTCGATACCGGCGTGCGCCAGGGTGACGAGGTCAGTGTTTATTACGATCCCATGATCGCCAAGCTAATCGTGTGGGATGAGTCCCGTGAACGCGCACTGCAACGCCTCGCGACCGCCCTGGCGGAGTACCGCATTGGTGGCACCGTGACCAACCTGGACTTTTTGTACAACCTGGCTACATCCCGCCCCTTCGTGGAAGCGGAGCTGGACACCGGTTTTATCGAGAAACACCACGACCTGATCTTCCACGACCGGCATCAGGACCTGGAACGCGAATTGCCATTGGCCGCCATGGCACTGTTACTGCACAAACAACAGCACAATGGCCCACACTCCTGCGTAGATCCCTGGTCGCCCTGGCACGCCAGCAATGCCTGGCGCTTGAATGAACCTCACGCCCATCGCATGACGCTGCACTGTCACCAGGAAGATCACGAGATAGAGATAGAGCAGCGCGGTGCTGTGTATATTGTGCGTGCTGCCGGACGCGACACGCAGTTATGCGGAGAACTTATCGCAGATACCCTGCATATGGAGGTTGAGGGGCACCGGCAACGGGGCACCCTGGCGCAAACACACGACGGCTTCACCCTGTATCTGCCTGAAGGCGCCTGCCACTTCCATGAGGTCATGCCTGACACCGGCGAAGCGGACGCGGCCGGCGCCAATGCAGGACTGACCGCACCAATGAACGGCACCGTTGTCGCCCTGCTGGCAGAAATTGGCAGCGCGGTGGAGGCTGATACACCACTGCTGGTAATGGAAGCAATGAAAATGGAACACACCATACGCGCTCCCGTGGCCGGCAAGGTAGAGGCTTTTTTCTACCAGCCCGGTGATCTGGTAGACGGCGGCGCCGAGTTGCTGGACTTTACAGCGGACGAGGAATAGATCGCTATGAGCCTGCCCGATAAAGTGACACTGGTTGAAGTGGGTCCAAGAGACGGCCTGCAAAATGAAGCACAGACCATACCGCTGGCGGCAAAACTGCAATTGATCGATGACCTGGCTGCGGCTGGACACACTGTTATCGAGGCAGGTAGCTTTGTGAACCCCAAGTGGGTGCCACAAATGGCGGACAGTGCAGCGGTATTCGCCAACATTGAGCGGCGTGCCGGCGTGCGCTACACCGCCCTCACTCCCAACTTGCGGGGTTTTGAGCGCGCACTGGAAGCTGGCGTTGATGAGATCGCCGTCTTCGCTGCCTGCTCCGAGGCTTTTTCCCAGAAAAATATAAACTGCAGCATAGAAGAGAGCCTGCAACGTTTCAGCGAAGTGATGCGCGCCGCAACTGCGGCCAACATCCCGGTGCGAGGTTACACCTCCTGCGTGCTGGGCTGCCCCTATGAAGGAGCAATAAGCCCGGAGAAAGTCGCCGAGGTCACTGGCCAATTACTCGACATGGGCTGCTATGCGGTGTCCCAGGGCGACACCATCGGCACCGGCACCGCTGGCAGCATGCAGCGCTTGCTGGATGTGTTACTGGGCAGGCATGAGGCCGCAACCATTGCCGTACACTGCCACGATACTTACGGCCAGGCGCTCAGTAACATTCTTGTTGCCCTGCAATGCGGCGTTAGCACTATCGACTCCTCCGTGGCAGGACTGGGAGGATGCCCCTACGCCAAGGGCGCCTCGGGCAATGTGGCCACCGAAGATGTGGTCTACATGCTCGACGGTATGGGCATTGAGACCGGGATAGACCTGACCAGGCTGATCGCCGCCGGCAATCGCATCTCGGCAACGCTGGACAGACGCAACATGTCACGCACGGCTTTGGCCTTATCCAGCAACCTGTAGCGCGCTCAGCAATAACAGCGCACGCAATAATCTGGGTGCATCAACAGTAGCTGTGATAAATTTCGGGGCCTAACACAAGGGTTGCAGATGTCTGATACGTTCGTTAACCAGCTGCGCAACTTTGCCGCCATTTTGATAACACTTTCCGGCATCAGCCACATTGCCGCGCTGTGGATGCGTGAACTGGATGGCGCGGCGCTGCTTGATGCCTGCCTGGGCGGGGTCTACCTCATTGTCGGTATCGGCCTGTTTGGACAATCCCGCTTTACCCTGTTCATGGCAATGATCATTCCCGCCACCACCGCCGCGTTTGTCATCACTACTTTCCCCGACCCGGGGCAGGTGCATACCGCGCGCATCACCATCGATGCTCTGGTCATATTCTGCAGCGCACTGGTGTTATGGCATGTGCGCAATAACCCCAGCGTTTAACTGGAACTGCCGCGCTCTGCCCGCGCCAAACGCTCATTCTGGAACAGGTAGCAGCCGCTGTCCTGGGGCACGTCAGCCAGGGGCACCTCGACCTGCTGCGCAGTAGGCCCGTATTTGGCCGCCAGTGGGCGCAACTTATCCAGGTCGAAGCGGTACAGCTTCGCCGCATTTTCACCCAGGATCATGCGCCGCTCCCGGTCGGGAATATCGCCAAAGGTCAGCTGCAATGATTCCAGATTGTAGGGAAAAGTACCCTCGTAATGGGGGTAATCGTTACCCCAGCAAATCTGCTCCAAACCCACCTCGTCGCGCCCGTTGAGCTCCTGCAAACTGGGGAAACTGGCGCCGTAATAGCAGTTGCGCCGGGCGTAGAAGCTCGGTGGCTCACGCAATACCCACTCCGTTTTGGAATAGTCCATCTCCCCAATAGCACCGGCCTTGATGCCATAGTGAATACGATCAAGGCTGCGCAGCAGCTCGGGTGCCCAGGAGCAACCGGATTCGGTAAGAATGTATTTGAGCCGGGGGTAACGCTCAAACACGCCACTGAGCAGCAGGTGGCTATAACCACGCTTGCAGTAAAAAGGAACTTCGGAAATCCACAGGGCCTCCGCGACCGGCCCACTCCCGTAATCGGGCAGCCCCTGGCCCGAGTGCTGGTTCATCACCAGGTCGCAGTCCTGGATGGCCGCGTATAAAGGCTCCCAGTCCGGGTGATACAGTGGCTTGAGCCAGGTACAGTCTTCCGGAATCAATGGCAACAGTACGCCACCGCGCAAACCAGCCTTGGCAATCCATTGCACGTCCTTGATCGCTTCATCGATATCATTAGGCAGGATCAAACCCACCCCCGCGCGACGATCCGGATCCTCGGCGCAAAAGTCCTGGAGCCAGCGGTTGTGCGCGCGAATCCCCGCCAGCGCCTTGGTAAAGTGCTCTGGCCGCGGCGGCTGGGATGTGACCACGCTCTTGCTGAAAAAGGGCGGCACCGTGTTGGGATACACCACCTCACCCACCACACCCTGACTATTCTGGTCGTTGCTGCGCACCTGCAGATCCCAGTTGCGTAATTTCTTGGTGCCATAGTGTCCCTGGGAAGGATTGCGATAGCCGCCGCGCCACTCGTCAAAGGGTGCGCGCCACTCCGGGTCCAGGTACTCGCGATACTGGGCATGGCTACCCCCGGCATGCGTGTCGGCTGTAATCAGGATATAGGGGTCGTTGCTCACTCAGAGTCTCCAATGATCATGCGCTATTGTGGTGCCAGCTGGCCATGTGGTTGCTGCGCCAGCATAACAAGGCACACGCAGCGGGAAAAACCTTCGCAGCAGGAAGTCGCTAGCGGCTTAACAGCTTGGACCAGCATTGGCCGCGGACCCCTGATTTGCGCATACTGCACAGCGCTCACGGTGGACAGGCGCAGGTCCCGCAGACTAGTGGATGGTTTAGGTAGGCCAGGAAGCGCCGCACTGGCTATAATGGTGCTCTTTCATAACGATAACTACCCGATGTTTGATCCTCTCATCATTCTGGCCGCGCTGGTCTGCGGCATCGCCAGTCGCGCCATGGGGCTACCGGCCCTGATTGGCTACCTGGCAGCAGGGTTCTTCCTGCACGAGATGCAGCTCGGCGGCGGGAAACTGTTGCATACCCTGTCTGATGTCGGCATTACCCTGCTGTTATTTACCATTGGCCTGAAACTGGAGCCGGCAAAACTGCTGCAACCCCGGGTGTGGGGCACCAGCATAGTGCACATGGCGGCGATGCAATTGTTGTTTATGGCAGTGCTGTTTGCCGCCGATGCGCTGTCTCCCAGCTTCCAACTGGACCTCAACGCCACGCTGGTCATCGCTTTTGCACTGACCTTTTCCAGTACCGTGTTTGTCATCCAGGTGATGCAGGAACGAGGAGAAATGGCCTCTCGTCACGCCAACCTGGCCATTGGCATACTAATCATCCAGGATCTGGCAGCGGTCATATTCCTGGCCGCCTCTACCGGCAAGATACCTGAGCCAGCGGCACTATTGCTGCTGTTGTTGTTCCCCCTGCGCCCGGTCATCATGCGCTTACTAAGCTATTGCGGCCACGGCGAGCTGTTCACCCTGGCGGGACTGACCCTGGCGCTGGGGGGCGCGCAGCTCTTTGAATCGGTGGGCGTCAAGGGCGATCTGGGGGTACTGGCGCTGGGAGCGCTATTTGCCGGACACCAAAAGGCCAAAGAGCTGTCGCGCAACCTGCTGCAATTCAAGGATCTGTTTCTGGTCTGTTTTTTCCTGTCCATCGGGCTCGACGGTTGGCCGCAGCAGGAAATTGTGGTGTTGTCGCTGGTACTCGGCGTGCTGGCCCTGCTCAAGCCGCTGTTGTACTTTCCGTTGCTATCATGGCTGCACACGCCGCCCAGAACGGCACTGTTGAGCTCTGCAGTTCTGGCCAACTACAGTGAATTTGGCCTTATCGTCATCGCCGTGGCCGCCAAATCCGGCATGGTAGACCCCCAGTGGAGCAGTGCAATATCGCTGGCGATCGCCGTCAGCTTTATTCTCAACTCGCCGTTGAGCAAGCGCTCGCATGAATTTTATCGACACTGGCACGCCAGGCTATTGCGCTTCGAGTCGTCCCGCCTGCGCGAGACCTACCCCAATACTGATGATGTTCACGTCATCGTACTGGGCATGGGCAATATCGGCACCGGCGCCTATGATTCAATTGCCGAAAACTACGGCCAACATGTACTGGGCGTGGACGAAAACGATCGCAAGCTGGCCCAGCACCAGGCGCAGCACAGACGTGTGGTGGCCGCCGACGCCAGTGATCCGGATTTCTGGCACAGGATAGACCTGGATAAAGTACAGCTAATTATGCTTGCCCTGACCAATCACGAAGAAAACATGCTGGTGGGCCGGGTCCTGAACGAACTGGGCTACCAGGGACAGGTATCGGCGGTAGTGCGCTTTGACGAGGAGGCCGCCGTATTGCAGTCCAAAGGAATTTCCGCCTTTAATCTTTATGCCCAGGCCGGCGCTGGCTTTGCAGCACACGCCGCTGGGCAATTGCAGCCAGCATCTAAGACCACCTCACCTACACCCCCATCACAGAAGTAAACAAACCATGGCATTAAAGCCCACCATCTACAAAGCCCAGGTCGAACTGGCGGACAGTGACCGCAACTGTTTCGAAACCCTGCCGCTTATCCTGGCCAAGCACCCATCAGAGACCCTGGAGCGCATGGCGGTGCGCTTGCTCGCTTACTGCCTCAACACGGCCAGGGGCCTGGAATTCACCAAGGGTATCTCCACCGCCGATGAGCCAGACTTGTGGCGGCACAGTGACAGCGGGGAACTACAGCAGTGGATTGAGGTGGGCCACCCGGAAGAACTGCGTTTGCGTAAAGCCTGTGGTCGAGCGCGACAGGTAAGCGTCTACGCGTTCGCCAAAAGCACCCCCACCTGGTGGAAGCTCAACGGTGAGGCCATCAGTGCCCTGCCCCACATACAGGTATGGCAACTGGACTGGCCCGAGGTAAGCGCAGTGGCTGACATGCTGGGCCGCACGGTACAACTCAATGTCAGTATTGTCGGGGGTATTATGTACCTGGATAACGGCAGCAGCTCTACCAGTGTGGAGCCACAACAACTGTGCCAGACCGATT
>JBALVO010000052.1:16590-24375 GCA_036961445.1 Halioglobus sp.
CTGCATAAAATTGAGCAGCACAACCACCGCCAGCAACTGGTAAAAGCCATACCAGGACACCCGTCGCGGCACCTGCGGGTCGTAGCGCTGAAAGTGGGCCAGGTCGTTTTTTTCCCGCGGGTATTGTTGCCTCACATCCTCTGGCCGCCAACCGGTGCGCGCCACCCAGACCTTGAGTTTGTCTCGCCATGCGGCGGTGTGGCGGGCATCCTTCGCCATATCCACATAGATATGGGTGAGCGCCACCACCGGGTTCCATGTGTGCAACGGCCCCCGTATGCCGAACACCACCGGCTCAGTCTCCAACTCTTGCTGGAACGTGCCGAACAGGCGATCCCAGATAATGAACAGCCCACCGTAATTGCGGTCCAGGTAAATGTCATTCTGGGCGTGATGCACCCGGTGGTTGGACGGTGTGACAAATAGCCATTCATACCAACCCAGCTTGGGCACATGTTCGGTGTGCACCCAGAACTGGTAGATCAGATTGATGGAACCCACTGTCACTATCACTTCAGCGGGGATACCCAGCAGATACATGGGAATATAAAACATCCAGCCCAATAAAAAGCCGGTGCTGGTCTGGCGTAACGCGGTGGTGAGGTTGTAATCCTCACTCTGGTGGTGCGCTACGTGCGCCGCCCACAAAATCATGCGCTCGTGGCCCATACGGTGCAGCCAGTAGTAGCAAAAGTCATACAGCACCATGGCCAACACCCAGGTAAACCAGTGGGACGCATCCATCAGCGGCAGTGAGAAATACTCGGTCAGGAGGTAGTAGACATAGCTCCCTACTCCCAACGTGACAAAGCGCCGCGCCTGACTGAGCACCCCCAGAAACAAACTGCTGACACTGTCGTTCAGGCGATACGTGTTGCGCCCGCTAGCTACTCCGTAGGCCAGCTCCAGCACAATGGCGAGGATAAAAAACGGCACTGCATAGACCACCAGGTTCATGTGCGTGATTTCCGGGCATCACGCTGCAGCGGCACGAGCACTAGCGGGTTAGCCATTGCACTGCCTTTGTTGTACTGCCTTCATCGCTCATTCAAGATTGTCTCGCTCTCCATCAGGGTCGACAGTTTAATACGCTCGCTGCACAAAAACAGCCAGACAATGCACACATCGCTGTCATCCCGAAAAAAGGGCACTATACAGGGCCGATTTTGGCTAGTGTTACAACCGTGGCAGGTCTATATTGTTGCCATGAACATTACTGATCACATCGCTGGCGACAGCGCACTACCAACTGAGCTCGACCCCGAAACTTGCCGTCGGGCGCGGCTGTCACGGGACCCGCGTTTCGATGGCGAGTTCTTCCTCGGAGTACGCACCACCGGTATCTATTGCCGGCCTATCTGCCCGGCGCGCTCACCGGCGGAGAAGAACGTCAGCTATTATCACAGCTCAATACAGGCGGCCCAGGCCGGTTATCGACCCTGCCTGCGCTGCCGTCCTGAGTCCGCACCGGACAGCCCCGCGTGGAAAGGTACCTCCACCACCGTACAGCGCGCACTGCAGCTGATAAAACAGGGCGCACTCAATGACGGATCACTGCAAGACCTGGCCGCACGACTGGGCATAGGGGAACGCTATCTACGCAAGTTATTCGAACGCGAACTGGGGGCATCACCCCAGGCTGTCGCGCTCAACCAGCGCCTGTTATTCGCCAAGAAACTGCTCGCCGAGACATCGCTGCCCATCATTGATGTCGCCTTTGCCGCCGGCTTTGGCAGCGTGCGCCGCTTTAATAGTGCGGTGCGCAGCCAGTTCAACCTGACCCCCGGCGACCTGCGCACCCGGCGCGCTGCCAGCGCGACACAAGGCGGCATGCGCCTGCAACTGCAATACCGGCCGCCTTATGACTGGGCCGGCATTATTAGTTTTTTTTCCCGCCATGCTATTGCGGGAGCGGAAACCGTAACGCCAGACAGCTACCAGAAAAACCTGCAGCTCAATGGGTTGCCTGCCAGCATTCGTGTCAGCCCGCTACGCGGTAAGCACGCACTGCAGCTGGAGCTGCAATTGGCCGACCACAGCCTGCTAATGCCGGTGGTCGCCAGGGTGCGGCGCATGTTCGACCTGGACGCCAATCCCGGGATGATTCGTGACACGCTGGGCCAGGATCCCTTGTTAGCGCCGCTGCTGAATGACGGGGCTGATATTCGCGCACCCGGGCACTGGTCATTATTCGAATCTTCAATACGGGCCATCGTCGGGCAACAGGTGAGCACCGTCGCAGCGCGCAGTATCTGTGGACGCCTGGCCGCGACGACCAGCGCCGACCCGCAGCACATCGTATTTCCGACTGCGGCTGCCATTGCCGCTCTGGATGACAGCCACTTTCCCATGCCTGGCAGGCGCCGCGACACACTGCGCAGTCTGTGCACACAATTTAGCGGCCGCGAGGATGAACTGGACCTGACAGCACTGGCCGCACTCAAGGGGGTGGGGCCCTGGACGGTTGCCATGGTCGCCATGCGCGGGAGTGGCGACCCGGATATTTTTCCCCCTAAAGATCTGGGTCTGGTCAACGCCTGGAAAACCCTCAGCGGCGAAGACACCCCTTTGCAAGATCACTCAATACACTGGCGGCCCTGGCGCGCCTATGCCGCCAACCTGCTCTGGAGGAGTTTGAGCGTATGAACTATCAATTTTTGGATACACCCATAGGCAGGCTGCGTCTTGTTTCCGATGGCACGCACCTGGTGGCAATCGAATTCGCGGGTCGGCACGCTGATCATCAACACGATCAGGAACGGCCGGATCCGGTACTGCAAGCCTGCAGCACTCAACTCAAAGAGTATTTTGCGGGCAAGCGCGAGCACTTCGACCTGCCCCTGGCGGCAACCGGCACTGACTTTCAGCGCTCGGTATGGGCGGCACTGTCCACAATCCCCTACGGCGAATTGCGCAGCTACCGCGATATTGCCCAGGCCATCGATAAACCCACCGCAGTGCGCGCCGTGGGCGCGGCCAATGGTCGCAATCCGTTACCGATAGTGGTGCCCTGCCACCGGGTAATCGGCAGTGATGGTTCGCTTACCGGCTTTGCCGGCGGACTTGAAATGAAAACCCAATTGCTGCAACTGGAGGGGGCACTGCCGCAGTCGCGGCTGCTCTAGCGGGCCGCTAGCGTCAGAGATGCGAGTTGATCATGCCCGCACCTGGCTCAGGCGTTTAGATCCGGAATCATGTCGTCCTTGAGCCGCTCTATGGCGTCCTTCAGGCGCAATTTTTCTTTTTTAAGGCGCTGCAGCAGAATCTGATTCTGATAGGGGTAGTTGTGTAATTCCTCGATCTTGGTATCCAGCACACGGTGCTGGGTCCGCAGCTCCAGCAAACGCATGCCGGGCGTCATTAACTCGTTAGCCGCTTCTGTATCCGGGTCAGCGCCGTTTATAGGGGTCTCGCTCATAGTTTTATAGTGGTACCACGGTTGATTTTCGACCAGTGTGCAACTCTATACCCTCAAGGATTGCCTGCACAAGCATCATAGGCATCAGATTGATGATCTATCTCATTACTTATGGGTTTGTAACAGCTGCCGCCACAGGGGGTTAGCCGGGTCAGCCAGGGCATAAAAATGGGGACTGAACAACGAATCCTGGCAATTGTAGCGCAGTGGCTGACCGTCCATATCCAGCAAAGCCCCTCCCGCCGCCTCCAGAACGGCCTGCCCGGCCGCCGTATCCCACTCGCAACAGGGGGAAAAACGCGGGTAGATATCACCTGCGCCTTCGGCCAGGTGGCAAAACTTCAACGCGCTGCCACTGTTATGACGCTCTACGGGGCCCCAGTGTTCTCCCAGCCATTGCAGGCAGGCCTGCAAGCGGGGACCCAGGTGACGCCTGCTGGCCAACACAGTCACCGCTTGCCCTGGCACCAGAGCACGGGTAGCCAGGGTATCAACCGTCCACTGCCCATTTCCCGCATCCTGATAGCGGCTCGCCTCAACCCCGGGAATGCCGACATAGGCGCTGCGCTCCAGAGGCAGATAGAGTACGCCCAGCACCGGCTGATGTCGCTCGATCAAGGCTATATTGATGGTGAACTCCCCGGTTCTTCCGAGGAACTCTTTGGTACCATCCAGTGGATCCACCAGCCAGTAGCGCTGCCAACTGCGCCGCTCGGCCAGGTCCTGCGGCGGTGATTCCTCGGACAACACCGGAATGGCAGCATCCAGCGCGGTTAAACCCGCCTGCAACAAGGCGTGGGAGTCCAGGTCGGCTTTGGTCAGGGGAGAATCGTCGCCTTTGGCCTGGAATTGTTCCGCACCGGGGGCATGGTAATGCTCGCAGATGACATCTCCCGCTTCACGGCACAATTGCAGGAGAGGGCCAACCAGGCTTTGTAGGTGTTGCACAGTCACATCCGTTTACGCTTTGCGCCAATATAACATTCCCCTCCCTTTGACGCTCCCGGGCACTGTCTCCAACAGCAAAAACAGGCATAATCACGCTCACACAGAGCGCCTGGTGTAACTCATTGGCCCACTGCCGCAAGGCTTGAGAACCGCATGATTGACTGGAACACAATAGATACCGTTTTGCTGGATATGGACGGCACCCTGCTGGACCTGCACTTTGATAATTATTTCTGGACCCAACACCTGCCGCAAATGTACGCCCAGAAGCACCAGATCAGCCAGCAGGAATCCAGCGAGCGTTTGCATAGCAAACTCAGCGTCGGCCAGGGCACCCTGGCATGGTACAGCCTGGATCACTGGTCTGAGCAGCTGGACATGGACATCCCGGCGCTGAAGCGCGAATTGCAGCACATGGTCAGCGTGCGACCCCATGCCATTGAGTTTCTCACTCAACTGCACGGCAGCGCGCGGGACGTGGTAATGGTGACCAATGCCCACCGCAAGACGCTGGAAATTAAGATGGACCATGTGGATATCACTCACTGGTTCGACCGGGTAGTGGTCTCCCACGACCTGCAATCGCCCAAGGAAGAGCAGGCCTTCTGGCACAAATTGCAGGCACTGCATCCCTTTGATCCCGCCCGCACGCTGCTGATAGACGACACCGAGCAAGTGCTGGATTCCGCCCAGACTTATGGCATCGCCCACCTGCTGACCCTGCTGCAACCGGACAGCCAGCGGCAAAAGCGCATCGACACGCGGTTCCCGGGCATACACCACTTTGATGAAATCATGCCCAACCAGAGTATTCCCAACGAGGCCGCCCTATGAGCGAGCAACCCTCCCCAACGGAAAAACTGCGCCTGGATAAGTGGTTGTGGGCGGCGCGTTTTTTTAAAACCCGCGGTCTGGCCAAGGCCGCGATTGAGGGCGGTAAAGTGCACCTGGGTGGCCAACGGGTAAAGGTTTCCAAAGAAATTGGCGTGGGTGACACCCTGCAAATTCGCCAGGGATGGGATGAAAAAACAGTTTCGGTGCTGGCACTATCCAGCCAGCGACGCGGCGCGCCAGAGGCGCAAGCGCTGTATCAGGAGAGCGCAGACAGCAGCGCTAAACGCGAGCGAGACGCCGCCGCTCGCAAGGCAGCCGGGGGCATGATCGACAGGCCGGCGCAGCGCCCCACGAAAAAGCAACGGCGGCAGATTCACCAGTTTAAGGATCATTCGGACTGAGGATTGCTGCGCGTCTGAACTGCTAAAAAGAGCTCGCGACCCCTGCAATCAATACCGCGAGTTAGCCCACTTCAATCGTGTTACGACCGGTATCTTTGGCTCGATACAGGGCCTTGTCCACTTGTTTGACCAGATCAGTAGGCTGTAATTCACTGTCTGGGCGCACGGTAACAACCCCCTGGCTCACGGTAATGATTTTTGCCACCTGGGAGGCCTCGTGGGGAATGCTCTCCTCCACCACCAATTCGCGCAAGCGACTGGCCGTACGCATGGCAGAGTCCGGGGAAGCGCCCGGCAATATCAGGATAAATTCCTCACCACCGTAGCGTGCCACCACCTCACCGGCCCGGGTGGTAGCCCGCTGCATCAGGTCGGCCAGCTTCTGTAGGACCTTGTCTCCGGCCGGGTGGCCGTAGGTGTCGTTGTAGCTTTTGAAATAATCCACGTCCATCAGGATTACCGACAGCTCGGCGCCACTGCGCCGGGCCCGGTTTATTTCATCCTGCAACGCGCTGTTTACCAGGCGCCTGTTACCCAGGCCGGTTAGTTCATCCACATTTGCCAGATCTGTGAGCTGGCGCCGCGCATCGCGCAATTGGCGGTTGCGATCGCGCAGGGAGCCGGTGAGGTCACCCAGTTCCTGGGCGATATGCTCGCGCTCCCAGGTCAGGGAAATCATATTGCGATAAGACTTATAGGTCTGGTCACAGACATAGATCAGCAACACACAAAAAGCCAACAACACCAGGCCTATGAGAATATTGTAAGGCTGCTCCCAGTAGTGAACGAGACTCCACCAGGCAATGGGCCACAGTGAGGTAAACACGTACACCACAAAGTACTCACGAATGACTACCGAAAAACCCACAGAGAACGCTGTGATCATTACAATCAGTAACAGAAAAACATACTGCATGGTGATCGGCACGCGGCTGGCCGCGTAAATATACAGCGCTGACCACACCGCCCCGGTTAATGCCGCGCCTATGACAAGCTGCCAGTAAACCCGCCTGGGTCGGGTAATGTAGCTGCGCGCCACCAGGGCGTTGCTCATTTGCAGGGAGCGCAATAACAGCAGAATAAGGAACGCTGCGGCCCACAGTAAGATGGTAGAAATCCCCATAAACGGCCAGAACATGGCCACCGTGGCCAGCACGCCCACCAGATGCGCACTCACCGTAGCAAGACGCCCATTCTGCATGAGCATTTCCAATTGCGAGGAAAACAACTCCTCTGGCGGTATGTGACGCTGGTAGATCATGCTGTGAATCCTACACCGAAGACCCCATAAAGATACAGTTTGCGCTAAAACCTGAGAACCGCGTCACAGCCCGGCCCACCCTCTCGTTGCCAGCACCGGGCTTTTACTCCACACTTGGAAAAAATAAACACAAGCGGGGAATCAGCATCTACTCTTGGAAATCCATTCGCATAGCATGCACGATCCTGCTGCTTATGCCCATTGTTCACTTTGCGTACCTGGTATCCAGGGATACGTTGGAGAGCCTGGATGCCTCGCCGGAGGCCTGGGCACGAGAACTCAGCGCTTACGCGACTACTGATGCTATTAGCAAATTGCCTGAAAACCCCATCGTGATCGTAGGCGGCCATCGGGTGAGACTATGGCGGGACCTGGAGGATCTTTTAGCACCAAGACCTGTGTTGGTGCGCAATCTGGGTGATGCCATTGTCGAGGACATCACTTACAACTACTCCAGACTTGTGGGTTTCTACCAACCCGACACCGTGGTATTACTGCCCGGCAACAGCGAATTTCATGTTCGTGATGCCAAATCTCCTGAAAGTGTGGTGAAAGCCATCGCCGCGTTGGTTGAGTTGGATCGCAACTACGGTATCACCCGGCGCTTCTACATATTTACACCGCTGAAAACGCCGCGCTACCCCCGGGATGACGCCACCATAGAGCAGACCACCCGACTGCTCAAAGCATGGGCCAGAACTGACAAGCGGGTTGTCATTCTCGATGCCAACACCCTGCTAGCGCGCGCAGACGGCAGTGCCAAGCCCGATTTTTACCGCGCCGATGGCGTTAACCTCAACGAACACGGTTATCTGCGCCTGTCCATACTGTTGCAAGACCAGGTTGAAGCCGACACACAGTAATAGAGAGACTCAGGCACCAACCTTTGAAACACCACTTTCGGGCCAATATGCGCTAGAATC
>JBALVO010000053.1:0-24117 GCA_036961445.1 Halioglobus sp.
GGTCAGTGGTCGCATAGCGGAAGTCTCCAGTGAGTTTACCGAGGGCGGATCGTTTAATCCCGGCGAAACCCTGATCGCGATCGAAGATGTCGATTATCGCCTGGCCCTGAGCCAGGCAGAATCCCGGGTGGCGGCCGCAGAGGTGGCGGTAGAGATCTCTCTAGCGGATGCCGACGTTGCGCGCAAGCAGTTGCGCAATGCGCAAAACCCTTCGGCCCTGGCCCTCAAAAAACCGCAAATGGCTGAAGCCAAAGCTGGATTGATTGCGGCCGAGGCGGATCTGGAACAAGCCAGAGTCAACCTACAGCGCAGTCAGGTTTCCTTGCCGTTTGCAGGACGTATCGAAACAACCTACGTGGATTTAGGGCAATTTGTTAGCGCTGGAACCCCGCTGGGGCGAGCATTTGCCACCGATCGGGTAGAGCTGCGACTACCGGTCAAACAGGATCAACTGTCTGCATTGGGCTTGCCGATCGGTTATGTCGCAGAGCCCGGCGGGGGCCAGAATGTCAGTATCTCTGCCACCCTGGCGGGGCTGGAGCAGCAGTGGCAGGGCAAGCTGGTGCGACTGGATGCCTCTATCGATAGTAATACACGCCTGCTTTATGCTACCGCTGTTGTAGAAGACCCCTATGGCGCGAATGTGTCTCAGCATGGTATGCCCCTGGCAGTGGGGCTCTATGTCGACGCCGCGATTGAGGGACGTACAATTCGGCAGGCTATGCGTATTCCAAGAGCCGCCTTGCGGGCTGGTGATACGGTCTTTATCGTCAACAAAGACGGCCTGCTGAATATCCGCAGTGTCGGCGTCACCCATAGCTCCTCGGAATTTGCTGTGATACACCAGGGTATCACCGCTGGTGAGCAGATCATTACTTCTACCATACGCAATCCGCTTGAGGGCATGGCGGTGCAGGCCACTGAGCGTCTTTCTACTGGCAAGACCAGCGCACAGCCAGTAACGGATACACAGGGTTAGCTATGGAAAAAATAATCGCCTGGTGGGCTAAAAACCCGGTCGCGGCCAATTTGTTGATGGTTGGTATTTTACTGGCTGGCGTACTGGGTTTTGTTGGCATGGAGCGGGAGGCCTTTCCTGTATTCAAGCCGAACCAGGTGGAAATTTTTGTGCCCTGGCCTGGAGCGGCACCACAAGAAGTAGAAGAACAAATTATTATGCGCATTGAAGAAGCGCTAAATGAGCTCGACAACGTCTATCGAGTGTATGCCACCGCTTTTGAAAATGCTGCCCAGATCCAGGTTGTGACCTTTGCCGGCGTCGATATCAACGATTTTGTTGACGATGTGAAGAACGCGGTAGACACCATCAACGGTTTTCCGCGAGACATGGAAAACCCGCTGATAAAGCGCACGGTGTATCGCAATGAAATGATGCGCATCGCAGTTCACGGCCAGAATATGTCCGAGCAGCAACTAACCCGCTTGGCAGAGGATCTTCGCGACGAGGTTGCACGGCTACCCTATGTATCTATTGTAAACCTTTTTGGTGTCCGGCCAGAGGAGGTTTCCATCGAGCTGTCCGAACGAGCCATGCGTCGCTACGGATTAAGCTTTGATGACGTGGCCAACGCCATTCGCAGTAGCTCTATCAACCTTTCTTCGGGCAGTATACGAACAGAAACCGGCGATGTGCGCCTGCGCGCACGCAATCTGGCAGATACCCAGCAGGATTTCGAGAAAATTGTCGTTCGCCAATCTGCCGATGGCGGCATTGTTCATGTTAGTGATGTTGCCACAGTGTTAGACGGTTTTGAGGATGAGGAAATTTTAGCCACTCTGGATGGCGACCCGGCAGTGTTGTTGCAGGTGCTTACCAGCGATGAGATGCAGGTGGTTAAAACCAGCGAGGCGGTGCATGCCTGGATAGCGCAGCGCACTCCGACCCTCCCGCAGGGGGTGGAGTTGACCATGTGGTTCGACAGCGCTGACATCTACACAACTCGCATGGCTACTATTAGTAAGTCGGCTTATTTGGGGCTGTTCCTGGTATTTATCGTACTTATTTTGTCCTTGCGCCCCAAGGTGGCTCTGTGGGTCACCGCTGGAATCGCGGTGGCATTCATGGGCACGTTCTCCCTGCTGCCAGCCAACGACGTCTCTCTTAATATAATGTCGACATTCGCCTTTCTGCTGGTGCTGGGGATCGTGGTGGATGATGCCATTGTCGTTGGTGAGAGTATTCACCATTACAGTCACGAAATGGGCGGTGGCGTAGAAGCCGCGATTGCGGGCGCCTATTCCGTGTCTAAGCCAGTGATCTTCGCGGTGCTAACGACCATGATTGCGTTTGCTCCCTGGTTCTTTATTTCCCTTGCGGAGGCCCAGGTGACCAGGCAGTTGTCGGTGGTTATTACCGTTGCTCTGGCGATTTCGTTACTGGAAGCCTTCTTGATATTGCCTAGCCACTTGCGCCATTTGACGCATCGGGAAAAGCTCAGTCCACTAATGGAGCGGCAAAAAAAAATCGCAGATAGTATTGTTTATTTTGCCAATACCCACTATCGGCGCGCAGTTAATGCCGCACTGCGGCACCGCTACCTGACCACTAGTGTGTTTGCGACCGCCTTTATAATCAGCTTTGGTATTTTCAGCAGTGGCTGGGTTAAATCAGTGTTTTTCCCGGAGATTCAAGGCACACAGGTTTATTTGCAAGCGCAACTGCCTACTGGCACACCATTTTCGCGTTCCCTGGAAATTCTCGATCAGTTTCAGGCGGCGCAAGCCCAGTTAATCAATGAGATAGATGGTAACGCGGAGTCAGGGAGCGGTGGGGAGTTATTTCAGGCGTGGTACACCCGGGCGCGACGCGATAGTGTGATCGCGATATTTCAGCTGGTACCGCCTGAAAACCGTGATTTGACTGCCAAGGAGACCGCCGAGCGACTCAGGGACCTGGTGGGTGACGTTCCGGACGCCGATGAAATAGAGGTTAACTATACGCTGGACCAGAACAGCCCGGAGGTATCCTATGTTTTACGTCATCGTAATCGCGACTATTTGCGCGAGGCTAGTATCGATCTTAAGGCGCAACTAAAGAGTTATGAGGGTATTTATTTTGTCAGTGACGATCTTCAGGGTCAGTCTGACGAACTGCATATGAGCTTGCGCCCTGGCGCTGAAAAACTGGGCTTAACGTTGGCAGAAGTCTCCAGGCAAGTACGCCAGGCCTATTTTGGGGAAGAGGCCCAGCGACTGCCGCGAGAAAATGGCGATGTTAAGGTTATGGTGAAGTATCCCCGTGAGCTGCGAGAGAATCTCAATAGCCTGCGCAATTTCAGAGTGCGAACCGGCGACGGTAGTGAGATTCCGTTACTTTCTGTGATCGACGTGGAATTGCGCAGTGGCATGCAACGTATCCAGCGTCGCGATGGTGAGCGTACAGTGCGCGTGAGTGCCGATACCAATGCCGATAAATTGAGCGAAATCACCAAGGATATGACTGATAATTTTCTGCCAGAATTTAAACTTCGCCACCCTGGGCTGATCGTATTAAAAGCCGGGCAGGCCGAACAGGAAGAATTTTTCCTTTCAGAAGTTTACGCACTGTATACGATAGCACTGTTTGCAATGTATGCGCTTATCGCAGTCGCATTTCGATCTTACTGGTTGCCTCTATTGATTATGACCGCAATACCCTTCGGGTTTATGGGCGCGGTCTATGGGCATCTGTTATTCGGTATTTCCATGGCTATGTTTTCATACTTTGGTATAGGCGCAGCAGCTGGTGTGGTGGTCAATGATAATTTGGTATTGGTTGACTATATTGGTCGCTTACGCGATTCGGGTAAATCGGTGTTAGAGGCGGTTGAAGAGTCCGCTGTCTATCGCTTTCGTCCGATATTACTGACTACGGTCACGACCTTTGTTGGTTTGATGCCAATTATGGCGGAGCGCTCAATAGATGCGGAGTTCCTCAAGCCCGCGGTCGTTGCGTTGGCTTTTGGTGTGTTGTTCGCTTTGGTAGTGACATTGATCCTGGTTCCGGCTCTGTATTGCGTTGGCGAGGATATTCGCACATTTATCAGCGCATCTAAAAACCGCTACTTCCCGGGGAAAGACGCGCAGCACACAGGGACGTAAACAGCCTTTCTTGGGTTATATCAGCTGCAGTGCTAGCAGTTTTGCACGAACAGCGAGTCAAGCGCGCCGAAACCGCTGTGAACCCCGCTTTCTGTGACGTCTGGCGGAGTTGATCGGACCAGGTAGCCGATATGGCCAGTATTGCTCTCGTGTGTTGGCAGAGCCTGCTCCCCAAGGTGCGCGGTGAAGATGCCAATCTCGCTAACCAGTCCCTGGACAGCCTGGGCTACCCCGTTTCTCACCACCAGAGTTGTTTGCTCCCTGCCCGCCGGACGCAGACGCTGCATTAGCGTCCATGCACCGTAGTCATTGTGTGTCATGGCATCCAGTCGAGTAAGAATGTCGGTATCAAACAGGCAATGCCCGCCACCTTCACCCTGGTTTTTTAACACCCAGTCAGCGACGTTCGCTTCATCCGTCAACCATTGCCTACTGTGGGCATCGACGGCCTGCATCCCGGCGAAAACAGCCTTTAAAGCGCCGCGTTCCTGCGCGTCAAAACCCAGCTCGGCCAGTATTGCCTCGCCGCTGTGGACCAGTTCCAGCTGCATACGTTTACTGGTCGCTAACTGTTGGGTAACTGTCGCATTCACCGCCACCCTGTGGCGCTCGATGAACATCCGGGTCTCGCCCAGGGCGTCGCAACAGCGGCGGGTATCAAGATCCGTGGCGATGTAGTCCTGGTATTGATAGCCTGCGCGCAAATACACAAGGTGTATCGTACCGCATCCTTCAAGCTGCAGGCTTTGATTGGGTCCGCTTGATAACTGCTGGTGTAACTGTCGAAATGTACGCCGGTAGGTTCGCAGGCCGAGATCACGGAGCTGGCACTCGAGCAGGCGCTGGTCGAACAGATTGTCCTCGCACTCCTGAACCACCATCAAAAATCCCGGATCGCCCTCATCATCAAGATCTCGCGCCATTTGCTGTGCAGCACTGGCTATAGCCGCGGCCATATTGGCGGTCGCTGGATTGGGCGACAGGTCACCGGCAGTTTTTGTATGAAATTGTGCATAGTGTTCTGGCCAACTCCGTTTTAGATAGTGGTGCAGTTGCTGCACGCGGTCACCGAAAGGCGCCATTCCGGCCGCGATACTGTTACATTCCACCAGTTGCGGCCCCAGTAGTTGGTCCAGCATGAAATCGCTGCGTTGTAGCAGCAGTGGCACTCGCTGTAACTGCTCGGGTGCATTGTGCAGTTCCCGATGAATAGACAACAGCTCGGCGAAAAACGGGTCACCTGCTGCCAGTGGAGCATGGACAGCTTGTATCAACTCGTCTCGGCTCGCCAGGGCCTGGGTTAACCTGCCGAGCAGCAGAGCGACCCTTTCCAGTTGCCGCAGTGTGGTCGCCTGGACAGGACTGGCAGTGAAGGTAAAGGGAACGTGGCGGCATTGCCCCGGACCATTGAGGAAACTCAGGTTCAGCGCCAAAGCCTCTGCTACGGCATCATCAATGATGAAATCACTAATTGGGTCAGACACTGATTTGCCATCTTGCAACGCCGCTGGGCTCTGCTAACCTGAGCATGTCTGTGAATCCATGAGTAGTCTCCATGATGAAAAAACTAATGTGGTTTTTGACCGCGTCATTGCGCAAGATACTTTATATTGTAGTCGGTAGTTTCATCGGCGCAGTCACTATCTATATTTATCTGATGAATAATCGCGCTGACTTGTCCGCGTGGCACACGGTGTACCTCGATGAAGAGTACACGGTGGAAAAGCGTAGCAAAATCAAAACCTTTGATGATTATCTCGCGCTGGAAGATAGACTCTTTGACGAGCTACAGGGAAACATCTACAGCGTTGCATCTGCACTGCCACACAATGAGCTTAATCGTTTTCAAGCGGGTAGTTTGTCCGATCCAGGCAGTCATCCGAGAAACTGGAATCGCAGTTTTATTCTGCAACCTGAGCAACCACGGGGAGGCGTGTTACTACTGCACGGACTGTCGGATTCGCCCTACAGTCTGCGAACACTTGCAACGCACTTGTATGAACAGGACTATTACGTGTTGGGGTTGCGTATGCCCGGGCATGGTACTGCCCCGTCCGCACTGGTGAACGTTACCTGGCAGGATATGGCAGCGGCAGTTCGACTCGCGGCAAGGCAGGTGGGTGCGCAGGTAGGTGTTGATAAACCGATGTATATGGTGGGTTACTCCATGGGTGCCGCCCAGGCTGTAAATTACTCGCTGAGCGCATTGCAGGATGACGCGTTGCGCCAGGCCGATGCGCTGGTATTGATTTCACCGGCCATTGGCGTGTCGGGCGTTGCCGCGCTGGCTGTATGGCAGTCCCGGCTGTCGGTGGTACCCGGGCTGGAGAAGCTGGCATGGAATTCTATTGTGCCTGAATACGACCCTTACAAATACAATTCTTTCGCCGTTAATGCCGGTGATCAGATGTACCGTTTAACCAGGGAGATAGGAAGTAAACTCACGGCGCTGAATGCCTCAGGCGATACTGAGCGATTTCCCCGAACATTGGGAATGATGTCTTTGGTCGATGCCACAGTGTCTACGCGCGCAGTGGTGACCCACTTATTTGACAACCTGGGGAATGCGGGCAATGAGTTAGTGGTATTTGATATCAACCGGGGCGAGGATTTTGCCCCGTTTATTAAAGCGGACCCTATTCATGATTATGAAACGTTAATGCAACGCGACAGCCTGAAGTTTGATATTGCCCTTTTTACTGATAAAACAACCGAATCCAATGCGCTGGTGGTACACAGATGGTTGCAAGCCGATGGCAGTCGCACTACGGCCGAGACGGGCCTGGTCTGGCCTGATAATGTTTATTCGCTGTCACATGTGGCATTGCCTTTCCCACCGACGGATTCCTTGTATGGCTCTCATCCGGAGGGGGGTGGTTTACATATAGGCCAGCTGGTTACCCGGGGCGAAAGAGGCCTGCTAACCATTCACCCCAGTGACATGCTCCGTCTTCGCTACAATCCCTTTTATACTGCCCTGCAGCAAGAAGTTATGGACTTTATTGCAGCTGGCGCTTCACAGGATTGAGCTTGCCAGATTGACGTCAGCTCGCGCCCAGATATTATCAAAACGCTTGCGCGTAGCCGCCGCTTCATCTGTCTTGCCCTGCGCCTCCAGGCTGAGGGTCAGACCGAATAATGACCACCCATTACGCGGGTACCGGGCCAGGTCTGCGCGGTATACCGCCTCGGCGTCGGCGTACTCTTTGGCCAGTAACATGGCGTGCCCCAGCGATTGTCGCGTGGGGTAATACCAGAACGGCGGTTCCGTATAGGGCAACATATCCTGAGCCTCAACCGCCGCAGACAACGCAGCAATGGCGCCAGGGTAGTCTTCTTTCGCCTGGGCCATTTCTCCGCGTACCAGCAGGTCGGCTATCGTCAATATCTGGCTGGCCGGGTAGTCATTGCCATCCAAAAACCAGATGGACTCATTATCCATTAATGGCTGCATAGCATCGCTCTCGCTCTGCGCAGCCGCCAGGTCGCCACTACGGGTCAGGGCGATAGCTCTGGCGTAATGCCAGATCGCATTTGTAAAGCGCAGCTCAGCTGGAGGCTGGGGTTCGCGTAAAATGTCTTCCCAGCGTGCAAAACGCACTAGCGAAAGTAGCGGAACCGTCTGGAAGAATTCCACCGTGGGGTATTCACGAATTTGTTCCAGGCGGACATTGGCCGCGACTTTGCGTCCCGCTTCTATTGCAACCTCGCTGCGCCCCTCCATGCTCGCCGAGGCCCAGAGGAAGTGAATGTTGTGGGGATAATACATTGCCGGGTAAAAACCCTGGGCATTGCACTGGGCAATATAGGCTTCATCCACACTGGCGGCTCGTACATTGGCTTCGGAGGCGTCATAGTAGCGACCAATACGCCAATAGATGTGGGAGGGCATGTGTACCAGGTGGCCAGAGCCTGGCACCAGGCTCGTCAATGTGTCTGCTGCACCCTCCGCGCGGCCCGGGTCGGATGATGCCTCCACCGCATGAATGTACAAGTGCATGGCGAGTGGATGCGTTTCATTGCGCGCCATTACTGTTTCCAGTGCGGTGATAACCTCGGCTGTGTCAGGCTTGGGGTTTGTTCCATCCAGCCAGTAGTCCCAGGGCATGGTGTTCATCAAGGCCTCGGCAAACAGCGCTTGAATATCGTCATCATTTGGATACTTTGCTGCGAGTTCTCGCATGGCCTGGGCATAAGCGATATCCAGAGGCGCTCGATCGGTTGTGGCATCGCCGTTATAGCGCGCTGCCTGGGCATTAATAAGGTCCTGCTCACGGGCAGTCACCGAAGCGCTTAAGTCAATTGCTTGCTGGATTGCTGCATAGGCTGATTCTCGATCGCCGGGCATCATCAACGCCTTGCCCTTACTGGTCACGTTAATGTTGGGGCCTGTCGCGAGCGCTTCACCCCAGTAGCACATGGCGCACTGGGGATCCAGGCGCTGGGCAGCCTTGAATGCACGGATGGATTCGGCGTGATTGAATCCCGCGGCCATTATCATGCCCTGGTTAAAGTAGCGCTGCGCCCAGGGATCTGCGGTAGTGATGGGGTGATTGAAATCGCCCAGACCATCGAGCAATGGCGCCTGGGCGCGTGCGACGACCGCGGCGAGGGAGTCCTGCGCGGCGACGGCTGCCGATGGCTCGGCCTCAGTCGGCAGTGCAGTGCTCTCATTCTGGGTGTCTTGACTACAGGCAGAGAGAATAAAAAGGAGCGCTATTGCAGCGAGGGTAGAGTGGATCACGGTGACTCCATGGCAGCAATACCTGGGCTGCCGGTAGTTAGAAGATTGGGTAAAGACTAGACCAGCATTGCCATTATCGCAAAGTGCCCGGGGTGGTGCTCTAGCTTACGCTGCCGGTATCGGACGCCTTGCTGCGGTCTTTGGGCGTTTCGAACATGCGACTAAGTCGGTAGAAAATGGCGCCTGATACGACGATCCCAAAACACATAAGCGCTTCAATGGGACGTTGTTTCACGACGTAGAGCAAGGTCCAGCCGGTGACACCTAAAAATATCAGGGGAGGTAGTGGGTAGAGCCAGGTGCGGTAGGGTCGCTTCAACTGTGGCTGGCGCCAGCGCAGAACAAACAAGCCCAACACGGTAAAGAATGTGTTTAGCGCCATTGTCGCTCCGGCAAATATAAGAATACTCTCGAAGGAGGAGGTCCACAAAAAAGCCAGGGCTATAGCTGATTGCAGGGCTATGGCCAGTGCCGGTATACCATCCTTGTTGACCACCGCCAGGCGACTAAACAGCGAGAAATCTTCGCCAATAACGTGCAGTACACGAGGTCCTGCAAGAATCATCGCGCTCACTGTTGAAATCAGTAACAGAGACAGCAATACGCCCATCACTGATGCCCCCTGGGCGCCAAATACATAGCCGGCCGCGATAAATCCGATTTCAACTTTGCCGGCCATTGCGTCCATGGGGGCGGTATAGAGAAATACGTAGTTGAGCAGCAGGTATGATAAGGCAACGACGCCGGTGCTTGTTACCAGGACTATTGGCAGCGATTGCTGTGGGTTTTCCAATTCACCGCTGATGTACGTTGCGGCATTCCATCCCGAGTAAGCGTAGTTCACATAGATCAGCGCAACCGCGAAAGCGCCGCTGGTGGCGAGCATCGCGTCACCCGCTGCGGGTAGGAAGCTAACCGGTTCGGGATTGTCGCCCAAGGTCAGGGCCAGGATAGAGAACCCGAGTATCAGCAGCAACTTCAGGACGGTAAACAGGCTCTGGGTGCTGCCGCTGGAGCGGTGGCTGCGACAGTGCATCAGTGTTAGTGCGATGATCAGTGCAGTGGCCAGCCATACCGGAGAAAGTACGGGGTAGATCGAAGCCAGGTAGCTACCAAAAGTCAGTGCTGCCAGCGCAGTTGGCGCAGCGAAGCCTACAGTAGCCGATACCCAGCCGGAGATGAATCCCGCGCAGGGGTGGTAAATACGTGACAGAAAATTGTACTCACCACCGGAGCGGGGCAGGGCAGCGCCAAGCTCCGCGTAGCTTAAGGCGCCACACAAGGCGGTGAGTCCACCCACTGCCCACAGCAATAACAGCACAAACGGAGAACGTATCTCCAGCAGCTGAAAGCCCAGGCTGGTGAACACACCGGTGCCGACCATATTGGCAATGACAACTGCGGCGGCGACTGAGGGTTTGAATTTTTTCACGGTGCAATTTTCAGCTTCTGCTGCCAGTTAATGGCAGCCAGGGGAACTATTGAATTAAACCTCGGTGTCGGGTTTTTTGCGTGAGTTATGTTTCTTTTTCTTACGCTGTTCGTCGCGTTCGGCTCGCTCTGCGCGTTGTTGCGCCACGATTATCTCTTCACCGGCTATCATGCGCGGAGTTTCCAGCGTAATCCTCCCCAGTTTTCCTGAGCGAAATTCGTTGACCAGAATCGAAGAGACCTTTTCCAGATCCACCTGGCCACCTGCGCGCAAGCTGCCACGGCGTGCTCCGAGTAATTCAAGAAACTCGATCTCGGTATCGGGGATGCCTGGTATCTCGTAGCGCAGGGCCAACATTTCCCGGTACTGCCTGATGAGAAAGCGCGCCAGGTAAAGCGCAATGTCTTCGACTTCTATCGCCGTGTCCTTAATGGCGCCTGAAGCGGCCAGGCGGTAACCGCTATTTTCGTTGTGAATCTTTGGCCATAAGATTCCAGGCGTATCCAGCAGGATAAGGCCATTGTTCAGCTTTGTTCTTTGTAGCCCTTTGGTAATGGCCGGCTCGTTGCCGGTTTTCGCTACTGTGCGACCAGCCACAGCATTAATCAGGGTGGATTTCCCTACATTGGGAATGCCGGTGATCATCGCCAGAATATTTGCTTTCTTCCGGGATTTACCAGGAACGAGTTTATGGCACAGAGCCACCAGCTTTTGTGCCTTATCGGCCTGGTCTAACGTGGTGAGCAGGGTTTTTACCGAGGCCTCTTGTTCAAAGTACGCTTGCCACAACGGAGTAATAGCAGGATCTGCCAGATCCGACTTACTTAAGATCTTGATTACGGGTTTGTTTTCCGCAAGTTTGGCTATAGAGGGATTCTGGCTGCTATAAGGCAAACGGCAGTCCAACAACTCTATGATCAGGTCTACCTGTGGTAAGACCTCTTTCATGTCCTTGTTGGCCTTGTGCATATGGCCGGGATACCAATTTATTGCCATTTTTTCGGCTGCTCCAGTTTCCGCTGCGATACTATCATGGTTTCAGTCTGGGGCTGGTGCGGGTGGCTTGAATTTGAAGAGATTACAGCGTGGTGTTCCCGCTGGCGTGGCCTACTCTGGGTTGGTAGAGTACAGAGAACAGTTATACAGGCAATAGTTATGGCAGGTAAATCGACGTCAGTTCTTGGTATTTTTATTTCAATCGGTATTGCTGCAGTGGTGGCCGTTGCCGGGAGTGATGGTGGTACCCGTGTGGTTGGCTTGCCGGTGTTTTTGTTGTGCGGCATTCTGGCATTTCTCATCCAGTGGCTGTCGTTTATTCCCGCTTATATCTTCCAGACAGAAAAATACTACGACCTGACTGGCAGCCTTACCTACATCTCACTGGCGTTACTGGCCCTGGCTTTGTCCGATGTCACGCAACCGGGCAGCGTGTTAATCGTGTTCATGGTGATTGTCTGGGCTGTGCGATTGGGGTCGTTCCTGTTCATGAGAATCCGCGCCGATGGCAGTGATGTCAGGTTTAACAAGATCAAGCCGGATTTTTTCTGGTTTTTGATGACCTGGACGCTACAGGGTCTGTGGGTGTTTGTTACTTTTTCGGCTGGCCTGGCCGCTATAACATCAGTGCAGCCGCACCCGGTTGATGGTTTTGTGTTGGCAGGTACAGCCGTATGGGCTCTGGGCTTTGTTATCGAAGTGATAGCGGATCGGCAGAAACGTAATTTTCGTGCGGTGGCAGCTAACGAAAATTCATTCATTCAACATGGCTTGTGGAAGTTTTCCCGGCATCCCAATTACTTTGGTGAAATACTGCTGTGGTGCGGTATTGCACTTGCGGCTTATCCCGCGTTATCGGGTTGGCAGCACCTGACACTGATCTCGCCGGTTTTTGTGTATTTGTTATTGACCCAGGTCAGCGGTATCAAGATGCTTGAGGCGCGGGCTCGCAAACGGTGGGGTGACGATGAAGCTTACCTGGCCTATCTCAGCCATACGCCGGCGTTAATTCCCAACCCTCTTCGGGTGGGCGTAAATAGGCCCGATTGAAATAGGGTAGGGCGAACTCGCGCAGCTTGTGCAGCGCTATGCTAAAGTTCGCTGCTAAAAAAACCCACCAACAGCTTTGAGACTCCATGATTCCCTGGACAGTACTAGGCACGGCAAATATCCCGAACAATGGCGGCGAGCTGAAGCTGTCACAACGAGATAAAGAGTTTTCCATTCGCCTGTCTGGTATTCGTGGTGAGCTGATGAATAGCCGTGTGCATGGTTCAGAAGAAGCACTGGCAGAACTGGGCTGTGCGGGTCTCAAGCGGGTAGATGATGCCCGGATTTTAGTTGGCGGCCTGGGTATGGGCTTCACCCTGGCAGCCACTCTCAAGGCTATTTCGGCCAAGGCGCAGGTTGTTGTGGCCGAGCTGGTGCCGGAAGTCGTGCAATGGAACAAAGGGCCGCTGGGAGAGTGTGCAGGGCTGCCGTTGGACGACTCTCGCACCGAGGTGCATGTGGGTGACGTCTCGGAGTTGGTGCGTAAGGACTCGATGGGATTTAATGCGATTTTGCTGGACGTTGACAACGGTCCTGAAGGGTTGACCCATTCTGATAATCAGTGGCTTTACTCACTGCAGGGGCTGGCAGCGCTGTATGCATCTCTGCGTCCCGGCGGAATGCTTGCCATCTGGTCAGCAGGACCTGATCAACTGTTTACCATCAGACTGAAAAAATCCGGGTTTAACGTTAACTTGAAGACGGTGAGGGCCCGACCTGGGAAGGGCAGTCGGCATACTATTTTTCTCGCTAAAAAGCCCTGGCGTCGTTGAACCAGGGCATTAATGGCCGGCTATTCGATACGGCCCCCTCAAATTTCGAAGCGGTGTTTACGAAACCAGATCGTTCCTGTTAACAGCGCAGCGGCGACCAGCAGTCCCAGCAACATGCCGAGGTAATCCAGCGACCACCACTGCGGTTCGTAGAAATAAAATCCTAGTGGGTCTTGGCCGTCGTTCCCAGGATGTGGAATGTGATTGGAGAAGGCATTTGATAGATGCTCGCTGCCAATGAATAACTGTTCCAGCACAATAAATGTGATGGGGATAGCCAGCGCAAATAACAGAGGTGATCGCCGTGCAGCAGCAGAGCACAGCAGTAGCCAGGCGTAAAATGGGACTGTCCATAGTACCCATATCAGCAAGCTAACTATCTGTCCGCGAAACAATCCAAGGAAGTCGATATTGCCCAGTACGGTTTCCATGGGGCCCATATCCATGCGCCAGGTCATCAGCATCGCCAGCAAAACCGCAGCGAGCTGGGTGACGACAGAAACCGCCAGGTAGATCGCCGGGGCAACCAGGCATACCGTGGCGATCTTGGCGGCCACTTCCTGTGGTTCGGAAACGGGTACCGATTTCCAGAATAAAACACTGCGATCGCGTCTGTCCTGGTGGAATGTACCCAGCAGATAATTAATTGATGTGGCTAATAAGAGCAGCAGGAATAGACAATGCAGGCCGTTCAATATCGGGTTCAGGGATTTTTCCTCTGCACCGGCATCTTCCGGCATTTTTTCACTGCGCTGTGGATTGAATTTCCATTCACTGGAAAAATTCCAGTCTTCAGTGCCTGCCGCATCGTCACCGGATTCTTCGCTCACCACGTAATCGTGCGATATCTCTTTGTCGTCAATACTGATCGTAATATTCATGCCGGCATGAGAGTTTTCATCGTGGAGAATATCCATAATTGAATCGCCAGCCACGGTAATTCTATTTGCCAGTAAGACGCTGGCCAGCATGCACAAGATCAGTACACCCGCCACGACCAGCGGGGTTGTCACGAAGGAGTTCTTGTACTCCTGGATTTCTCGCCTGAGCAGAGCAGTAATTTTCTTTTTCCGCACCTGGTTCATTGCTGTGCCCCCGCTCCCATCTTGGCTACAAACAAATCAGCCACGGTAGGAACCTTCAGTTCGCCCAATTCTTGAAGCGCTGCGCGCGGTGTATCCTCAAAAATAAAAGCTTTGCCGCCCAGTATCGACCTTTGCCCGATGGGACTCAGTTGCTCGGCCTGCTCTATCCCGGCACCCACTACATGCAATTCGAGGTAGCGCTCAGCGATTGATTCCATGCGCGTGTTCAATAAAGTCTTGCCTGCGCGCATAAACATCACATCAGTCAGGATATTTTCGACTTCATCTACCTGGTGCGTGGAGATAATAATTGTGCGTTGCTCGTCATAGTAATCATTAAGAAGCTGTTCAAAAAAGCGTTTACGAAACATGATGTCGAGACCCAGGGTGGGCTCATCCAGTATTAACAGGCGTGCATCAACACTCATTACAATGGCCAGGTGTAGCTGGACCATCATGCCTTTGGATAATTGCTTTATGCGGCGCTTCAGCCCCACCTCGGTATCATCAAGAAAACGCAGCGCCCGATCCCGGTTAAATCGGGGATGAACCCCTTCTACATAGTCGAGTAGTTGTTTTACGGTCATCCAGCCCGGCAACACTGCAGTGTCAGCAATCGAGCACACCTGGTCGAGCATTTTGCTGCGCTCTCGACGAGGATCAAAGCCCAGCACATCTAGCTCACCATCACATTCACATAAGCCCAGTAACGAGCGCAGCAATGTAGTTTTTCCAGCACCATTAGGACCGATCAGACCCAGGATCGTGCCCGCCTGAAGCTGCAAGTCTATGCCATCTACAGCCTTTTGCTCACCGAAGTGCCTCTTGAGCTGAGTTGCGTTTATGATGGTATCCATCAGTTACTTTCCCCTATCGTGCGCAATTTTTCTGCGACCATATTCAAGTCCATGCCAAGCTTCTGTATGCGTTCAGCAAAAGCGGGTAGTTCATCAACTAGAAATTTTTGTTGTTCTAGCCCGGTGAGTGATTTTTTGGCGCCTGCGATAACAAACATGCCTAAGCCTCGGCGTTTTTCCAGTAGTCCCACTTCAACCAGTTCCTGATATGCCTTGGCGACGGTCAGGTGGTTTATCTGGTAGTCAGTTGCAACCTGGCGTACCGAAGGTACAGCTTCACCTTCGGAAAAGCTTCCATCGATAATTCGCTCAACAACCATTTCACGTAGTTGTTTGTAAATGGGCTGATTGTCATTCCACTCCATTATCATTATTGCACCTGCGGTGCGAGCATCTTGATCAGTCTCGCTGAATGATATCGCCGCTACCCATAACGGATGTCGACAGTTTGGGTTTACCGTGATAAATCAAGTCACCACTACCCATAATTTTTGCTTCCAGAGAGTTTTCTACCGCTATCTCCGTGTCGCCGGAACCCATAATGCTCACTTCGGCCCTGCTTGCTATGAGGCCCTTCATGGCAACATCACCACTGCCCATCAAACCAACTTCAAGATAGGCGGTACTGCCACCATCCTGAACTGAAATGTCACCCGAGCCTGCCATGTGGGTTCTGATCATGTCGGCCTGCAGCGTACCCAGCTGAATATCGCCACTGCCTTTAAGGTTAAGGCGGGCACTTTTTGCACTGACATTGACCGCTTGCAGAGCGCCGGAGCCAAATACGCGCATTTCCAGTTCAAGGGTTTCCACATCGTACATGCGAATAACCCCGGAGCCTTCCACTGATACCAGCAGATCGCCTACCGTGAGAGGCTTGACGAATATATCACCAGACCCGTCTAACAGCAGCGCCTCAAGGCTCTTGGTCGTTAACTTGTACTTTACGCCACTGATACTATTGCCTTGGGGGGTTACGCCCAGGCGCAGCATATCCCCTTGTACGACAAACGGGGGAGGGGTCAGGTCACCTTTGTCACCGCGTATCTTCAGGCTATTTTCATCACCCTGAGTGATCTCCAGCTCATTGGAACCCATTAGTTGCACGCGGCTGAACTGGAGTTCCTCCACGCTGGTAACCGCAGCGCTTGCCATTGCGCTGATAAACGCGCAGAACACAAAAATAATGGCGACAAGTAATACTTTGTCATCCGCTTTACCCATCAGGTTTTTCCGCCGGGAAACTCGCATCGTAATCGTCTCGTTGATATAGTGTTATACATGACTATATCACCATAATTTGAGACTGCAACTTATTTTTGAGTAAAAAGTACTGTTCAGTGGCTTCCTAGAGCTCCAGCTCGTCAAACTCTCCCAGGCTGGCCAGGAACTGATGCATGGCGGAGCTCACAGCGGACTTGTCTGTTGCCTCGGTCAAGTGGCGCACACTATCGGTAATCGCCAACCACCAGCGCATATGATTAGCGCTAAGCTGGGCAGCGACAGGGATCAGGTCGTGCACGGTGACCAGGTTGCGCGCGGCCACCTCTTTAAGCTTGGCCATAGCATCAAGTTCCAGTGGGTTTTCTGCCAACTTGATTATCAGCGTGGCTACCATCTTTGGGTCTTCCTCCAGCGCTCTTGAGTCTGCCGGTTCCGAGTGTTCTTCCAGCAAGCCGATATCCAGATAACTCAATAGTTCACGCAGGGCACCGCGGAGGCTTTGCCTTAACTCCTCTCGGCGGTCGCGCTCCCTGCGGTTTTGAATCAAGGAGAACAGACCGATAAGGAAAAAACCTTCCAGGCAAAACCCGATGAGTTCCGGGACCAGGTTGCTGAAAATACGACCATCATTGCCAGGCTGCATAAACAGCATCAGCAAATAGAGCCCGCCCACACCAAACACAAACATGGGTGCCCATAGTACGAGGCGGTTCATGGCTCAGTCCTGCGCATCGGGTACGGCAAGGGCACGGATGACGGCCGCAACCTTCTCGGCCTCTTGTGGCGTGAGGTCCAGTGGCACATTTTGTATATACACCACGAGATCCTCGCGCAGGGGAATGGGAAATATATCATTAGGCCTGCGCGGTGGGTTAAGTGTGAGTTCTTCCCGCGCTCGGGCTTCTCCGGGCGTGTCTTTTTTCAGGCTTTCCCGGGTCGCTCGAACTTCGCTCTCGCGAGGCTTAAATGAAGCAGGCTCATTGGTCCAGTTTATAAAATCTGCCAGCGCATCATTAAGGCGGGAACGATAGACATCAAGGCTTTCTGGCCGGATGGTAGACCCCTGCAACTTGTGGAAGCGCAGGCACAACTCATCTACATCCACCAAGCGCATGTCGGTTCGTTCGTGGGACTTGAGTTCTACCAGTAGTTGCTCCGCGGCCAGTTTCCTGGCGCGGGCGGTAGATGGATTAACCAGGCCTGCCACTGCCGATTGGCGCATAAAGGCGTGAAACCCCGTCTCGCTGTAGTCCTTTTCCGCCATTGCTGGTTCCTTGCCGTACTTTGACAGGTTTTCTCGTGTTGCTAAGCATAACGCAGTCTTACACCCGCGTGCCCAAAAATTTGTTGGGTGTTACCGCCATGGCACGCCTGAATTCGCTGGGTGAGCAGCCCTCACTATTACGAAATGCGCGGCGGAAATTCGCAGCATCCTGATAACCCAATTCTGCAGCTATGGCCTCGACGCTGTGCTTCGTCTCTCGCAAGTGCTGGCGTGCCCAACTGCCTAGAATCTGCCCCTTTATCTGCCTGAAATTTGTTCCCTCTTGTTGCAGTCTGCGGTTAAGGGTTCGTTCAGATATATGCAACTTGGCTGCTGCGTCTCGAAGATCTGGCAGCGGGGGCTCATTGGATCGTAGCAGTGTATCCACATACTGTGAGTAGGGCAGCCTCTCCTTGCCCTCCATCTCTTGCATTTGCTGTGCCAGCATCTGGTTGGCTTGCTGCCACATCTCGGCGTTGTAATAAGGCGACGGAAGATCCAGCCACTCGAAGGGCAATGCGACAAAACAGTACTCTGCGTTGAAACTTACCGGACTGTGCAGCCAGTAAGAATATTCGCTGGCGTAATCAGGGGCCGGTAACCTCAGGTGATGTCTGGCGTTGTCCAGTATTCTCCCGGTCAGTGTTTCCACGTAATGCTGGACCAGCATCAGTGCGGTTTCCGTGTGAAACATCTCGGTGACGCCAGTGTCCTTCAGGAAGAGAAACCTTACCGATAGGCCCTGTAAGCTGGACACTAGCTCAAGTCGCATATAACTGACGTGCAGGCGAGTATAGTTCTCCATCACTTGCAGGCCTTCCCGGACGGTGGGTGCAATGGCCGCTGCTGCGCCTATCTGTCCCAGGGCAATAATATTGGTGTGGCGGCCAATGATCAGCCCAAGTCGTTCATTGCCACTCAGCTTGCGGCCATTTTCCAGGATGGCCAGGAAGTCTTCCACGGCGATGTCACCGCCGGTTTCCAGCTCCCGGCGGTTGAGGCGGGTACCGGCCAGTAATTCATCCGTGGAAATTCCCTGTCGCAGAATTTCCCTCAGCACAAATCGGGCATAGACGGGACTGATGCTATCCATATTACCTCAGACTCCAATATTGGCGGATTATGACACCCTTTTGACGCGTAATACACTCACCTGCAGAATGTGAATCAAACACAATGGCATCATCGAAAACCCACCGAAAGGGGACCCTGGTATGAGTAACAAGGACAATCTCGATCTGAAGGCACTGGAAGCGGCAAAGCAGTACATGGGCGGTTTTGCCTGGCCGACCGTTTTGCTTGGTGTTTTGGTGGCGAGTGCCTACCTCGTCACACCTGTTCTGGTAGTGCTGGGCATTATGCCGCTGATTGCCGCAGTTCCTGTTATGGCCTTTCTTACATATGCTGCCTATACCGTGCTGCATGATGCTGTCCACGGCACCATCAGTGGCAGCAATACCTCATTGCGCTGGCTCAATGAAGCTATGGGTTATATCGCTGCCTGGATTGTAATGATTCCGCTGACCGCCCATCGTCATGAGCACCTGGCGCATCACCGACATACCAATAGCCCTATTGATGACCCGGACTACCCGGTGGCACAGATGGCTCGGTCACCTTTGCTCGCTTTCACTGCAATGCTTAAAATCTATATCGGCCAATATCGGCTCTATATCAAAACTCGCTGGAGTAAGGCCAGTCGTACACAAAACCTGTATTTGTGTCTGGAGGTGTTCGCCGCACTGGCCCCGCGATTGGCATTCATGTCTGCAGGTTACCTATTCGAAGGACTGGCCCTGTTTGTGGTCGCCTGGTTTGTGGGTCTCACTGTGCTGATGTTCCTGTTCGCTTATATCGTACACACGCCCCACGAATCACAAGGTCGCTATGTCGATACCTCGACCATCCTGGTAGATGGTTTGGCAGGGCGGTTGGTAACCTTGCTCTGGGGCTACCAGAACTACCACGCCATTCATCACTTGTTCCCGCGTGTACCTTTCTACACTTACCGCGCATTGTTTGAAGAAATCGAGCCGATCATGGTGGCCAAAGGCGCGCCAATCTACTGCATCAGCGCGCATGGGATGCACTCCAAACAGGGGTTGCCCGCCTGATAGCGCCCGCCTCAATCGTTAGCGCTGGCCGAAAATCAGCGCTAGCTGACAAACTAGCTTACCAGGGTGGTGCCACCATCAATCCGGATGATTTCTCCGGTAATAAAAGCCCCGGCTTTGCTGGCCAGCATGATCGCAACCCCGGCTATATCGGTATCACCACCCCAGCGATGCAGGGGGATTGAGGCAATCTCTGCCTCATACTGGGCTTTGTCCTGACTGGCATATTCAGTCATCTTGGAGAAGAACCTCCCTGGTGCAAGGGCATTGACCCGGATATGGTCCTGCGCCAACTCTTTGGCAAGATTTCGGGTCAGTTGGTGCACCGCAGCCTTGCTGGGACCATAGGCATAGTTCATGAATCCATCGCCGATGATGGCCGCAATTGAGCCGATGTTAATAACGCTGCTGGTATTTTGTGCAGTGGCATTTTTCTTTAGCAGGGGAGTCATGGCCTGGGTCAGGAAGAAGGGGCTCTTGACGTTGAGGTTCATGACCTTATCCCAGCCCGCCTCGGGGTAATCACCGTAGGCTGCGCCCCAGCCAGCGCCCGCATTGTTGACCAGCACATCCACATGATCTTCGCGTGCGGTTAAATCGGCCACCAGGGCTTCTATCGTAGCAACTGAACTGATGTCGCCCGGTAGCGCGATGCACTCGCCAAATTGCGATAGGGATGAGGCCGCCTCCTCGCATGCGGGAGCTCTCCGCGCGGTGATATACACTCTGGCAGCGCCTGCTTCCAGAAACCCCCTGGCCATCTGGTAACCAAGGCCACGAGAACCTCCGGTGACGACACAGATTTTTCCTTGCAGGGAGAAGAGGGATTCGAACACGCTGGATGTCATATGTTTTCCTTGAAAGTAGTGGTGAGCTTATCGAGTGGCTCGTAACAGTTTACGGATTGATAGATAACTGGAGCAGCACTGGTAACCGTGTTGCTCCAGACTATCAGGAGGGTATTTCCGTTTATGCAAAAACCGGTTTACTTGTACTGTTTCTTGTCGAGTCCGGTCAGGGCGGCGGGGCTAAGGATATCCTCAATCTGTTCGGCGGTTAAGATATTTTTTTCGCGTACGATCTCCAGAATGCCCTTATTGGTGCTGTAGGCCTCTTTGGCTAACTCGGTGGCTCGCTCATAACCGATCACGGGATTGAGTGCAGTAACAATTCCCACGGTGCGCTCGATATAACCTTCCAGGGTACCGGCGTTGACCGTGATGCCATCTACACAGCGGGTACGGAAAGTTTCCATAGTATTTGCCAGTAGACGTTGTGAATCGAGTACCGCGATGGCGATAAGCGGTTCGTAGGCATTGAGCTGCAATTGCCCGTTTCGAGCTGCCAGAGTGACCGATAAATCGTTGCCAATCACGCGAAAGGACACCAGGTTCACCAGCTCGGGCATTACCGGGTTGACCTTGCCGGGCATAATGGATGAGCCCGGCTGAACCGGGGGTAGATTGATTTCACCAAGTCCGGCCCGCGGTCCGGAAGACAGCAGGATCATGTCACTGGCTATCTTGGACAGCTTCACTGCCAGGCTGCGCATAGCGCCGGACTCGGCCAGAAACGCGTGTTGGTCCCAGGTGGCCGCTATCAGGTCATCGGCTTTATAAAAAGGCTTGTCAGTCAGTTCGGCCAGGTGCGCGGCCGTTTTTTTGGCAAAACCGGCTGGTGCATTGAGCCCGGTGCCAATTGCAGTCCCGCCCATATTGATGGCGAATAGCGGTTTTTCAGAAGAGCGGATAAAAACAATTTCGCTTTCCAGGGCGGCGGCCAAGGCGTGGAATTCCTGTCCCAGTGTCATCGGCACCGCATCCTGCATCTCGGTGCGGCCCATTTTTAATACGTCGATAAACTCGTTGCCCTTGGCGCGCAGCGCCGCCACCAGCAATTCGATTTGCTCTACCACCCGCTCGTTATTGGTGATCATAGCGACCTTGAGTGCAGTGGGGTACGCGTCGTTGGTGGACTGCGACATGTTCAGATCGTCGTGTGGTTCCACAATTTCGTACTCGCCCAGTTGGCGACCGGTCTCAAGCAGGGCTGCATTCGCCATGATTTCATTGGCAGCCATATTGGTAGAAGTACCTGCACCACCCTGGTAGGGGTCGACCAGGAACTGGTCATGATATTTGCCAGTGAGAATAGCCTCTCCAGCTTTAATGATGGCGTCCCGGGTTTGTTTCTTCATCTTCCCGGCATCGGTGTTACCCATGGCCGCAGCCATTTTTACCAGGGCGAAGCCGTTGATTAGTTCCGGATAGTCAGTCAAGGTGGCGCCGGAGATTTGAAAGTTTTCAATGGCCCTGGCGGTTTGGACGCCGTACAGCGCATTGATGGGGATTTCTTTTTCACCTAATAGATCGTGCTCGATTCGTACTGTCTGTGGCGCTTTAACCGCAGCGACTTGCGCCGGCAAATTCGCGCTGCCCATCGCCAGGGTAAGAACTGACACGGCCACTGCAAGGGATTTCATCTTCATCGTTATCTCCAGATTCAATAGTTATTGCTTGCGGATAAACTGTACAGATAAACGCTCATCAATAGCGATTAAACCTACAGCAAAAATATTTACTACACCGATATTAGACCGACTTACGACAAGTGTAGCCAAAAATTCAGCCTTGCCTAGCCTTATTGACGTCCACAGAGACAGTCGCATGGATGAGCGCCAGTATCTCGCTCCAGGTGGTGTGAGTGTTGTTGCAGTGGGTAGACCCATCCGTGAAGAGCACGCATGAAAGGCTGAGATAGCAAAACTGACGATGAAACCGCCAGGTTTTTATGCGACCTTTGTAGTGCCATCTTGGTAGTGGGGTGGTGGATGCCCCGCTCTCACCTGATAGCAGAATTCACTCGACTCGGAAGCGTCTCAAGAATATGTGTCAAATCCCGGATTATTATTGCAGAACCTTTAGATCATCAGTATTGACGCCCTTCGTTGCATTCTTTATCGCATCGTTGGGATGTGGTCCAGCCTTATCTGCTATCTTGCCAGCGTTATAAGCGCCAGCCGCCGCATTGGCTTGCTCTTGCATGCGTTTTCCTTCGGCCTCTCCCGCAAGCCAGCCCGCGCGATAATCAGCATCATCCTTAAATCGCGTAGTATTCTTAACAATATGCTCGAGATAGTTGCCGGCTTCTTTCATGCCGCTGTGGCGGCCATCATGAAAACCCATTACGTAGGATTCACTTCGACCTTGATCCCGCAAGGTAGCATCTGAAGTCTCGCAACCACTTAGTAAGACAGTTAAAACGCTTACGGTGACAGCGAAAATTATGGCAGAGCCATGTTTCATACTTCCTTCAAACATATCAAAATGTTTCCCAATTTTTTCGTAGCACGCTGCCAATAGCGATAGTGAGCGCTTCTCCGGCCGAGTGTAGACTAATTTGATGCTCAATTCATTCTAGATCAAATGTCTCCGATTGGGCGAAAGCATGACATCATGCCGGATTTGACCCGCTATCCGGAAGCCGTCTGTTGTCATCTCATATCGGTCGTCAGAAAGCGTCGCCCGAGAGTGCCTCTATGGCGAATTGTAACTTCGGCTGCTCGGGTTCATCTTGAAATATTTCTCCGCGGCAACCGCTTCTTCACAGACTGGAAGCTCCCAAAACATACCGGGGATCATTCCGCCTCCTGCGCGTGGCCTTGCATTGCCAAAAGTTCTGTTAAAACTTACGCAATACTCCCGGTCTCTGCCCCTGTTGGTTACACAATCCTCAATCGCTTGCTCTCGCAGCGGAGCAATATTTTCCTCGCGCTGCTTCTGGCAATCTTCCATAAGCTGCAAAGCACCGTCCGGTGTGATTTCTTCGGCAAAGACGGACCCACTTAGTATTATCGTGGCGAGGCCAATTAGAAACTGACGAAATGAGACGTCCATAAAACTCTCCCGGCGTTCTTATTGAATCCAATCAATAAAGTGTAACTCAATTCGGCTGCTTCCGTTGATCTCATCATAGATAGGCTGGATGACGTCTCTGGAACTATATTTGCCGGTGCTGGACCATTGGCCCAAAAACCTGAGGCAGCCTGCCAGGCTTAATAAACTAACCTCGTTGCCACTGTAGTCCATGAAGTGCTGGACGATTGGGATCAACGTGGTGCTTTCTCGCACTATAGCCAAGCCGAGTAATGGGGCGACTACATTTGAGCCAGAGCCGGTGCCCTTGTCCTCATCACCTAAATCCAAAATCAACTCGCTACCGACGGCGAGTTTGTATTTCCACTCCCCCAGCTCGCCCACCATTTTTTCAGGAAAGTAGATCGGTTTTAAATGCAGTGACTCCCAGTCCCTTTCACTGGAACCGGATACATCTGTGTCCCAATAGTATAGCTCACAGTTGAGCTTGAGTTTGGGGGGTGACCATGTAGCCCGCTGAACGAGTCTATAGGTGGAGGCAGATTACTTTTCAGGCTTGTACCATGGCTTTTTCTTGCGCCAGTCCTGATCTTCCAGCCCGA
>JBALVO010000054.1:0-23814 GCA_036961445.1 Halioglobus sp.
CTGGCCTTCAATCTGCTGGCGAGCATGAACATGCCCCCCAACTTGCGGTGAAAATAAACCGCATCGGTGGGCGGCGCCTGCCAGAATTCCTTGAAGTTGGTTACCTCTTCGCCCAGCTGTGACATTTTTCGCGACATGTCCGATGCTGCAAAATCATACTCCACATCCTGGCACAGCGGTTCCAGCGCCAGCAGGAACAGATCCAGAACCAACTGACGGTATTCACCGCCCTCTTCACCAATGGCATAGCCCAGGCGTCCCGCTGCGGCAGCCACCTTGTCCATATCCTGAGCGATCGCGGCGGCGGCCAGTTTCTTGTAGTTATTGACGAAGGCCGCTTTGAAGTGCCGGGTCGCACCAAAATCCAGCAACACAATCTCACCGGTATTGCGCCGATACTGGTAATTGGCAAAATTCGGATCCGTCTGCACCATGCGCAACTCAAACAATTCCAGCAACATCAGTTCGATCAGCGAGGACATCACCCGGTCTCTCTCGGCCTGTGGCAGATCGGTGATGGCATCGATGGGGCTGCCGCTGACATAGGTCATAGCCAGCACATTGCGATGAGTCAATTCAGGCAACACCTGGGGCAGCACAAAACGCTCATCGTCCCGCAGCAAGCCGCCAAACGCCTCCAGGAATTGTGCTTCCTTGAGGTAGTCCGCCTCATCCTTGAGCTGTTGCTTGGCATCCTCCAGCAGCGGTTGAATATCCAGGCTGGCAGGCAACAATCCGGACATACGCAGTAAACTGGCAATATTATCGACATCACTGTCGATACTGGCCGCAACACCCGGGTACTGCACTTTAAGCACAATCTCCCGACCGTCCGGCGAGGTGGTTTTATGCACCTGTCCAATCGATGCCGCCGCCAGGGGTTTCATCTCAAAGCCATAAAACAGGGTTTCCCAGTCAGCCCCGTAAGCCTCGGTCATGGTTTTTTGTAACTGCTGTGGCGGCATGTATTTCGCGTCCGAACGCAACCGCGCCAGTATATCAGCCAGCTCCCGGGGTAAAAAATCTCCCGTGTCCATAGACAGAATCTGACCCACTTTCATCGCTGCACCGCGCATGGTAGCGAGCTGCTCAGCCACTCTGTGGGCATTGCCCGGGGTTAACAGCATATCCCGGGCGTTGGGTCGCTTCCCCGCGCGCAGTTGCCGTGATCCCTCCGCGACCATACCACCGGCGACACCGCTGGCCATGCGCGCCATGCGCGCGAAGCGGCCTACCCGTGATGTCGGTATAGCCTTGTGATCGTCGTCGCCTTTTTTATCCCTTGCCACGCGTCTCGACCTCGCGCCAGCGGCGAATATGAGTCTCGATCATCTCGTGGGCGTTAAATTCAGCCTCTAACACAGCAATGAAGTTAAAAACCCCGGTAAGCTTACGTGCAATCAGGGCAAAATCCCGCGAAGGCGGCGTAAAGTGACGACTGGCGGCGGACTGCGCTGCCTGTTTACCCGCGCGGCGCATCAGGCGGGATTTGGCCCAGCAGTACTGGCCACTCGCGTTGAGGTATTCCGGCGGCAACTGCGCCGGAGGCCGCAGGGGTTCCAACAGGTGCAGGCAGAAGTCTGCGAACATTTTTCGCCCCTCTGCACTGGCGTCAGGTTGCAGGCAGCCCAGGCCAATCAACCCATCCACCAGCCGCGGCACGTCCTGCTGCTGACCCGCATCGATAACGTGACGCAGATGAAACAGAAAGTCAGGGGAACAATCCAGCACCGAGCCAAAATCAAGCAAGGCCAGTTGATCGACGGCTACTTTCTTGCGGCGATCGTCCAGACAAAGCAGGTAATTACCGAAATTGGGGTCGGTCTGCAAAAAGCCCCAATCGTAAAGTTCATAGAAAAACAGCTCCAGCATGCCGCTGGCCAGAGCATTGCGTCGCTCCAGGGAAAGGTTCGCGACATCCGGGTCAGCCACCGAACACCCCTGGATGTACTCCAGCGCCAACACCGTATCAGTACAATAAGTCAGGTGCAGGTCGGGCACGTGGTAAGTCACGTCAGCTACCTGTACACCCTGCACCAAGTCCGCCATCCGCAGGGTCAGCTGCGCCTCGCGCCGATAATTGATCTCGTGGTGCAGGTGGGTGCGCATGGATTCCAGCCAATTATCCAGTTCCCGACCGGACTTCACCCAGCGCGCCAGCAATAGCATACGCACTACCGCATCAAAGTCCGAATCGATCACCTGGGCCAGACCGGGGTATTGTACTTTCAGGCAAATCCACTCACCGGTTGCTCGCACCCTGGCCAAATGTACTTGTGCCAGAGAAGCGGCTGCGACGGCTTCGGGGTCGATTTCCAGCTCGTTAAAACGCTCACCAAGACTATCGCGGACAAACGATTCCAGCGCATCCCAGTGCAGTGGCTCGGTCTGATCCGCCAGATCGCGCAGTGCTTCGACCAATACCGAGGGCAGAAACTGCTCGCCGAACAGTGCCAGCATCTGGCCAATTTTTACATAAGTGCCTTTGAGCTTGCCCAGCTCGCGCACGAAACGTCGAGCCTCCTTGCGTGCAAACTCTGAATCATCGCCATCGGCATTGCGACGCATAACCTTCTGTACCGCACTGTCCACGGCCAGCGCGCCGCCAGCGCGAAGTCCGGCCAGAGAGACAGACAGGCCACGAGGCAAGGCACTATGCTTCAGGCCTTTAGGTTTTTTTGCCATAACTTCCAAGAGGAGGGTGAAATTTTGGGGGGCAAGTATATACGATTGCGCTGCAGTGGGGCACGCTGATTCGGCAATAAGAACACCCAGATACCCGGCCGGTATACCCTTGCGAGTGCGCCAAAGCTGTCAATACCGTGTAATCCCGCCGGCACTGACCTTTTTGCAGCCAGGCTCAGGCCTGGGCTTCCGGCTCTGCGACAGTCACCAGCACCTGCCGGTTTTTGACCTGGTCGCCGGGCGTCACGGCGACAGCCTCTACCAGGCCATCGATACCTGCCTTCAATTGGTGCTCCATTTTCATGGCCTCCAGCACCACCAGCGTCTGGCCCGCGCTGACCTGCTCACCCACCTGCACCAACACGTCCACGATAGCGCCATCCATGGAGGCCTTGAGCTGGCCGGAGCCTAGCGCGCCAGCTGCTGCAGCGGGTGCGTGAGTGACGTCTTCAAAGCTCCAGTGACCAGATCCGTCGTCCAAATGCAGTGCATCGCCGGACAAGGCATAGCTTACCCGTTGGCGCAGACCATCGATAACCAGGGCTGCCGAGCCTTGGCGAAAATCTGACATCGCCAGCAGCACCGTCTCGTCGCCGCTGCGCACAGTGGTTTGGCCTTGCTGAGACACCAGGTCCAGTGGGTATGTCTGGCCATCATAGCTCAGAGTAAAGCAGTGACGTGCGCCGGTGGAGCTGCGCCAGCGCAGCTCCTGGTGATCCGCCGCTGCTTCCAGAATCGCTGCGGCGATGGCCAGGGTGCGCGCGGCAGGAACAGACACGTGCATGCTGGCATCCTGAGAAAAATGCTGCGCAATAAATGCTGTGGTCGCCTCGCCGCGGCAAAAAACCGGATGGCGCAGGATGTTTTGCAAAAACAACTTGTTGTTATTGACCCCCAGCAGACAGCTGTCCTGCACCGCCGCTGCCAGTTTGCGACAGGCCTCCTCCCTGTCTACACCCCAGGCTATGACCTTGGCCAACATAGGATCGTAATGCGGGGTCACCATTTGACCCTGACGAATGCCATGGTCTACCCGTATTCCGGGCAAGCAGGGGTACTGCCAGGCCTCTATCGCCCCGGTCTGTGGCATAAATTCCTGGCGCGGGTCCTCCGCATACAGGCGCACCTCTACCGCGTGACCGCTCAGGACAATGTCATCCTGGGACAACGGCAGAGGCTTACCTGCCGCCACCGCCAATTGCCAGGCCACAAGATCCTGACCAGTAATCATTTCGGTAACGGGATGCTCCACCTGCAGGCGTGTATTCATCTCCAAAAAATAGAAATTACGCTCGGCATCCACCAGAAACTCCACGGTACCTGCACCGCGGTAATCACAGGACTTGGCCGCTGCAACCGCGGCGTCACCCATGGCCTGACGCAGCGGGTCGGTAACAAAGGGCGACGGTGCCTCCTCCACTACTTTCTGGTGACGTCGCTGGATGGAACAATCCCGTTCACCCAGGTAAACCGCATTGCCATGGCCGTCTGCAAACACCTGGATTTCTATATGCCGTGGTTCCAGCACAGCCCGCTCGAGAATGAGCTCGCCACTGCCGAAAGCACTCTGCGCCTCGGAGCGAGCCGTGCGAATCTGCTGTGCCAATTCGCTTTGCTCCAGTACCAGGCGCATGCCGCGTCCACCGCCGCCAGCAGAAGCCTTGACCATCAACGGAAAGCCAACGTCCTGCGCTTTGAGTAACAGCGTCTCGTCAGACTGATCCTCACCCTGGTAGCCAGGAATACACGGGACTCCCGCTGCCAACATGGCAATCTTGGACAGACGCTTGCTGCCCATCAATTCTATAGCCCCGGCAGGTGGGCCGATGAACACAATGCCCGCCTGCTCACAGGCTCGCGCAAAATCAGCATTCTCCGAAAGAAAGCCGTAGCCCGGATGAATGGCATCCGCACCACTACGCGCCGCGGCAGCGAGAATATTTTGTGGCAATAAATACGACTCACCCACCGGTGCGGGGCCAATACAAATAGCCTGATCTGCTGCCAACACGTGCAGGGCGTCGGCATCTGCCTCACTGTAGACGGCCACGGTGCGATAACCCAGCTCCCGGGCTGTACGGATCACGCGCACCGCGATCTCACCACGGTTGGCGATAAGTATTTTTGAAAATGCTGTCATAGTCCTGTCCATCCTGGGTTAGAGCGCTGTTTAACCGGATCTGTGGCTGCTTCTTAATCCAGTAACAGCGCCGCCAGACGCTTGCGATGATGCTGGGCATCACCAAATTGCTGCTGGGCCCACTGGGCCCGGCGAATATATAACTGGGCATCACATTCGTAGGTAAACCCCATGCCGCCATGGAACTGCACCGCCCTGTCCCCGGCATAACACAGGGTCTGGGTCGCGTGTGCCTTGGCCATGCGACAAGCAACTTCGGCATCTTTGTCCACCGCCTCATCCGTCACCAGTGTCGCAGCGTGATAGATAAAGGAGCGCGCAGAATCGACCGATAGCAGGATATCCACCGCGGGATGCTTCAATGCCTGATAGGAACCAATGAGCTTACCGAACTGCTTGCGCGTCTTGAGATACTCGACCACGGTATCCAGGCAAACAGCAGCGCTGCCAGTCGCCTCCGCGGCAACCAACAAGGCACCCAGCAAGCGAACATCACGCAGCGCACTGATGACGCCATCGCCGGTTATCAGGTTGTTTTCATCCACCGCAATATCGCTGAAATCCACATTGGCCGAACGCTTGGTCTGGTCTATCAGGGTGTTGGGCTGCAGTGCCCCTGCAGGCAGCTGATCCGCTCGCACCACCGCCAGCGCCAACGCTCCCCGGTAATTGACCGAGACCACAAACAGCGCAGCGACAGCCGCATCGGCGACAAATTTCTTAGTGCCGGCAAGCACCCGGTCGTCACTCACAGACACAGCAACCCGCTCGTCGCCCCAGTCACCATTTTCAAGTAATGCCACCGTGGCCGGAGCACCCGCGGCAATGGCAGGGAGCAGCCGTTCGACCTGCTCGGGGTTGCCAGCGCGCAACAGCAATTGCGCGGCAACGGTAGTGCTTAGCAACGGAGTACCGAGCATTGCGCGACCCATGGCTTCCACCACAGGCACCACCGTGGCCACACCCAACCCCGAGCCACCACAGGATTCGGGTATGGCTATACCGGCCCAGCCCAGTTCGACTATTTCATCCCACACGGACTGGTCAAAACCGTTCGCGGTTTCCAATTGTTCGCGCACTGCGCCTATGGGTGATTTGTCCCGGCAAAATTCTCTGGCAACGTCCAACAACATGGCCTGCTCTTCACTGAACTGCACCGCGGTATTTCCAATAACTGACATGTGTTATCTCCCTACTTGGGCAGGCCAAGAATATGTTCTGCAATAATATTGGCCTGCACCTGCGAGGTACCGCCGCCTATAGTCGCCGAGAAACTATTGAAATAAGCGCGCTGCCAGAAGCCACCCTGGCGCGCCTCGTCGTCACCCACATACAGGGCACCGGCAGCGCCCTGCGCATTGATGGCAAACTGGCGCATACGCCGCGTCATCTCAGAGCCGCGCAATTTATGTGACAGCGGTAAAGAGAAGGGATAGTCCGTGGTCAACGGTGCAATCGCAGCGCGTCGATCACCCAGGGATAAGGCCTTTTCCTCCATAATCAGCTGCACCAATTGGTCGCGCACTACCGGATCGGCCAACACCGGTTCACCTTCGCGGGTGACGTCATGCAGCTGCTCAATCATGTCATCGATGGTCACGCGCACCATGGCCAGACCGCCAGCGGCACCCGCTTCAGCACCGCGCTCGTACTGCAATGTCTGCATGGCGATCTTCCAACCCTGCCCCTCCTCGCCCATCAGGCAATCGGCGGGGATGCGCGCGTCAGTGAAAAAAGTTTCGGTGAAACCATATTCGCCGGTAATCTTGCGGATCGGCCGGGTTTCAATGCCAGGCGCATGCATGGGTGACAAGAAATACGACAGGCCATCGTATTTGCGCTCAGTGTTGGGGTTGGTCCGCGCCAGCAGGATCATATACTTGGCGAAATTGCCCATGGTGGTCCAGATCTTCTGACCATTGAGGACGTATTCATCGCCATCGCGCACCGCTTTGGTCTGGGCGTTGCCCAGGTCGGAGCCATTATCCGGTTCAGAAAAACCCTGACACCAGACATCCTCCGCATTGAGAATACCCTTGAGATACCTGGCCTTCTCCTGTTCCGTACCCATATCCTTGATCAACGGGCCGGCCCAGCCCAGGCCAATCACGTTAAAGCAGATCGGTACGCCATGACGACGCATCTCCTGGTCGGCGATACTCTGGTAAATAGTTTCCACACCGCCGCCGCCGTATTTCTTCGGCCAGGCCATACCCAGGTAGCCCGCGGACCATACCTTGCACTGCCACTCTCGCAGAAATTCCAACTGTTGCTCGTCACCCACTTCCATAAAGGTCTGGGGCAACAAAAATCCAGGGTCAGCGGGTTTATTGTCCTGCATCCAGGCGGACACCTGGGCGCGAAATTCTTTCAATTCCTGTTCCGTAGCAGTCATGGCTAGCGTTCCTCATTATTGATTTGGTGCACGGTGCATCCTGGGACTAGAAACGCGCCACACCCCAGCTATTTGGCCGCACGTTGCGACGATCTGCTTCGCGGCAAACACTCAATACAAACGCCACAACCTCTCGCGTATCGCGCGGGTCTATCATGCCGTCGTCCCAAACCCGTGCAGTATTGGCCAAGGCACGTGACTTGACCTCCATATTGTCCACCACACCTTTTTCCATCGCATCCAGCTGGGCGGTATCCACCGCACCACTGCGAGCCATCTTGGCCTCGGCAACCTGGCGCATCACCGAACCGGCCTGGGCGGGGCCCATGACGGACACCACAGAACGCGGCCAGGCGAACATGAAACGCGGGTCCATGCCGCGACCACACATAGCGTAATTCCCAGCGCCGTAGGAACCACCCACTACCACGCTGATCTTGGGCACCTTGCTGTTGGTCACTGCCTGGATCAACTTGGAACCGTGTTTGATGATACCGGCGCGCTCGGACTCGGTGCCGACAATAAACCCGGTGGTGTTATGCAAAAACAAAAGTGGGGTATTGGACAGTTCGCACAGTTGGATAAACTGACCGGCCTTGGTAGCACCCTGGGCGGTGATCGGGGCGTTATTGCCGATCACACCGCAGGACAGACCGTGGATTTCCATATGGCCGCAAATCGTTCCGCTGTCGAAGCCGGGTTTAAAGTCCAGGAAATCGGAGCCATCGGCGATGCGCGCAATGATTTCTCGCACGTCGTAGGGCATTTTCGGATCTTCCGGCACGATGCCAAGCAGCTCCTGGGAGTCATACACCGGCGCGCGATAGTCCCGCGCCACAAGCGCGGAAATATCCTCATTCCAACCCAGCTTGCGCGTAATCTCCCGGGAGATACGTATGCCATCAGCGTCATTTTCAGCGATGTAGTCCGACAATCCCGAGATCTCGGTATGCATCTCGGCACCACCAATCTCCTCATCAGTTGCGATCTCGCCAGTGGCCGCTTTAAGTAATGGCGGGCCAGCCAGATAGACCGTGGATTGTTGGCGAATCAGTACAATGAAATCGGACAATCCGGGCTGATAAGCACCCCCGGCTGTGGCGCTGCCGTGCACTACCGTAATCTGCGGCACACCCGCCGAAGACAAACGACACTGGTTGGCAAACATGCGACCAGACGGTCCAAAAGTATCACCGACAGTTAGCAGGTTACCGCCGCCACTTTGGGCCAGGCTCACCATGGGCAGTTTTTCCCGCAGTGCAATATCCTGCATACGGGTGCGCTTACCGCCCCCGGAGGCTGAAATACTGCCGCCTTTGGTCAGGTAATCGTCAACCATGATCAGGCAGCGGGTGCCCTGGATGTAACCAATGCCGGAAATCACCGATCCGCCCGCCGCGGTGCCGTCTTTGTCACCATCCTGCAGATAACCGCACAAGGTGGACAGCTCCAAAAAGGGCATACCAGGATCCAACAGCCTGGCCAGGCGCTCCCGCGGTGGCAGGAAACCCCTTTGCACATAGCGTGCGGCCTTGGCCTCGGCGGAGTCGATGACCTGACGCTCAATGGCGCGAAATTCATCTACCGCCTCCAGCATCACCTCGGCGTTGCGCCGAAACTGGGCTGATTGGGTGTCGAGTTGGGATTCAAAAGTTGCCATAGGCCAATACTCGCTATTGCATACCAGGAAGCTTCAATGGGTCACCGTAACTGTCTGCCCGCACAAAGGCGGGGCGCTCTGACAGGCGCTGGAAATAGGCCGCGGTCTGAGGCGCATAATTATCGGAAAATTTCAGGAAGTTACCCAGATACAACGCGTAGCCCACTGCGATATCGGCAATAGTGAAGCGGTTATCCACCAGATAATCGTGGTTTTCCAGGTGCGCATCCAAACGACGCAGGCGGGCAATAAACCACTTGGCGTAGTCGTCGGCAACCGCTTGCTTCTCCGGTGTGGGTTCCAGATAGTAATAACGCATCGCAATGGTTTGCGGAAATGTAAGCGTGGCATCTGAGTGGTGCAACCAGTTCAGGTAGGCACCGTACTCCGGATGATCCGGCTGCAAGCCAAAATCATACTGCTGATAACGATCCACCAGATACTGGCAGATCCCGGCCGACTCCGTCATCTGGGTCTCGCCATCTTGCAGGAAAGGTACCGTACCCAGGCTGTTCACACCCAGGTATGTGCGATCGAACATACGCGGGGGAAAAGGCAGGATCTCCAGTTCGTAGTCCAGACCCATCTCTTCCAGCGCCCACAAGGGGCGTAACGAACGTGCACCACTACAATGCCATAATTTCATCATTAAACTCCGTATTGACGCGCAGCCAGATCGCGCATAATTTCTTCTGAGCCACCGCCGATCGCATTCACCCGCACTTCGCGATAAATCCGCTCTACCCGACTGCCGCGCATGTAGCCTATGCCCCCCAGGATCTGCATCGCTTCACGCGCGCAGAATTCCATGGTCTCGCTGGCCTGCACTTTCAGCAGGGCAATATCCCCGGGATTGGCATTACCGGCTTCAATCGATTCATAACACACGCGGATGTAAGCCTGGGTAGCATTCAACTTCTGCTTCATCTGGGCAATTTTGTGGCGGATCACCTGGTGATCCGCCAGGCGTTTACCAAACGTCTTGCGCTCCTGCGCCCACTGCACCGCTTCTTCCAGGCAGACCCGACCCAGCGCCTCCATGCCGGCGGCCATCGCCATGCGCTCGCCGTTGAAGTTGGTCATGATGACCAGGAAACCCTTATTCTCTTCCCCGATCAGGTTCGCCACTGGCACCCGCACATCATCGAAATACAGCGTGGCGGTATCCGATGCCCACCAACCCTGTTTTTTATCCAGCTGGGTGCGTGTGAAACCCTTGGCATCGGTAGGAATCAACAGCATGGATACGCCCTTGCCGCCCTCGCCGCCGGTGCGCACAGCGGTAGATACCCAATTGGCGCGCATACCGCCAGTGATATAAGTCTTGGAGCCGTTGACGATATAGTGATCACCATCACGCACCGCAGTAGTGGTAAGTTGCGCCACATCAGACCCGCCCCCTGGCTCGGTAATACCCAGGGCAATATGTTTCTCCCCAGCCAGTACGGGAGGCGCAATACGGTCCTTCATTTCTTGCGAACCCCAGTTCAGCACGGGTGGCAGGCCGATACCGTGAACCATCAGGCTGGCAGGTATGCCGCCAACGCCGATACGCGCCAATTCCTCATTGGCGATCCAGCTGTGCCAGGAGTCGATGCCTTCCCTGATGCCGCCATACTCCTCAGGATAACCCAGCCCTAGCAGACCCACCGCAGCCGCTTTTGGCCACAACTCGATCGGTATGTGCCCGGCCTCATCCCAGTCCTGCGCATGCGGAATGATCTCAGCATCAATGAATTTGCGCAGCTGGGTACGCCACGCGATATGTTCCTCGCGTATATTCGGATTGGGCAGTCGGGCACTATCGAAGTCCAGTGACATAGGGTGATCTCGCGGGAAGTCAAAATTAGGGACCACAATACTAAAGTAGGGTGCCACCTGTCGCTTGTGCTGCGGCGCCAATGATTTGGGCAACGGTGACAGGGTGCTGGCGCTATACAGAAGTTCCATCGACACGTCTATTGGGCTACCCTCGCGCAACAACCGGCTCGCTGGCCAGGAGATTGCCCATGAATATTGACGAACCCGCGCCACCCAAGGACATTGCACCCTTGTGGCGCCTGGCGTTCAGGGCTGGATTTCTGTTGGCGGCAACCTTTGCCATGCTGGGCATGGCCCGCTGGCTTTACTGGATGATATCGCCGGCAAGCTGGGACTACACACTCGCCCCCAATTGGTGGCATGCCCATGAAATGGTCTTTGGCTTCGCCATGCCGGTGGTCGCGGGCTTCCTGCTCAGCGCGGTCGCCACGTGGACGGGCATACCCGGCACTAGCGGCTGGCGGCTGCAACTCTTGTTTGGCTTGTGGTTACTGGCCCGGGTCCTGCTCTGGTTGGCCCCGCAATACCTGTCAGGGGCCTGGTTGGCGGAAATGCTATTCCTGGCACTGCTCAGTTACGAGTTGGGCAGCCGCGTCTGGGCCAAACGCCAGTGGCGCAACATGCTGTTCCTGCCGGTGCTACTGGTATTGGCCGTGCTGGATACCATCAGCTTCGCCAACGCCGACGACATACAGCTCACTACCCGGCTGTTCTATGGCACCGTGTGGATGATTACCGTGCTGGTAGTCATCATTGGCGGCAGGGTGATTCCGCTGTTCACCGGCAACCGACTGGGCTGCAAAATTCCGCCCCTGCCTCCGGGCTTTGACTACCTGGCCATTGGCATTACCGCATTGATAGGTCTGGTCACCGCCTTTACACCCTGGCCAGACAGCGCCACCTGGCTGGGGCCGCTGTGCCTGGTAGCAGCAATTATCCACCTGTACCGCCTGTTTCGCTGGCAGGGCTGGAAAACCTTTGGCATTCCCCTGTTATGGTCCATGCACTTAAGCTACTTGTGTATCCCACTGGCCATGTTGGGACTGGCGCTAACGGCTAGTGACCCGATAGCCGGGAAGAACATCATGCACCTGCTGGCAATAGGTACCATAGGCGGCATGATCGTTTCCATGATGTCCCGGGTATCCCTGGGCCATACAGGACGGCCCCTGGAAGTCCCGACCTACCTTTCCTGGGCCTTTGCCCTGGTATTGCTCGCGGCGGTGATTCGCGCCCTGCTGCCAACGGTGGCGCCACAACTGACGCCCTGGGCCTGGCAACTATCCGCGTTACTGTGGATCGTCGCTTTCGGCGCTTTTCTGTGGCGCTATCTGCCCATACTGACCCGACCACGCATGGACGACAAAGCCGGATAACATGTCCCCAACCGGTGTAGCAGCGGCCAGACAGTAAACTCAGCAATAAAAAAAGGCGCTCAGCATGGAGCGCCTTTGAATAATCCGGCCAGGGCCTTACTCGATCTCGCCACTCTCCATACGCTTCTCGTAAAGACCCTCGAGCTTGTACAGATCCTGCTGCAATTCGAAGAAGCCGTGCCAGTGGGCGTAATCCGCAGCACCCATCATCGCGCCCTGACGAGCGCGACGCCCCTCATGATGCCACAGGTGGTAGTAGACGATCTGGAACTCATCCGTCCACGGATTATCCTTCAACAGACCTTTCTCCTTCAGCTCGTTGAGCATCTTGGTGGCAGGCTGGTAATAAGCCTCGTTATACAAACGTACCGCCTTGTCACCTTGAGTGAAGAAGTTATTGGTATGTGTCGATGTGTGGCAGTTGCTGCACACGGACTTCATTTTTTCCCTGCCAGCAGGGCCATCGCCCAGCAAGGGGCTCAACACGTCATCTGAACCACGCACCTTGGACTCCTTGGCCCACAAGTTCCAGTACAGGCGCTCGCTGACGTTATGCGTCACAGACAGTTCGCCAATGCCGCTCATGTGGCAAGTGGCACAGGTCGGGCCGCGATAGTCGCCGGGCTCCCAAGCGTCCGGGGCGGTATCCCAGGTCCAGTCGTCACCCTGGGTGTTGTAGAGGTGTCCGTGTTTGGAGTTGTTAAAGATTTCGATATTCGGATGGTCGGGACCCAGGTGGCAGGAGGCGCAGGCGTGGGGTTTGCGCGCCTCGGCAATATCGAACTTGTGCCGGCTGTGACAGGCGGTACAGCTGCCGGTGGAGCCGTCAGGGTAGATATTACCCATACCATTGTTGGGCCAGGTTTCCGGCGTGGGCCGGTTGTCCTCGTCCAGTTTGATTTCTGTGCCGTGACACTGCATACAACCGGTCTCTCCCGGCGCGCCTGACAGCTCCGGATGGTTGCGACCCTCGTGCACTATCTGCAAGGCATGCAGATTGTCCTTGGGGATGATCTGGTGATAGGCGCGGAAATGCCCGCTGGCGTCAAACTGCGCCTTGGCATCAACGTGGCAACGACCACAGACCTTGGGCGACACCAGCGGCGATACAAATACCGAGGTATCTTCTACGTTGGCATGCCGCATGGCGTGGGGCTCGCCCTCAGCTACCTGGTGACAGTCGATGCAGGAGATGCCAGCATGCGCGTGGCGACTGTCCTTCCAGTCGGCCACCTGCCCCGGGGTGCTCTGCTGGTGACAGGTGATGCAGGCCTTGCCCTCCGCACTCAAGCCCCGGTCAATCTTCAGTGTCTTAACCCCCGCCACGCTCATAGCAGTGGACTGTGCCAGTACCAGCGAGCTGACTGACAACAATAGCAAGGACAGGCAAAAGTTTAGCGAACGCTTCATGGTTGCTCTCCATTTTCTTTCTTATCTTCTTTTTTCCAGCCCATCTTTTCCAGGTGATAACCAAGACGGTTGTGCCCGACATTTTCATGGCAACTCACACATTTACGATCCGTTTCACCGCTGAAATAGCGGCGGTGGGCGCGAAAGGCCATGCGGTTGCCCTCGGTAGCTTCCTGCAGGTACTTGTGGCAGTTCAGGCATGCAGAATCATAGACAAACTCTTCACGGCGTTCGCGAATGGCGTGCCAGTCGATCTCGTGGGGCTCTTTAAGCAATTCCATGGTGGGATCAACAACACCGTGCTTTGCCTTTACCCAGAAGTAATGCAGGGAATTATCATGGGGAAGATGGCAGTCATTACAGGCCGCCCTGACCCCAAACTGATTGTTGCCCCCGTGGACGTCTTCACGGTAGGCCGCGGCGATAGGCGCATAGGCGTGGCAACTGGTACAGAATTCGTAGTCCCCGGTAGCATGGAACGCGGTATCTAAAACTGCCCAGCTGGCGACCATACCCACACCTAGTCCAGCGAGAACAACACAAGTTAATACAAAGCGGTTTCGGAACAGGCTCACTCTATTTACCATCCTTGTTTTAGGGTAAGCGGAACCTCGGTGGGCGCCACAACGACTTAATGTCTACGCCGCTATAATAGCAGAGCATTGGCAACTGGCAACGAAGAAGATAGCGCTCAGAACCAATAAGTGTGGCCGTCACCCCTGGACTCTGCCATCGCAAACATAAAGGCACGCAGGACTCGCGAAAGCCACACGGTCTGGGGTAGTCTTGTGGCAGCAGCAGCAGCACAGACACAATACCGGTTACCCGCCGGAGCAAGGAACAGCCGTAAAAATGATCGACGTGAAAATGTGGGGCCGCGCCCTGGAACAAATGCCCAAGCTGTCCCAGAGCGAGTGGCAAACCCTGGACCCAGTGGCCAAGTGGCTGATTGCCTGTCGCGCCTCGGTGCTGTTCATGACTTTTACCGCCGCGGCTCTGGGTGGTCTGATGGCCTGGCGCGCGGGTGTATTCCAATGGGATCTGTGGCTGGCCACGGTGCTGGGACTGATGTTTGCCCATGCTACCAATAACCTGCTCAATGACTACACAGATTCACGGCGCGGTATCGACAAGGAAAACTACTACCGCAACCAGTACGGCGTGCACGTAATCGAAGACGGCCTGATGAACGAACGGCAGTTCTGGCGCTATCTGGGTGTTACCGCCGCCATCGCGCTGGCGCTGGGCGGCTGGTTGGTATGGCAACGCAGTGGGGTGACCCTGGATCTGATGTTGGCCGGTGCCTTTTTCGTACTTTTTTACACCTGGCCACTGAAATACTACGGCCTGGGCGAACCTGCGGTATTACTGGTCTGGGGACCGCTGATGGTGGGCGGCAGCTTCTATGTGCTGGCCGGCTATTGGAGCTGGAACGTTGCCTGGCTCAGCCTGGTATTTGCGCTTGGGCCAACCACCGTTTTATTCGGCAAGCACACCGACAAGCTGGAAGCCGACAAAAGCAAAGGCGTCAATACGCTACCGGTGATCATAGGCGAGCGCTTTTCGCGTTACTGCGTAGTCGCCATGATAGCGTCGCAGTATCTGCTGTGCGCAGTCCTGGTGGCGATGGGCAGTTTCGGTTGGGCGCTGCTGTTGGTATTGGCTAACCTGCCCAAACTACCGGACCTGCTCGCTATTTATAAAAAACCCAAACCCACTGAAAAACCGGACAGCTATCCCGAAGAAGTCTGGCCGCTGTGGTTTTCGGCCCACGCATTTCGCCATACCCGCAGATTTACATCCCTGTTCCTGGTCGCTGTGGTGCTCGATACCCTGCTGTCCTGATGCCGGCCCTGCTGCAAGTCACACTTGCCAGGACACAGGGTCTCTCGCCTCCGCCACATGTTTTAACTCACACAGGGCATGGTTCCACAGGACTTCATGGATGAATTCTGGAAACAGCAGTTTGAACAAACGCCAGTACACTCGAGCCCACGGCGAACTACCCCGGGCATAGTCAAACGCCAGGTATATAGTGAGATCACAGTAGCCGCCCGGCAGTGGTTTGACTTCGAAGACGAACTCCCCGCCACCGGCGAAGCCATCCCGAACCTTGTAGATCAGCATATCGTCGCCAGTATCGGGCTGCAGCTCGATCGAGAATGAGATAAAGCCACCGAATATTGTATACGAAATAACCGAACCCACCGCCAGTGGCTCACCAGCCGTGCGCCGTATCCTGACCCAACGGGGGTTGAGATAGGGGCGGCCCTCCTCTCCGAACTGCGCTAACAAGTCCAGTACTTTTTCTGCCGCCGCATGGATGCAAACCGTATACATACATTCAAACTCCGGCAGTCGGCCCAGCAGGCCGGACCGCATCCGATCATTTAGTAGATCAACACGCTTGGCCTTGAACTCGCGCCTGGATACCGCGGTAGGGACCCTGCCTATACCGCGCCAGTCCAGGCCGAAAAACCATTCGCCAGCGCCGTTGCGCAGTGTTGTGAAGACCCCTCCCCATAAAACCAACCACACCGTAGCCGGTCGAAACATGGACCAGGCAATTTCTTTGTAGGTCGCGTCACCACTGGAAATCGCCCAGAATACTCTTTTGAACGTGCGCAGTTTTTCCGGTTTGGCTTTCTTTTCACTGGCAAACGCCTGGTAAATAACGCGGCTGAGGAAAGGGTTGGTGAAGAACCGGCGGTACAGGAAGAAGATCAGTGTGGCGTAGCGATTATCGCGCTTGAAGTCGGCGATGGTGGGACCATAACCTGTCGCCAGGCTTCGCTCATCGATACCCTCCTCAACAAGGGTCCGGGCCAGGCTCTCGGCCATATTATGCGCCGCTAGAATACCGTCCTTGTAGTGCCGCGAGGTGGCCATATCGCCAACCGCAGCAATACGTGAGCCAAACGGCCTGCTCGCAGTGCCAACCACCATATACGGGTTGCAGATACACCGTATAGCCGGCTGCATGTGTGGTGGCATCGCCCTGCCTATTTGTGGCAACGCCAGGAAATCCTTGATCACGCGCATGTTTTGCTGGTTGCTGCAGGACTGGTCAACACTTTTGCCCACCAGCGACACCGTAATATAGCCGCGCTTGGACAAAATAGAACACATCTCCAGTTGCAGATGAGGCGCGCTGCTCTCAATGAAATGCAGTTCTCCGGGGCGCGCCTTATCCGTCCCACCCAGTTCCTCCAGCTCAAAAATCAGCGCCTTGCGCAACCGCGGCGGTGTGTACCTGGGCTGTAACTGCTGGAAAATGTCGATCAGGTTGGGCTCGGCGCTGGACTTATTGGGCTTCTCGTTGACCCCACCGGCAAAAATCGCGAAATCCGCTGTCACTTGGGTCTGTTGGCCCCGCAGCAGGTATCCCAGCTCCATTTTGCCGGCTGCGTCGTAGCTGACGCTATGAACCGCGCTACCAATCAGCTCAGCACCAGCATCGCAGGCAATGCCAAGCATCATGGCATCAAAACAATGCTGGTGATGTTGACCGAACGGTAAACTACCGCGATAAACCGAAAGCATAGGCCGATCTCTCGGCACTGGCAGGACAATACTTTTCCAATTGCCCTGCACAGTGATGGAGCCAATGCTGGCCTGAATGACCGCGGGCTGCAGGTCGATTCCCAGGCCTTTTAACACCGTGTAGAGACGTGGCGAGATGCCACCGGCACACTGGGGACAACCCGCATACGCTCCCCACAACTGCTGCGGATGCTCATCGCTGGGTTGGCAGTTGCGCTCGAAGACGAGGACACGAATATGACGCCCGTGCTGCCGAGCCTGGGATAGTAAATGAATGGCAGAGAACGCGCCCGCAGGGCCGCCGCCGATCACAGCCACAGTAGCCCCGTCTTGCAAAATTTGACGGTACTGCGCTGCCCTACTCATAATATGACCCTCACCAAAAACAACACACCAGGGTACCTATATCGAGCATAGCGCGTTATTGCGTAGATTATCGGTCAATCATATTGACTTGCATCAACGACACGTTGAATCACTCTAAACAGGGGTTCGCCCGGGAAAAAAGCCCCCTGAATCAGGTCAAATCCATGGCCAAAGCAATGATTTGCGATAATGCTTTGGGACAAATGTGGCGAATTGAGATAAACGCTACTAAAGTGGATACGAACCCGTTTAAAATTCAGAGAGAGCTGACAGGCGATAAAACTTGATCTGCATCAACAAGAGCGACACTGCCGTCAATGTAGCGTAGCTCTTGAGTACAAGATGAATAATACTGGGGACGGCGTGAATTTTGTGCTTTAGCAAAGGCTTGGCTGCCTTGGTTTGCACAACACGCAGCATCCCGGGCAACAACTGGGGGTTGTTACCGATGGATTGGGGTGACGACAATAAGAAATATACGGCTGAGTGATACTGAACATGACAGGCAACCGCCTCAAAGCAATTTTTATCCTGTGCTGTGCCCTGCTGACCAGCGGCAGCGTGTGGGCGCAGGACGAACCCGGATGCTTCGATTGTCACGCCGATGAAGCTGATTCCCCCGTACACACAGTCTTCAAAACGGCCCACGGCTCATTGCAAGGCGGCGGCAGCAATACCTGCACCACCTGTCACGGCGTCAGCGAAGCGCATAACCGCAGGGGCCGACGGGTCCCGCCCGATGTAAGTTTCGGACCGCGCTGGCCATCTGATGTCGACACACGCAACGCCAGTTGCCAGGGCTGCCACGAAAAAGATCAGCAGCTGTTATGGATGGGTAGCGAACACCAACAGGAGAGTCTGGCCTGCAACGACTGCCATAACTCGCACGAACAGAAGGACCTTGCACTACACGGTGAACAATCCCAGGAACTCTGCGTAAGCTGCCATACACAGGTCCGTTCTGAATTACACCTGCCCTCGCGTCACCCCATTGCCGAGGGCAAGACCGCCTGCGTCGATTGCCATAATCCCCACGGTGGCCTTGGCGATGCGGCGCTGCACCAGGTGTCGCTCAACGAAAATTGCATCAGCTGCCACCAGGAAAAACGCGGCCCGTTTTTATGGGAGCACGCGCCAGTGGCGGAAGATTGCGCCTTGTGTCACCGCCCACACGGGGCCGTCAACGATCGATTGCTCACGGCCAGGAGCCCGGCCTTGTGCCAACAGTGTCACGCTGCGGCATTCCACCCCAGCGTACCTTATGGTAGCGAAGGCTTGCCCAGTGGCTCGTCAAACCAGAATTTGTTAGGCAAGAGTTGCCTTAACTGTCACAGCCAGATACATGGCTCCAACCATCCGTCGGGAGCGCGTTTGACACGATGAACAGCCGCCACCGCATACCGTTTCAACTGACTGCTGCCAGCGCATTGGTGCTCGCCGCCACCGGCGCCTTATCCCAGGACGCCGCCAAATCCGAACAGCAGGCCACGCCCTACGCACCCCTGGCACTGGAGAACCGTCCGTTACAGTCCAGTGCGCTTACGGGATACGCAGGCTCACTGCAGATGGGCCTGGGCTATACCGGCGACGACAACTATATGTTCGGGCAGTACAACGGCCTCAGCGATGATGGCGCTAGCTTTATTGGCAATATGCAGTGGCAGGATTTCCACAGCGGCGACAGTTATTGGCAGGTTTCCATGTCCGACCTGGGACTGGACACCCGCGAAGCCAAGGCCACCTGGGGTAAAGCGGATCGGCTGAAAATAAGCGCCGGCTTTGACTCACAACAGCAGGTGCGCAATGACAGCGGCCGCACGCCATTTCGCGGTGATAACCAACAACAGCTGCCCGATGATTGGGCGAGCGGCCTCACCACCGGAGACTTTACCAATCTGGATGATTCGCTCAGGAGCTTCGACCGTGAACTGGATCGCGACCGCCTGTTTGCGGGTATTGACGCCCGGATCAACGAGAACTGGAGCGTGCAGAGCAACCTGTCCTATGAGGAGAAAGAGGGTCATAGCGATGTCGGCGGCGCCATTTACATTGACGCCGCATCGGGCGACTCAGCCCTGCTGCGCTCACCGGTGGACTACCGCACCACGGAATTCGACCTGGGCCTGTCCTACGACGGCGATCAACTACACCTCAACGGCCAACTCGCCTATTCAGACTTCGACAACAAGGACGATGAGCTGATCTGGCAGAACCCCTATAGCTCCTATGGTCCCAACGTGCGCTACCCCGCTGGCCAAGGCGGCCTGGGGCTGGCACCCGACAATGACCAGGTCAGCGGCCGACTGAGCGGGCACTACCTCTTTTCCGCAACCACGCGCCTGCAATTTGACAGTAGCTATAGTGTGGCGTCGCAAGACCAGAATTACCTGGACTATACCGTCAACCAGGCATTGACCGTCACCGAACCCGTTCCCCGTAATAGCTACGACGGAGAAGTCGCCACCAGTACCGCCAACGTGCGCTTGCTGATGCGTCCTCTGGCAAAGTTGAATGCCCAGGTATTTTATAAAGTGCGCGATCGGGATTACGACGCCGACCGCGATGGTTATCAGTACGTCCGCGGTGATGGTGGCAACCAGCCGGACGCGAAATTCACGGTCTACAACACCAATCATGACCTGACTTCGCAAACTGCAGGGCTGGAGCTCACCTACCGACTACCCCTGCGCAGCAAGTTGAGCTTTGAATACGCCTACGAGGACGTCGAGCGCAGGAATTCGGCGGTCGAAGAGACCGAAGAGGATCGCTACACCCTGGGCTATCGTATACAACCGTGGTCGAACTTCAGTGCCAGAATGCATGTGCAATACGCCGACCGGGCCGCAGATACCTACCAATGGGCGCAAAGCTACTACGCGCTGTTGGATACTGAACTGATCAACGCCACGCCAGACAACCAGCGCTACAACAACCACCCGGAGTTGATGCAGTACTACCTGGCCAACCGCGAGCGCTGGGAGGGCAAGGTCGACCTGAGCTATCTGCCCAGCGAACGCTGGAACCTCAACCTCAACTTGCTATGGCGCGATGACGACTACGACCAGAGCAATCTGGGCCTGACTGAAGCGACCTGGCAACGCGCAAACCTCAGTGCCAGCTATGCCGCTTCCAAGGAACTTTCAGGGAGTATCTACGCCGGTTATGATGTCTACGAGGGCGAGCAGACCAGTCGCGCCTTCCGCGGTGGCCAGGAAAAGAACGCCTTCGAGATTTATCCACCACTACCCCAGGCCAGCGACCCACAGCAAAACTGGGATATCGATGCCACGGACACCAGCTTCACAGTGGGGGCCAACCTGCACTGGCAGTTTGCGCCGGACCTGGAGCTGGAGCTTGATTACAACTATGTCGATACCACCGGGGAGCAAGATTACAGCACGCGCCCTGGCGGCACGGCAGTCGCCTCCGACCTGCCCGATGTAGACACCCGCTTGCACCATGTGCAGGCCAGTAGCACCTGGCATATGCAGGACAACCTGTCCGTGCAACTGGACTACCAGTTTTACAGTTACAAAACTGATGACTGGGCCTGGGACGGTGTACAGGCAGATACCATCGCCAAGGTCCTGACCTTTGGCCAGGACAACCCAAACGAAGATATTCATTATGTGGGCGCGTCAGTTATTTATCGCTGGCAGTAGAACCCGGGAGAGAGAAGCAATGGCTACACACATGCGTAACTGGTTATTGGCAGGCCTGATGGGTCTCCTCGTCGCCTGTGGTGGCGGCGGTGGCGGTAACAGTGCCTCTGGCGTGGAAGCCGGACCGCCCCCTCCCGGGCAGTCGATACCACCGGAACCTCTTCCCCCGGTACCCTCTGCGACGCCTTACGCCGAGGCGGAGGTGCTGCATGCATTCATCACCAGTGCCACGCTCAATGGCGATAACCAACCACTAGTTCAGTTCACGCTCAGCGATGGCAACAACGTGGCCATCACCGACCTGACCGCAGGCGACGTGCGCTTTGTGGTGTCCAAACTGGAAACCAGCCCCCTGGGCAACCTCACCGGCACCTGGCAGTCCTACATCAACCAGATCGAGCAAGCCAATCCCGACGTCGGCACCGGCACGGAACCCCGCCTGCAGGCAACCTACGAGCGCGAGGAAGAGGGCTTCAGCAATAACGGCGACGGCAACTATAGCTACCAATACGCCACCAGTCTCACCGACCTGCCACAGGACGAGCTGGATCAGGCCGCGGCAGAGGACCTGGATCTCAGCTACGACCCCAACCTTACTCACCGGGTTGCCATCCAGTTCGACGGCGCCCCCGGCAAGGCCAACCCCAACTACGACTGGGTGCCGCAAACCGGTGCGACAGAAGGCATTTTCACCATGGATATTGCCGCCACCGACAACTGCAACCGCTGCCACGACCCGCTGGCCATCCACGGTGGTGGACGCCAGGAAGTCAAATACTGTGTCACCTGCCACAACGCGGGTTCCACCGATGCCAATAGCACAAATACCGTAGACTTTAAGGTCATGGTGCACAAGATTCACGCCGGGGCTAACCTGCCCAGCGTACAGGCCGGCGGGGAATATGCGATCTATGGTTTTCGCAACAGCAAACATGACTACTCCAACTTGCATTACCCCCAGGACATCCGCAACTGCGTGAACTGCCACGTGGGTACCGGCACCGTGGGTGACCGAGAGGACCTGGTGCTCACCTCACAGGGTGACAACTGGTCTGAAGTTCCCAGTGCCGCAGCCTGTGGCAGTTGCCACGATGATCAACTGGAGCCAGATGGCCATATAGGCAGCAAACCTGACGACTCCGGTTGCGCCAGCTGTCACTCGGAGGGTGGTCGTGCCGGCAGCATTGCTGACAGCCACCGCATTCTTACCGCCGAGGCCGGCGAGCGCTTCGCGGCGGAGATTCTGATGGTTACTAACACTGCTCCGGGCGAGTTCCCGCAGGTGCAGTACAAAATTTTCGACCCCACTAATGGCGACGCGCCCTATGACCTGCAAAACGACCCGGTGTGGACCGCGGGCGGCGGCGCCAGCCGTCTGGCCATCGATCTGGCCTGGGATACCGTCGACTACACCAATACTGGTAACGGAATGGATGAAGCCAGCGCGGTGAGCCTGGACGCGCTGCAGGGCACGGCAGTCGGCGATGGCAGCTATACCATCGAGTCAGAACTTGCGATTCCGGATGGCAGTCTGGACCCGGGCATTGCTGCCACTGGCAGCGGCGTGGCGACAGTAGAAGGCCACCCCGCGGTCAATTTTGGCAGTGAAGAAGAGCCAGATGTGCAGCGCATAGCGTTTACCAACGTGCACGAGTTCTTCAGCATCGATGAAGCAGACGGCACGCCCAATGATCGCCGAGTGGTTGCCGAGTTGGAAGGCTGTCTCAGCTGTCACAGCCAGTTGAGCCTGCACGGCAACAATCGTACGGACGATCTACAGGTCTGCGTTGCCTGCCACAATCCGCGCAATACCGATAGGCAGGTACGCGAAGTCGCCGCCAGCCCACCCACAGACGGCAAGGATGAGGAATCGATCGACTTCAAGCGGATGATCCACGGTATCCACGCAGCAGCCATGCGTGAGAACGCATTGCAGATCGTCGGCTTCAGGGGCTTCACCACCTACGTCTACGACGAAGAAGCGGTGCATTTCCCTGGCGACCTCTCCAACTGTCTGGCCTGCCACACCGAAGACGGCTATACCCTGCCGCTGGCCGACGGAGTGCTGGGCACCACGATCGACACGGGTGAAGATCATGAAAGTCCGCTTGACGATACGGTGATTACACCGACCACCGCCGTGTGCTCCTCCTGTCACGATGACTCGCTGGCCACTGCCCATATGACGTCCAATGGCGGGAGCTTCGACACCAGCCAGCAGGCCATCGACAGCGGTGAGGTGGTGGAGCAGTGCGCACTTTGCCACGGTACCGGTAGGGATCAAGATGTGGCAATAAAGCATAACGTGCACGTTAAACCGCTATAGCGGGCAGACCGCTCACCGCAAGCCCCTGCCGATGGCGGGGGCTTTTTTTTGGTTCTTCGCACATTAGCGGGGCGACGATGGCCAAAAGCTGATCGATCCGTGTCTCCGCTTATTTCTGGTTTGGTGTCATCTAGCGGTCCGCATTGTTCAGAGATGCCCAAACGGTCCCGGGCGGGAAAGTGTTTCTCAGTCGCTCCACGATATTCGCTTGGTGAGAAACACTTTCCCGCCCGCGCCCTCGGTAGGTGCCTATCCTGTCAAATAGCGAAAAAGGGTAAGCACTTCTTTGTGGCCCTTATTTCCCCACCTGCTGTTTTGGAGCTTCACGATTCGAGGGGCCGGGGGAAAACAGGTTTTCCACCAAGCGAATATCGTGGAGCGACTGGAAAACCTGTTTTCCCCCGGACCCGCTGCCCAAAACCAAAACCAA
>JBALVO010000055.1:0-12001 GCA_036961445.1 Halioglobus sp.
ATTTGGGGACTACATTTCAAAATGTAGTAAGTTTACATATTTGGAGCCAAGCTCATGATTGTTTCTACTTTACAAGCCTGTAGGGTGTTGCCGGTCGTCACCCCCACCAGCGCTGCAGCGACGGTACTGTTGGCCCAGACCTTGTTGCGCGGCGGTATGCCAGCTATAGAAATCACACTGCGCACCCCGGCGGCGCTGGATAGTATTCGAGCGGTTCAGTCGGAGGTGCCAGGGATGCTGGTGGCCGCTGGCACGGTAACCAACGCGGCAGAGCTGGATCAGGTGCTGGAGGCGGGCGTAAACCTGGCTTTGAGCCCTGGATCAACCCCCGAATTGCTGCGCCATGCTGCGGCATCGGGCATAGATTTTATTCCCGGTGTCGCCACTGCCTCAGAGTTGATGCAGGGCCTGGAGTATGGCTTTGAAATATTCAAACTGTTTCCCGCGCAGGTGTTGGGGGGGCGGTCCATGCTCAGTTCGCTGGCGGGGCCTTTCCCCCGCGTCCGCTTTTGCCCTACCGGAGGCCTCAATCCGGAGAATTTTCGCGACTTTCTGGCCCTGTCTAACGTGATCTGTTGCGGTGGATCATGGATGGTGACTGCCAATCTGGTGGAAAATGAAAAGTGGGATGAGATCGAAACTCTGGCCCGTGCGGCTATGGCTGAAGACTAAATATCAAGGAGATATGCAATGACAAACAATGGGCCTGTTAGGGTGGGTATCATGGGATTCGGCCAGACTGGCCGGCAGATATATGAGTTGGCCTCACGCAGTGATGATGTAGAAGTGGTAGCGGTAGCTGATATCGGACAACCTGAGATCCTGCACTATTTGCTGTGTTCCGAGGTAAAGGATCCGCAGCGCCATGAACTGCAGGGGAATTTTCTGGTCAATCCACGTTTTCGAGCACGGTTGATGCAAATAGATCGTCCGGCGGAGATGCCCTGGGATATTTTCGGTGTCGATATTGTTATCGATGCAACGGGCAAATATCGTGAGTCACGCTATCTGGAGGAGCATTTGAGCAATGGTGCGCCCCGCGTGCTGCTGCGCACCCTGCCGGTGGATACCGTGGACCGGATCGTGATCCCCGGTATCAACGACAGTATGGTAAACGCAGCAGATCGCACCTTATCCGCGGGTTCTGCCACGACTACTGCACTGTGTCTGTTGTTGCAGGTATTGTCCGGGAGCTTCGAAATTGAGTGCGGCAGCATGACCACTGTGCACGCCTATACCTCAGACCAGGCGCTACAGGATTACGCCGGTAGTGATTTTCGCCGCAGTCGTTCGGCGGCCAAGAACATTATTCCCAATAGTCACGAGGCGGGTTTGTGGCTGGGGCAGATAATGCCGCAATTTGACGGCAAGATTCTCACATCGGCACTCAATGTGCCTATCCACGAGGGCTGTCTGCTGGATGTAAACCTGGTGATGGGCGATGCTGGCGTCACCGTTGAAGAGATTAATGCAGCGATGCGCGTCGGCGCTGCAGGTCTGCCGGGTATCGTCGCCGTGGTGGAGGACCCCATCGTTTCATCCGATGTGATTGGTAACCCGCACTCCCTGTTGTTCGATGCCAAGGGCACTATCAAGGCCGGCAACAACATCATCAAGACGTTGAGCTGGTACGAAAACCTCGGTCACGCGTCGCGCCTGCTGGATGTGGTGCGTTTGTATAAAGAGCTGGATATGCAGCAGGAGGCGGCGTAATGAGAGTCGGAATTAATGGATTTGGTCGCATCGGTCGCTCGGTTTTTCGTATTCTGGAAGAGGTGGAAGGCGTTGAAGTAGTAGCCATTAACGATCTGTTTGACCGCGAAGCCCTGCGTTACCTGTTGGACTACGACACCGTGATGGGGCCGTTTGGCAAGAGTCTTCGTCTGGAGGATGATCATTTTGTCACTGCCAAGGGACGGGTAAAACTCATTAGCGAACGCAATCCGGCGGATCTACCCTGGGCGGAGCTGGGTGTGGACGCAGTGGTAGAAGCCACCGGTGTATTTCGCCAGCGCGATCAGCTGGAGCAGCATTTGGCGGCAGGTGCCAAACACGTGGTTTTGACGGTGCCAGCCAAGGACCCGGTAGATTACACCGTTGTATTGGGAGTTAATGAGGATGGCTTGAGGCCGGAGCACCGGATCATTTCCAACGCCAGTTGTACTACCAACTGCCTGGCGCCGATGGCCAGCGTTCTGCACAACGAATTTGGGATCGAAGAGGGAGTCATTAACACGGTGCACGCCTACACCAACGATCAACGCCTGGCAGACGTTCCCCACACGGACTGGCGGCGTAGCAGGGCAGCCGCAGAAAATATCATTCCCACTTCCACCGGTGCCGCCAAGGCTGTCGGTGAAGTGTTACCGCAGCTGCAGGGGCGATTGCATGGTATCGCCTCCAGAGTGCCGGTGCCTGATGGTTCTGTTGTTGATCTGTTTGTTAAGTTGGGCAAGTCGGTCAGCGTTGAGGATGTAAATACGGTGGTGCGCGCCGCATCGCAGACTGAGCGTCTACAGGGTATTTTGCAGTACGCAGATACACCCATTGTGTCATCGGACATCATTGGCAATTCCCACTCTTCAATTTACGATGCCGGATTTACCGGCGTTACCGCGGGTCGTTATCTGCGGGTGCTGAACTGGTACGACAACGAGTGGGGTTACTCCTGTAGAGTTTGTGATTTGCTCGCCAGGTTAGGCTCCTGGTGAGCGACTCTGTAAGCAGTCCGGACTACGCCAGCCTGCGCGGCAATGTCAGTTTTCTCGGTCGCTTGCTTGGGGAGACTATTGCCGCCGCAGACGGTGCGCAGTTCCTTGATCTTATAGAGCAAATTCGCGGGTTGTCCAAACGCGCCCGCGACGGTGATCAGTCGGCCCGAGACGCATTACTGAGCATATTGCGCACACTGGATAATGAGCAACTGGTGCCGGTTGCACGTGCCTTCAGTCAGTTTCTTAACCTGTCCAATATCGCTGATCAGCACCACAACGTGTCACGCGAAATGGATCCCATATTGTCGGCTTCCCGCAACCTGTCCAATGGCTTGCGTGAACTGGCTGGCGAAGGCGTGCCGCGCGAAGCGGTGATAGCGGCGATAGATGATCTCAAAATTGAGCTGGTGTTGACTGCTCACCCCACCGAGATCACACGTCGCACGTTGATTCATAAGCACACTGAAATTGGGCTTTGTCTGGGTCAATTAGAGTTACAGGGGCTGACCGAACGTGAGCGTGAGAGGCTGCACTTACGGCTACGCGAGTTGATTGCACAGATATGGTATGGCGATGATTTTCGCGCCGAGCGACCGTCCCCGGTAGATGAAGCCAAGTGGGGCTTTGCCGTGGTGGAGGACTCCCTGTGGCGCGCGGTGCCAGAATATCTGCGTCGCCTGGATGCAGCGCTGTTCGAAACTTGCGCAGCACATTTACCACTGGATGCCGCACCGGTTTCGTTTGTGTCGTGGATGGGCGGTGATCGCGATGGCAACCCCAACGTCACGGCACAGGTAACAGCACAGGTGTTGTTGCTTAGTCGTTGGCAGGCCGCTGATCTTTACCTCAAGGATGTGGTGCATCTGGTAGAAGAGTTGTCCATGACCGGCTGCAGCGCAGCGTTGCGCGAGTTAGCGGGAGACTCTCACGAACCCTATCGAAGAGTATTACGGTCCTTGCGCGATATGCTGCGCCACACCCGCGCAGCGATAGAAGCGCAACTGGATGGCGAGCTGCCCGGGGAACTGGAGATACTGCATAGTTGTGAACAACTGTGGCAGCCGTTATACGCCTGTTATCAGTCGCTGGTGGAGTGCGGCATGGAACTGATCGCCAACGGCGCGCTGCTTGACCTGTTGCGCAAAGTGCGCTGTTTTGGCACGCACCTGGTGCAACACGATATTCGTCAAGATAGCGCCCGGCATACCCAGGTGTTGTCTGAGCTGACTACCTATCTCGGCCTGGGCGACTACGCTGGCTGGGACGAGAGCGCGCGCCAGGCATTTTTGTTGCAGGAACTATCGAGTCGTCGCCCCCTGATACCCCAGGATTGGCAGCCCGGCGCGGAGGTGCGTGAGGTACTCGATACCTGCGCTGTGGTCGCGCTGCAGCCCCCCGAAGCTCTGGGCGCGTATGTGATTTCCATGGCGCGACAGCCGTCGGACGTACTGGCCGTGCACCTGTTATTGAAGGCTACGGGCTGTACCCATAACTTACAGGTTGCCCCCTTGTTTGAGACCCTGGATGACTTGTGCCGTGCGCGGCAAGTAATGGCCAGCCTGCTTGAGAACAATTGGTACCGGGGGCATATACAGGGACGCCTGATGGTGATGATTGGCTACTCCGATTCAGCCAAGGATGCGGGGGTGTTGGCCGCCTCCTGGGCCCAGTACCGCGCGCAGGAAGAGCTGTTGCAGATTGCGGAACAATACAGTGTCGACCTGACCTTGTTTCATGGCCGCGGCGGCACCATTGGTCGCGGTGGCGCACCGGCGGCACAAGCCTTACTTTCCCAACCTCCAGGGTCACTGCGCAATGGCCTGCGGGTGACTGAGCAGGGCGAGATGATCCGTGCCAAGCTTGGATGGACCTCCCTGGCAGTGAAAACCCTGGCGCTTTATACCAGCGCTATTTGCCGCGCTAACCTGATGACACCACCGGCGCCTGCTGCACAGTGGCGGGAGATGATGGAGGCATTGTCTGCAGATTCCTGCGATGCATATCGCGCAGTGGTGCGTGAAGAGCCCGATTTTGTCGCTTACTTTCGCCATGCCACGCCAGAGCAGGAGCTGGGTAAATTACCCCTGGGCTCGCGACCGGCGCGCCGTGGTGGCGGAGGTGGAATCGAAAGCCTGCGGGCAATCCCCTGGATATTTGCCTGGTCGCAGAATCGTTTGATGCTGCCCGCGTGGTTGGGCGCGGGTGCGGCTCTGCGCCGGGCACTGGATGCGGGGCAGGGTGACGTGTTGCAGGATATGGCGGCTACCTGGCCATTTTTCGCTACGCGGCTGTCCATGCTGGAAATGGTATTTGCCAAGACCGACGCCGGATTATCCGCCTATTATGATGAAAGCCTGGTACCGGCTCCGTTGCAGGCTATCGGGAGTGCTCTGCGTGCGCAATTGGCACAGGATACCGCTACCATATTGGAGCTTCGCGGCATTTCGACTCTGCTGCAAGGTGAGCCCTGGATAAATGAGTCTTTGCAGTTGCGTAATATCTATACGGATCCACTCAATATGCTGCAGGCCGAGTTGTTACAGCGCAATCGCAGAGAGCCAGAGCCGCTATTGGAGCGGGCTATCATGGTAACAATCGCCGGCATTGCCGCGGGAATGCGTAATACTGGCTAATGTGGCTTGACCTTATCCGTCTGCGTGCACAAAATGTGCGTCTCAGCGTATCAGTTCGGTGCGCTGTTTCAATCTCGATAAAGGTTCTGTGTTATGCAACGCGTTCTAAAAAATATTCTGCTGTTCTGTGTGCTGTCTATGGTGGGCCCGTTTGCGTGGGCGAATAGTTACAGTGAAGCTATTGAGTCCTTCAGCAACGCCGGGGAGAGTGGAGCTTTCTTCAAGACCGCTTATGGCTATGCCGTGTTTCCCACTATTGGCAAGGGCGGGATCGGGATCGGTGGTGCCCATGGACGCGGGCGGGTGCTGGCGCAGGGCAAGCACGTGGGCGACTCTACCATGACGCAGTTGACGTTGGGCTTTCAATTAGGCGGTCAGGCATTTAGCCAGATCATTTTTTTCGAAACTGCACAGGCCTTTAATGACTTCACCTCTGGCAACTTTGAATTCAGCGCCCAGGCGACTGCCGTGGCGATTACCGCGGGGGTTTCTGCCGAGGCTAACACCGGTGGCGGTATGGCCGCGGGTGCTAGCGGCGGGCGCAATGACGCCACCACGGCGCATGGAGGTTATCGCAAGGGTATGGCGATCTTTACCATCGCCAAAGGTGGGTTGATGTTTGAAGCGGTGCTGGGCGGGCAGAAATTTACCTACACGCCGCTGTAGTTAACAGCTCGACAGTTAACCGCTTGACTAAAGTTACTGTCCAGCCAGGTCGCGGGCTTCCTGCAGAGCTGTTAGCGGTACTTCCCCCATCAGAATGACGTGCCAGCTGCGGGGGCCATGGGCACCGTAAATCAGCTGTCCCTCTATATCTGCGGTACTGGATGGACCGGCAATGAAATTTATACCGCGCGGTCTTCCCGCTTGTGCCATATCCGCGTTGATTTGATCCCAGGCCTGCTCCATATTCACCACCAGGTCGGCACTGTCGACCAGCACGATGTGATGCTCCGGTAACAGGTTGTTCGCAGCGGGATTGGCCTTGCCGGTCCAGGTCACAATTGAGCCGGTTTCCGCGACGGCCAACCTGGCAAAGCTCAGTGCTACCGGTTCCCCAACCTCTACGCTGCCAAAACGCGGTAACACACCGGCATCACGCCAGGGCATTGCTGCCAGGCGCGGATCGTTGCTGGCGACCAGGCGATAGTTACGATAATGCTGGTAAACATAGTTGCCAACGGCCTTCACCGTTGCTGAGCGATCGCTGGCGCAATCTACGCTACCCTGGTTTTTAAGCACATTGGCCAGAAAGGCGGCGCACAGGTCTGGAGAGGGCAGGTTGGCGGCGGGTGCCCGGCCCATGGCTAGCAGTTCCTGCGCCAGTACGCGCGACTCTGCGCCGCGGCAGCTGTGGCGCAATTTAGCAAAAATTTCGGAACGTGCGCTATCTGTCATTGCGGCGCACTCTTGATGCTTTGTTTTCAGCTTTCAACCCGGCCTTGTAGAGCTGCATAAACGTTTTCCCCTGTGGTGCAGGGAAGTCTCGCTGGCTGGTCCAACCCTGTGCCAATGGCAGGCGTGAAAAACTACCGTGTTTGCGGCCCAGTAAGTGCAGCACGGGTATAGCGATAGCGGTCAGCAGCTGGTAGAGCCGCGGGTGACCCGCTAGCCATGCATGGGCTTTCAGGCCCTGCTGCCAGCGTGAAGAGGACAAGTTCTCGATGGTCTCCTCATGGCGTAGATCGCGCAATAGATCTGGCAGGGGGATATCCGCGGGACATACTTCGGCACAACGGCCGCAACTGGTGCAGGCGCTGGGCAGGGCTACACTTTGCTCCAGGGATGTCAGCAGGGGCGTTAATATCGACCCCATAGGCCCGGGATAAACCCAGCCATAAGCGTGGCCACCAACACCGGCATAGATCGGGCAGTGGTTCAGGCAGGCACCACAGCGGATACATTCCAGCATTTCATGGTAATCACTGGCCAGTATGTCGCTGCGTTTATTGTCCAGTAGTACGATGTGCGTTTCCAGTGGACCATCGGTATCCAGTTCACGGCGTGGTCCTGAATAGAAACTGGTATAGCAGGTCTGCGGCTGGCCAGTGGCAGAACGCACCAGCAGGCGCAACATGGCAGTGGCATCTTCTGCCCGCGGCAGGATCCGGTCTACTGTGGTACAAATAATAAGTACATTGGGCAGGTTGGCGCAGAGATCACCATTGCCCTCATTGGTAACCAGCATGGAGTAGCCGCTCTCGGCGATGAGTGCGTTGGCACCAATAATGCCTACATCGGCGTTGAGGAAATGTTCGCGTAATACAGCGCGAGCCTCAGCCACCAGGTCTGCAGTTTCCGCCAGTTCCCGGTCGCCCAGGTCATGTTTTTTCAGGAACAGTTCACGGATCTCAGCGGAGGATTTATGCAGCGCGGGTCCGACAATGTGGCTGGGAGTCTCCCCGGCCTGTTGGATAATATATTCACCCAGATCGGTTTCCATTACCTCCAGGCTGGCACGCTGGAGATAGTCATTAAGAGCGGTCTCCTCGGTGACCATGGATTTGCCCTTGGCAATGCGGCGGGCTTTATGTTGCTGGCACACATCCAGCACGATGCTGTTGAGTTCATCCCCATCACGGGCGAAATGCACCTGGTTACCGTTTTGCACGGCTTCGTGTTCGAATTCAGCCAGGTAATGATCCAGGTTATCCAGGGCGTGTTGCCGCACTTTTTTTACGTGCTTGCGCAGGCCTTCAAAATTTTCAAAGTTGTTTACGGCAGCAGCGCGAGAAAGCGGCATGGTCAGGGCCAGCAGATCCCGGCGCCGGGCTTTGCTGGTATCCTTGAGTGCTTCGCTGGCATTGTCCAGAAAGGTGTCGCTGGTCTGTTTCACCGGCTCTGGTTCCCTTCGCCGATAGCCGGGCCGTCCAGATCGCCGCACAGTAGCTCCGCGATATGTCGTACTTCAATATGCTTGCCCTCGCGCTTGGCACGACCGGCAATATTGAGCAGACAGCCCAGATCGCCGCCAGCAAGAATCCTGGCTTCCGTTGCCAGCGCATTTTGCAGCTTATCGCCGACCATTTTGCCAGATATTTCCGGCATTTTGGCGCAAAAAGTTCCGCCAAAACCACAGCAGACCTCGGTCTGCTGCAGTTCTGATACCTGGGTGTTACACAGCTCCTTTAGCAGGTCTCGTGGCTGTTCCTTGATGCCCATTTCCCGCAGACCGGCGCAGCTGTCATGGTAGGTGACAGGCGGTAGCTTCACGGGCTTTTTGTTGCCGCGCTTCAGGTGCACTATGTCACGGAGAAAGGTGGTCAGTTCAAAGGTTTTGGCCGCTACCTGCAGTGCCCTATCGCGCCACTCCCCCTCTAATAGCCTGGGGTAGTGGTGGCAGATCATACCGGCACAGGAACCTGAGGGAATCACGACATAGTCGGCCGGCTCAAGTAATGCGATGACACTTTGTGCCAGTGGTATGGTCGCCTCATAGTCGCCGGTATTGTAGGTGGGCTGTCCGCAACAGGTTTGCTGCAGAGGTACGGTGACTTCACAGCCGGCTTGCTCCAGCAATTTGATACTGGCGAAAGCCACCGATGGTCGAAACAGGTCAGCGAGGCAGGTGACAAACAGCGACACCCTTGGACCTTGGGATAATTGGGTGTTTTCCAGGTCTTGCTTATTCATGCAGGCCGCAGCCCCTTTGTTATTCCCGGTGTAGCGGTCGGCCAAAAGCCGTCCTTGTGCGACAGTATATCCAATAGGGTGAACCCGTGTCGCCCTGCGCACCGCTCAATGGTCGTCAAAAAATCCCTTGTAGACCCAATAACGCGCAGGAGATGGTTAATAAAACCACGGTTGCAACAGCTCCCTGGGCGATCGGGTGCCTGCACTGCAGGAGTTTCACCAGTAATGTGTTGCGATCTACCTTGATTCCCGCTTCTGCCAGGGGAGTCACCCCTCCGTGCAGCTGTCTGGCAGCAAATGCTGGCAGCGAACGACTGCCCGTGAATACCACCACATCATCGAGTAGCAGAAAGGGGCCGCGATACGCAATGCGGGGTCCAGCGCCCAGGTGGTACATATTGTTGTGATCTACCAGCAATAATTGCTCCTGGAAAATACCGATATGCCCTATGGAGCCTCTGGCTACCAGCAGCAATGCGATAGCGGGGCCGCAAAGCCCCAGCAACAAAGCGGTCAGTTGTAATGCTGAGGCGCTCTGACCGATCGCCAACAAAACCAGCGCCAGTGCCATCAGCGCATAACTGATGCCGGTGCGTCGCAATTGCATCATGCGATCAGGCGCTGGGTCCACCCAGTGCACCACCTCGGCATATTCATCCACCGGGGTCGCACCGCGCTCGCGGTGGGATTTGTAAACCAGGCCACGCAGCCGCTGAACGATTCCTATGCACAATCCGATTACACTGACCAAAGCGCACAGTATTGCGCTGATTCGCCATGCGACACCCTGTACCAGGGTGGCACGATGTTGTTCGTCTGCCAGCGTTACCAGGAGATCCGAAATCAGCGGAACTTCCGGCGCGCCATTAGCATTGAAGCGTTGGACTGGCAGTTGGCTGTTGTCGCGCACCAGAGTTTTTTGGCCCCAGCTGATCAGCTGCTGTGGCTGTGTTCCCGGTGGTAATTCTGCGCGTTCTACGAAATTCCATTGCCCGTCAAAGCGGTATAAGGCGGCGTTGTTTGTTTCCGGGTTATACATACTCACCCACCAGAAACTAGCGGTTCTTACGAAATCCTTTACCCGGGATTGCTCTGCTGTTACAGCGTCGGGGGGTAACAATAGAATCTCATCCAGCTGCTGGCCGAAGGCCTTCTCATCGTAGCGGAAGACGCTGACTGCGGGGCCCAGGGCGCTGTTCATAAACAACAAACCGGATTCCAGGCGCAATACCGGATTTTCAGGTATTGGGGCTGAGACTTGCGCCAGTACTACTCCGTCACTACTGGCGTGCGCCAGCTGGCCGTTGTGGGCATCCGCTATGAAAATTGATCTATCCAACTCATGCATGGCGAAGCCGGCAATGTTGATGCCACTCAGGTGCTGTGAAAAGAGGTCGCAAGTGGCTGCGTCCAGGTCGCAGCGCAGTAGTTGCAGTGATTCAATCTGGTCAGGGTCCTTCGCAGCGGTCTTTAGTTTCCCCAGGGCGATCAACTCGCCGTTGGTATCGAATACCATCGGTGCCTGCAAGCTGGACAGCCCGAGGGTAGCGAGGGGCAGTGTGCGAGTACCAATGCCGGAGCGGTCGTGCAGTAGCAGCTGGTTGCCTGCCAATAATACGGGTCCGGTGTTCGGGCTGATGGCCACAGTGCTGGCCCCGGTTATGACTTGCGGTGCGTCCAGACTCCAAAAGCGGCCCAGCAGAATCATCAGGGTGGCCAGTGCCAGCGCCGCCGTCATAAATGAGGTACGCATATGCGCTCTGGATCGTTGCGCCCGGGACCGTACCTCGGGCGTGTTGCGAAATGGGCGCAGGCTGTACAGGTTGGGCTCGCCAGCTTGATGTTTGCGGCGAGTAGCCGTTGGCGGAACTTGCCCACGCTCGATGTTGCGCCTGGGAAGTTCAAGATTGGTTTTGACTCTGGCCCTGGCAGATTTCAATGAGGGTTGCTGCGTTAGCTCCGCCGCAGCGCGCGTTACGGCCTGCTCTTCCATGGCCTTGCGCTGTGCAGCTTGCGCTTCCTTTTCCGCTGCTAATTGCGCCTCGCGCTCGGTGATTTTGCGGTGTTCTTCGGCCTTGCGCTGCTGGTCTTGCGCCGCGACCAATCGCTTCTGCTCAGATTCTTGCTGCAACTGGCGGCGCGCTCTTTCCTTGCGTTCTTGCTGCGCAACGGCAAGTCGTTCAGCTTCTTTGCGTTCCTGCTCGGCCTGGTGTTGGGCTATTTCCTGTGCCGCTTTGCGTGCCGTCTCTTCCTGCAGTGCTTGTAGTTTTGCAGCTTCGGCGGCCGCCTTGCGTTTGAATTCATCAAGAATCGCCTGTTGTTTGGCGACTTCCTCCGTGGCTTGGCGTTTTCTTTCCGTTAGTTCTGCTTCTAGCTTTGCTGTCTCTTGTGCCTCAATGCGCTTTTTCCTGGCCAGTTCTGATTTTTCCCTGGCGGCTTCCTCCGCGCGTTGGGCCTTCAGTTGTGCCCTTTCTTCGGCTTTTCTGCGTTTCTGTTCTGCTAACTCGGCCTTTTTTCTGGCGGCTTTGCGTTTGGCTTCTTCGCGCAGTGCCTGCTCCCGGGCGGCCTGTTCGGCTTGCAGCCTGGCGGCTTCTTCAGCGGCTTGGCGTTCCGCCTCTTCGCGCAGTGCCTGTTCCCGGGCGGCTTGTTCGGCTTCTAGCCTGGCGGTTTCTTCAGCGGCTTGGCGTTCCGCCTCTTCGCGCAGTGCCTGCTCCCGGGCGGCTTGTTCGGCTTCTAGCCTGGCGGCATCTTCAGCGGCCTTGCGTTCCGCTTCTTCGCGCAATGCCTGTTCCCGCGCAGCCTGTTCGGCTTTTAACCTTGCGGCTTCCTCCGCGCGCCGGGCCTTCAGTTGTGCCCTTTCTTCGGCTTTTTTGCGTTTTTGTTCTGCTAACTCGGCCTTTTTTCTGGCGGCTTTCGCGGCGGCCTTGCGTTTGGCTTCTTCACGCCGTGCCTGCTCCCGGGCGGTCTGTTCGGCTTCTAGCCTGGCGGTTTCTTCAGCGGCTTGGCGTTCCGCCTCTTCGC
>JBALVO010000055.1:12101-23472 GCA_036961445.1 Halioglobus sp.
GCCTCTTCGCGCAGTGCCTGCTCCCGGGCGGCTTGTTCGGCTTCTAGCCTGGCGGTTTCTTCAGCGGCTTGGCGTTCCGCCTCTTCGCGCAGTGCCTGCTCCCGGGCGGCTTGTTCGGCTTCTAGCCTGGCGGTTTCTTCAGCGGCTTGGCGTTCCGCCTCTTCGCGCAGTGCCTGTTCCCGGGCGGCTTGTTCGGCTTGCAGCCGGGCGGCTTCTTCAGCGTCTTTGCGTTCAGCTTCTTCGCGCCGGGCTTGTTCTGGATTCACCTTTATGGCTGCGCTACCGCGTCTCGCGGCGCTACTCACAGCCCAGCTCTGGTCTACCTGTCCGGGCCGACGTTGCAGGATCTCAGTGTCCATGCCTCGTTTAACAGGTCTACTAGGCTTGTTAGCTTCTTCGATTGGGGGGGGAGGTGATGCTGTCTCAGCAGCGCTCGCTGCTGCCGCTTCTTCTGCGGTAATTTTGACCAGTACGGCCACGACGCCCAATTGGCGGAGCTTTTGAAAGTAGTCTGCTGCGATTTTTCGGTCAAGATTGCGGCGCAGGATAATGGTTTCGCCGGAAAAGAAACGTTCGAGACGAGCGGGATCATCGATTGCAAACATTTTGCCAAAACGGAGCTTCACCCGCTCCGGCTTGCGGCCAGGCAGTATTTCGCCGTTAAACGTGAGGTTGAATCTGTTCACCCCGCGCCCGATGTCCCCTGTTGGTTTTATGATATCCCTGCCAAGAATGTACGGGGTTTCAGGGCGCTTTACCAGTGCACGGTCTGGTGAATATTTGGCTCAGCGCAAGGGTAATGATTGCAGATGCCGCGTCAGAAAGGTGCGGGATCTATAATTTCGAAGGTCAGGCCTGCATTGCTGACCAATCGTTCCAGTAGTTTTGCGTTCAGTGCGGAGGCTGGCGTACATATGCCGCCTTTTGCCGGCAGGTTGTCCTTCGCCAGGCAGACCGCCGCTTCACCAAGCATCTTGGAAGTGGAACCATAGCCAGGATCCATATCCCCGGTGACTTTGGCAACCATATCCTTGGTTCTATCTTGCGGATGTATGCCGTGGAAAAATAGTTCATAAAAGCCAGCCTGTCGTTGTTTTAGCGTTGGACCTTCTCCAGGTTTGGGCAACAGGCGCTGTGCCAGCTTGCGTGTGGGGCCAATAGCCAGCGCAGCCATGCCGGCGCCCATCGCCAGGCTGTTGCGGGTCGCTTCGAACCTTGAACGGTTCAGTACTGCCTCGTCGTAGCGGAAGTCTTCGCCCCATGGGAAACCCAGGAGTGCATTGCTACGCCTGACGACGCGTGTGTTCACCAGCGCCATAATGAAAGGTGATGTCCATTGATGGAAGTCAGCATCGAAGCGAGGCCCCTGTTGGTCCGGGCCGTCAGTACCAGCGGGCGTCCCCGGCGGATAGAGCGCATATGGATCGGCGACTATCCGTCGAATTGACGGATCTTTTTTTGCTTCTTCAAGCAGGTGCAGCATGCTGGCGATGGTGCCGCCGCTGGCGGCTCCCTTATTGCGGCCAACCCTGGTTTTTACGTGGCTCGCGGCAACACCATGGCGCTCCAGCATCGCTTGTTGCAAGTACCAGTTACCCATGTCGAAGGGTATAGAATCGAATCCACAGGTATGCACGATACGCGCGCCGCTGGCCTGTGCCGTGGCCTGATATTCGGGAATTATCTGCGCCATCCACTGTACTTCGCCGGTCAAGTCGCAGTAATCGGTACCCGCCTCCGCACAGGCCTGCACCAGTGGTGTACCGTACTTGGCGTAAGGGCCTACAGTAGTGCACAGCACATTGGTTTGCGTGACCAGTGTCGCCAGGCTATCGGCGTCATCGCTGTTGGCGATAATGATGGGCAGTTTTTTATAGTCTGCTTTGCCCAGGAACAGGGCGCGGACTTCCTCCAGCTTTTGCTTATTGCGCCCGGCTATGGCCCAGTGAAGCTCGCTGTCTACACCATAGGTTTGCACCAGGTATTCCACCACCAACTGGCCAGTGAATCCGGTTGCTCCCCATACGATAAGATCGAGTTTGCGTTTGGCCATCTATTGGCTCCAGTGTGTTGGTTAATTGATTCCGTGCATCATTTTTTTCAGCAGTGGCGATAGTAGCAATAACAAGGCAGCGAACGCCAAGCCGACGTAAAACAGGTTACCAAATAATTGGGTGTAGCTGGCCAGTGCGCTAGTGATATCGGCCATTGCCCCATCCACCGTTTCGATGGCTGCCATTTTGGCCAATTGTACAGCGACAAACTCCGAATACGCTGTGGCTAGAAACCAGGAGCCCATCATCACGCCGACGACACTGGGTACCGCCAGTTTGGTAACTGCCGACAGTCCTACCGGTGATAGGCATAGCTCGCCAGTAGTGTGTAGCAAATAGGCCAGTACCATCCAGTATCCGGCGACCAGACCGGCGTCACCGGGCATGGAGGCACCGATTACCAGTGCGCCGAATCCCAATCCAGCCTGTGCAATTCCCAGCGCAAACTTTACCGGGGTGCTTGGCTCCAGCCCACGACGGCCCAGACTCGTCCACAGCCAGGCGAATAAGGGTGCAAACAGGAAAATAAACAGTGCATTGAGTGAGCCAAACTGAGATGCGGTCAATTGAATTCCCAGTATATTGCGGTCCATGACGCGATCAGCAAACAGCGTCATGGAAGCAGATGCCTGCTCAAACAGTGCCCAGAACACAACCGTAGACATGGTAAGTATGATCAACACTATCATGCGGCTGCGTTCTACCGGGTCACACTTGGTGCCGATGAACCAGGCTAGCCCGATAAGTACCGTCACCGAAAGTACGTTAAGCGCTGTACCCACGGCCCCGTGAAACTGCAGCATCTGCCACGCCGCCACCACGGCCACTAGACTGCATAGGTAAATGGTCAGTTCTTTGCTGACACCTAACGGTGATTTTTGCTTCAGTAGTTCGCTGTCTGCGGGTTCGGCGTGTCCATGCAGATGTTTTTGACCGTGCAGGAATGTCAGCAGACCGATTACCATGCCAATGCCGGCAGCGCCAAAGCCGTAGCGCCAACCAAATGTTTCGCCCAGGTAGCCGCACAGCAGCGTGGCGACAAAGGCACCGAGGTTGATGCCCATATAAAAGATGGTAAACCCGGCATCGCGGCGCGGGTCATCCTGAGTGTACAAACGCCCAACAATCGTCGAGATATTGGGCTTGAGGAAACCAACGCCAATCACGATCAGGGCCAGCGAAAAATAGAACACTTGCAAGGCACTGTCATCGCGAATGACCTGACCGCCCTCATTGCGCGCCTGTTCACCCTCCAGTGCCATACCCAGATGACCCAGAGCCAGCAGTATGCCGCCAAATACCACTGCTTTGCGCATACCCAGGTAGCGGTCTGCCAGCAGGCCCCCTATAACGGGCATAGCGTAAACCAGCGCTGCATAACCCCCCAATACCTCCAGCCCGTTGATATCGCTAAATAAATGGTATTTGGTGAGGTAAAGCAGCAGCAGGAACTTCATTCCATAAAAAGAAAAACGCTCCCACATCTCAGTGGCAAAACAGACAAACAAGCCCCTGGGATGTCCCAATAATTCGCTGTCGATGGCGGGACTTACTGTGTCTGCGGCTGATGTGGTCATTAATGTGGGGCCCAAAGTAAATTTAGCTGCTGTTGGCAAGTGGCTATTATAGAGACTATTTGCGCGCGGGCGTATGCCCTTTTGTTAGCTGATATTCGCCGGCTATGCTGGCCTCAGTCGGGCAGGAAGGGTATGCTTGCGCGCGAGTTTACGCGTATCGTTATTGGTGCCATATAATATAAGAGCCTGTCGATTTGTTGATGAAAATGCTATCTCGAAGCTTGTTACCCGCTTTGCTGTGGGGATCGCTTGTCCTGTCATTGAGCGCCTGCGGCGATTCACCGTGGAACAACCCGCACGCACCGGATAAAGAAGGGAAACTGATCTATCAGTCAGTGATGTCACCTGCACCACCCAAGCACCTCGACCCGGCGATCTCTTACGCCACTGACGAAAGTCTCATAATCATGCAGATCTATGAGCCGCCGCTGGGGTATCACTTCCTCAAACGCCCTTATGAGTTGTTGCCGCTGGCGTTGGAATCGATGCCTATGGTGACCTACCTGAGAGAAGATGGTCAGACGCTGGAGGAGGGTGATGACTCGGTTGCGTTCAGCCGTTACACACTGCGTCTGCGCGATACCGCGCATTACCAACCGCATCCTGCCTTTGCTCGCGATGCACAAGGTAAGCCCCTGTATGTCTTTGACACGCCAGCCGATGGCGCGCAGTACAAGCAGATTCCGGATTTTCCGCAATCGGGTGACCGCCTGGTGCATGCCAACGATTATGCCTACGCGATTAAGCGACTTGCGGATCCGCTAAACGGTTCGCCCATGTTGAGCTTTATGTCGCAGTATATTGTGGGTATGAAAGAGTTTTCAGATCAATTGGCCGAGGTGCCCCGGGACGGGTGGTTGAACCTGGACCATTACCCCATGGCAGGGCTGGAAGTCGTGGATGAGCGTACCCTGAATATTACGATTATGGGCCGCTACCCACAGTTTGTTTATTGGCTGGCCATGCAGTTTTTCTCACCGATTGCGCCTGAAGTCGATCGTTTCTATCACAACCCGGGATTCGTCGATCGCAATCTTACGCTTGATTGGTGGCCAGTGGGATCTGGCCCATTCATGATGATCAAGAACGATCCGAATACCGAAATCGTGTTGGAGCGCAATCCTAATTACCGGGAGGATTTTTTCCCTACCGAAGGAGCTCCAGGAGACCGCGAAGCCGGATTGTTGGCAGATGCAGGTAAGCGTATTCCCTTTATAGACAGAGCCGTATTTCGCCTGGAAAAGGAGGTGTTACCTCTGTGGACCAAGTTCTTGCAGGGCTATTACGACCGTTCCGGGGAAGTTCACGGCAATACCAACCGTGTGTTTGACCAGGCTTTTGTGGTTGGCCCGGACGGGGTTGAGATGTCGGGCGACCTGGCTGATCACGACATCACCATGTCGCCGGATGTGAAACCGGGTATTTATTACTACGGCTTCAATATGCGCGACCCACTGGTCGGTGGTTATACCGAGGATAAGCGGAAATTGCGCCAGGCCTTACAAATTGCCTTCAATACAGAAGAGTTCATCAATATTTTCTACAAGGGCAATGGTATTGCCGCCCACAATGTAATTCCACCTGGTATTCCAGGTTATCTGGAAGGTGAGGCGGGGATGAACCCCTATGTCTATGACTGGGTAGACGGTGAGCCTCGACGCAAGTCTATCGAATATGCCAGACAGCTATTGGTAGAAGCGGGTTATCCCAACGGGCGTGATGCGCGCACTGGCGAACCATTAAAAATCTTTATCGATGTGCAGTCCCAGGCCATTGGAAATACATCGATGAATTGGATCGACAGGGTCTTCTCCGAGATTGGAGTCCAGGTGGAGTTTCGCCCAGCTGACTGGAATCGTACCCGGGAAAAATTATTGACTGGCAACACCCAGATTTTCTCCCATGGTTGGCTGGCAGATTATCCCGACCCGGAGAACTTCCTGTTTCTGCTGTATGGTCCAGAAAGCCCGCTGCTATGCCAGTGCGATGGTGCCAATAATTCCAACTATGCCAACGAGGAATTTGACGAGCTGTTTCGCGCGGTGCGAGTGTTGCCGCAAGGCGCGGAGCGCGATGATCTGGTGGCACGCATGGTGGAGCTCTATCGTCGGGATGCGGTATGGCTCTATGCGTACTACCCCAAGGATATTTACCTCAATAATAGCTGGGTCTTCAATACCAAGCGGCATGGTATCTCCAAGGCCATGCTGAAGTACATTCGCATAGATGATCAGAAACGCCACGCAATGCGGGTGAAGTGGAACCAGCCGGTGACCTGGCCGTTGTTTGCAGGCGCTCTTTTAATATCTGGCCTGGTCTTACCAGGGGTGGTGGCCTATCGCCGCCGTCAGAATGCGACTGCCCGCCGGCAGGAGAACTGATAGATGCTTGCCTACATACTAAGACGATTGTTATACGCAATTCCCATACTGATCGGCGTAAACCTGCTGACTTTTGCCCTGTTTTTCGTGGTTAACTCTCCGGATGATATGGCCGTCTCACAGCTGGGAGAAAAGTATGTTACCCCGGAGGCTATCGAGGCCTGGAAAGCGAAAAATGGCTATGACAAACCCCTGTTTGTTAACGCTGACGTAGCCGGAATAGAGGCTGTAACCGATACCATTTTCTTTACCAAGTCGCTCAGACTATTTGCTTTTGATTTTGGCCGTTCCGAAAGTGGTCGTAATATTACCACCGATGTTTCCACACGCATGTGGCCCAGCCTGGCGGTGGCGTTGCCCACTTTTATCACCGGTATCTGGGTCAATATTTGTGTGGCGCTAATGGTGGTGATGTTTCACGCGACTCGCCTGGATCGTTGGGCGGTATTTCTGTTCGTGTCGCTCATGTCAATTTCCTATCTCTTTTATATTATCGGAGGCCAGTACTTGCTGGCCAAGACCTGGAGGCTGGTGCCTATATCCGGGTTTAATGCCGACAGCCAACCCTGGAAATTCCTGATCCTGCCGGTGCTGGTGGGTGTGGTAGCCGGTATTGGTGCGGGTGCACGTTGGTATCGCACCTTGTTTCTGGAGGAAGCCAACCAGGATTATGTGCGCACGGCCCGCGCCAAGGGTGCCAGTGAGATTGCTATCCTGTTTCGTCACATACTGCCGAATGCAATGATTCCAATCCTTACTGGTGTAGTCGTACTTATTCCGTCCTTGTTTATGGGTAGCTTGTTGATAGAGTCATTTTTTGGTATCCCGGGTTTGGGTAGTTACATGCTCGATGCCATTAAGTCCCAGGACTTCGCTATTGTGCGCAGTATGGTGTTCATTGGCTCAATTTTATACATCGCCGGCTTGATTCTCACCGACATTTCTTACACCTGGGCTGACCCCCGGGTGCGTTTGAGCTGAGGTAAGGCGCATGAAACCGCTGATATTGTGGTCCGACGCCTTGATTTACCTTTTGGTCATCGCACTGTTTATTTTCTTTTATAATCTCCGACGAGATCCGCAGACACGCGAGCGTTGGGGGCAGGTCTTTTCTTCACGTCTGGGCATGGTCACATTTACGGTGATCATTACCTATGTCGGTATTGCCTTGCTTGACTCCCTGCATTTTCGCCGCGCGCTGGATGCATCCGCAGGCATTGCATCTGCAGAAGTGTTTTACGACAACAAGGTTACCAGCGTGCTTGATGTGATGATGGGGGGTATGGGTGATCGCTTCGAACGGACTTATTCCGCACCTTTCGCCTTGAAGTCCTTTGAGAAAAAGAACATGAAGGATGAATTTGGCGCAACCGTGCGTGATTATCCGCCGTTGGAGCACGCGGGCATGCACTTAACGGACCCCGCGGACAAATGGGCCGACGTGCTGGCCAAGTCGGTCGCCGGCCTGGCGTGGGGTTTATTGGCTTCGTTGTTGATAGTGGGGTTGCAGTGGTTCTTGTTGCGTGGCAGCAGCAATCCCTGGCATGCGTCCTGGGGGATGCAGACAGTTATTATCTGTTTTGGGGTTTGGCTGGTTAGCATCAGCCATTACTATCACGTATTGGGTACTGACCTGGGCGGCACCGATGTCGCATTCCAGAGTGTTAAAGGTATCCGCACCGGCGTATTACTGGGCACTTTGTCTACGCTAATAATGTTGCCCATTGCCGTTACTTTGGGCGTAATGGCGGGTTATTTTAAGGGTTGGGTCGATGATGTGGTGCAGTATTTGTACACCACGCTGAGCTCCATTCCCGGTATTTTGCTGATTGCCGCATCGGTACTGTTGTTTCAGGTATATATCGACCTGAATCCCGATTTTTTCTCAATTGGTATGGAAAAGGCTGACGCCCGTTTTATCGCGCTGTGTTTCATTTTGGGGGTAACCAGTTGGTCCACCCTTTGTCGATTGATCCGAGCGGAGACCTTGAAGATCAGTCAATTGGGTTATGTGCAGGCGGCCCACGCATTCGGGGTTAGTCACAGCCGTATTCTGGGACGTCATATTCTGCCCAATGTGGTGCATATCATTCTTATTACGTTCGTTCTGGATTTCAGCGCTCTGGTATTGGCAGAAGCAGTATTGTCGTATATCGGAGTGGGTATCGACCCCTCTATGGGTAGCTGGGGCAACATGATTAATGGCGCCCGGTCAGAGCTGTCCCGGGAGCCTGCTATTTGGTGGACGCTCAGTGGCGCATTCTTTTTTATGTTTGTGCTGGTACTGGCCGCAAATCTGTTCTCGGACCTGGTGCGTGACGCATTTGATCCGCGTACCAGTATGCGGAGGTCTGAGGCATGACGCAGCAATCCGACATTCGTATGAAAGTACGTGACCTCAAAGTGAAGGTCGCCAACTCGGGTGAAGAAATACTCAAGGGTGTTAGTTTTGACTTGAAGGCCGGTAAAGTGTTTTCGCTTGTGGGTGAGTCCGGTAGTGGCAAGTCGGTGACCTCTATGGCCGCCATGCGCTTGTTACCCGACGCGCTGGTTATCACTCAGGGTACTGTCGAGATCGACGGTCAGGATTTGTTCGAGCTGTCTGAATCGCGCATGCAGGCAGTGCGTGGTCGTCGTGTGGCGATGATATTCCAAAATGCTATGACCGCGCTCAATCCGGTGCAAAGCACGGGGCAGCAGGTCGCCGAAACACTGCGTTTGCATACCACACTGCGTGGAGACGCTCTGCGCAAGCGCGTGGTGCAATTGTATACTGAAGTGGGTATTCCGGACCCTGAGGTTCGCTATAATTTTTATCCGCACCAGATGTCGGGTGGGCAACAGCAACGTGTAATGATTGCCATGGCACTGGCCTGCGAACCGGAGGTGTTGATTGCTGACGAACCCACCACTGCGCTGGATGTGACCATACAGGAACAAGTGCTGGAGCTGATTCGTGAACTCACTCGATCCCGCCAACTGGCAGTATTGCTAATTACTCATGACATGGGTGTAGTGCGCAACACTGCGGATGAAGTTGCGGTGATGTACCACGGTGAAATCATAGAGCAGGCGGCAGTCGACGATTTTTTCCACAATCCGCAGCAGGAATACAGCAAACGCCTTATTGACGCTTTACCGGATCTGACTCATTTCCAGAGCAAGGCCGTAGAAGAGCCGTTGCTGCGTATCGACGATGTAAAAGTACATTTTCCTATTCGCCAGGGTGTGTTGCAGCGGGTCGTTGATTACACCCGTGCCGTGGATGGTGTGTCATTGACTATTGGCCGTGGTGAGACTTATGCGTTAGTGGGTGAGTCTGGCAGCGGTAAATCGACGCTGGGCCGCGCCATCCTCAACCTGGATGAGATTGCCGGTGGTCAGATAAGCTTTAAAGGTGAGTTTATACATGCGCTGCCGCGGCGCCAGATGTTGCCTTATCGTAAAAAAATTCAGGTTATTTTCCAGAACCCATTTTCCTCAATGAATCCGCGGCTTACGGTAGGCGAAATTATTTCCGAGGGCATGGTGAGCCTGGGCCTGGGTTTGTCACTTGTCGAACGTGAGCAACGTATTGATCAGTTGCTCAACCGGGTGCAGTTGGGCCCTGAGTACAGGCAACGTTATCCCCACGAATTCTCCGGCGGTCAGTTACAGCGTATTGCTATCGCTCGCGCGCTGGCGGTAGAGCCCGAGCTTATTATTTGCGATGAACCTACCAGTGCCCTGGATGTATCTATTCGCGCCGAGGTGCTGGATCTATTGCAGGAACTGCAGCGCGAGTTTGGAGTATCGTATTTATTTATTACGCACGATTTGTCTATTGTCCCTAGTCTGGCTCACCACGTCGGTGTTATGCAGTCGGGCAAAATAGTGGAACAGGGTAGTGCCGAGCAGATACTGACGGCACCGCAGCACCCCTATACCCGGGCCCTGCTTGCTTCGGTGCCTACAATCGATCCCCCTGACACATAGAGCAAACAGCACAGGAGTAATAGCCTATGAACGGCGCAGAGAGCTTGTTAACCACCTTGATCAACAATGATATTGAGGTCTGTTTTACAAATCCGGGTACGTCTGAAATGCATTTTGTTGCAGCCCTGGATGAGGTGGAGGGCATGCGTTGTGTACTTTGCCTGTTTGAGGGCGTGCTCAGCGGCGCGGCAGATGGCTATGCGCGCATGGCGCGCAAGCCGGCCTCTACCTTGTTGCACCTGGGGCCGGGTCTGGGCAATTCTCTGGCCAATATACACAACGCAAAAAAAGGCAACGTGCCCATGGTCAATATCGTGGGCGATCATGCAACCTACCATCTGCAGTACGATGCGCCGTTAACCGCGGACATCGAAGGCATTGCCCGCACTGTTTCCCACTGGGTGTATACCTCAAAAACGTCACAAGAGATCGCCCGTGACGCCGCAGAGGCAGTGCGCCAGGCAGGTATCGGCCAGGTTGCTACCTTGATGTTGCCAGCGGATGTGTCCTGGAGCGATAACCCCAACGGCGCCGAGGGTGCTGTAGCTGTGGCCGCCCCTGCGGCGGTGGCCAGCAGTCAGGTCGATGAGGCCGTGGCTAAACTGCAATCTGGCAAGAACTGTATGATCATGATTGGCGGTCGGGAGATAGGCAGCCAGCGCGGCTTGATGCTGAGTCGTATCGGTAAAGCCTGTGGCGCTCGTGTATGTACTGAGGTTTTCCCGGCTCGCGTGGCACGCGGCGCGGATACAGCGGTAATAGATCGCTTACCCTATCTGGCGGAATTGGCGATCGACCATCTTAAAGATCTTGACCACCTCATACTGCTTGGCGCACCAGCCCCGGTTTCCTTCTTCGCTTATCCCGATGTCCCCAGCGCTATTTCTCCATCTGGCTGTGATGAATTTTTATTGGCCGGTCCCAACGATGACATAGACCAGGTACTGGAAGACTTGCTGGAAAAACTCAACGCCGTAGATGTTGAGCCGGATGTGCATCCTCTGGCCATACCTGACTTACCATCGGGGCCACTGGATGTTAATAACGCTGCGCTGAGTATCGCTCACTTACTGCCGGAAAATGCTGTGGTCGTTGATGAATCGATTACTGCCGGGTTTTCTCTTTTTCCCTTAACGGCTACCTCCAAGGCCCACGATTGGCTGAATCTTACCGGCGGCAGTATTGGTTGGGGTCTGCCTGCGTCGGTGGGTGCTGCGATCGCCAGTCCAGGACGCAAGGTTGTGTGCCTGGAAGGAGATGGCAGCGCCATGTACACCATACAGTCTCTGTGGACCATGGCGCGTGAAAACCTGGATATAACCGTGGTGATTTTCAACAACCAGAAGTACAGCGTGCTGGAGATGGAGTTCGCCCGCACCGGTGC
>JBALVO010000056.1:0-22812 GCA_036961445.1 Halioglobus sp.
CGTATTTGCCGAGGGTATAGATAACATAACCACGGTTTTGGGGTACAAAATGGATGCCTTTCTTAAGGGTATAAAGGGCAACAACGGCAAGCCAAAGAAATGGGCTTGTCAGCAGTGATTGAAGAATATTCATAAACAGTTCCGTGGTGTTTCATTGATAATAGCTGGGGCCATCGTCTCACGTTTTAGGGGATAAAAGGACTGATAGATCCGGCAGCACCGCTTTATTTTTGCGACTGTCCACAATCTAATCAATGTTGGCAGGCCTCTGGTATCCGCCAATGACTATCGGAACCTCAGAGTCAGTGCGTTCGGCGAGTGGACTTGCGCAGCTGCCCTGAGGCGAGTCGAGCGCTTTTTTCGTTTCTGATTTTTAACTACGCAAAACCCTTTAGACGTAATAAACGAGCACGTAAGTAGAAAGTAGAATTGCTATCCACAGGCCCGTGGTGCCGATAGGCCAGGAGCGTGCAAACAAGCCGCGCTCTTCACGGTCTGCCGTGTGTGGTTGTCCCAGGTAGCGTACCGATAGACGCACCAGAAATGCCTGGCCAGTCTTCAGGGCGCTGCGGATGAAGCCCTGAAGTGGTCTGGTCAGCTTGGCCAGGGCGTTGGCTGCAGACGGCAATCCGCGCCGCCACACCCAGTCGATATCGAGGCTGACTGTGTCTGTGCGTTTCATGAGTGGCAGCAGCAGGAAGAACGCGAGGCCCGAGAACAGCAACAACTGCAGGTAGAAAAGTACCTTGCCTGCGGTGTAGGGTTGGTAGTCCAAAGGATAGGGTAGCAGCGCATACAGCCACTGCGGAAACACGCCCAGCAGTATGCACAGGCCGGCGAACAGCAGCATAGCCAGTGCCATGTTCCAGGGTGCATCCTTGGGGCGCAGACCAGAATCTCGCTGGAAAAACACGAACCATGGAAATTTGATGCCGGCGTGCAGAAACACCCCCGCAGATGCTGCCGTAAGTAGCATGTAGACCCATGTCAGACCCTGGTCTGCAGCTGCCTGGGAAATGAGAGTCTTGGTGGTGAACCCGGAGGTCAGAGGGAAGCTTGAGATGGACAGTGCGCCCACGATGCAACACACCGTGGTCAGTGGCATTGTCCGAAATAGCCCGCCCAGATCGGTGCACTTGTTCTTGCCTGTGCGGTAGATGACGACCCCCGCGCTCATGAACAGCAGTGCCTTGTAAATAATGTGCGCAAAAGCGTGTGCCGCTGCACCGTTGAGCGCCAATTGCGTGCCGATACCTACGGCACAGACCATGAAACCGACCTGGTTGACGACAGAATAGGCAAGTATTCGCCGGATATCGTTCTCCAACAGGGCGAAGATAATCCCGTACATCACCATGAACAGGCCGACCCCGATCAGCACGGGTTCTCCCGGGAACAGCAGAATCAATGCCAGCACCGCGGTCTTGGTAGTGAAGGCGGATAAAAATACAGATCCCGTGGGGCTGGATTCCGGGTACGCATCTGCCAGCCAGGCAGAAAGAGGCGGCGCCGCAGCGTTAATCAGAATGCCGCATAAAATCATCCAGCTATAGAAGTCGTGCGCCAGCATCGGAGTAATCTGGATGGAACCGGTACTGACGACAACACCCTCGATGCCCACCTTGAGCACGATGCCTCCCAGCAGGTGCAGGATGGCATAGCGAATTCCAGCGGCGCGCGAGGCCGCTGTGCCACCGCACCAGACCACGACCGTGGAGAACAGAGCCATTAGCTCCCAGTATACGAACAGGGTAATCAGGTCGCCGGCGAAACTCACGCCGATGGCGCCTGCCGCATAAGCGTAGGCAGCGGCCAACTCGTACCACCGGGCAATACGGAAGGCATAGAGTGCGCCCACGAACGCCATCAAGGCGAACACAGTGGCGAACAACCGTCGCAGTGCGCTGCCCTCGACTGGTTCGATGTTGTAGGAGAGGAACCTGAGGGTGTCCTGCACCCCGTCGGGTACCTGCCAGATCGCCCACAAAGTTAGCAGCGGCGCCAGTAGTATGACGGCTGTGCGCGCGTGACCGCGCAGCAGCCCGATGGCCAGGGCGGCCAATATCATAATCAGCGCCGGCGACATCAGCTCAAACATCGTCGCGGTGCTCCGGGTAGTACTGACGAGGTCGTTTCAGAACGACACCGAGAACCTTGGCGAGCAGCACCATCAGCACGCAGCTGAAGAAACCGTAGATAGCACCGAAGCCAAACCAGCCGTCGACAGTAAAATAGCCCTTGACGTAGATACCCAGCTGCGCGGCTACCGTGAGGGCGAGCACAATCGAAAACCCCCACCAGAGTCTGCGGATGGTGCGCGGTCGCGTCAACCAGTGTCCGCTATCTGAATCATTCATTGCGCCATGCCCTGCACCAGTTGTTTTTCCAGCTCAATCACCGAACTATTAAAGAAGAAGAAACCCAAAGTCAGCAGCGCGGTGGCGACTACTGCAAGTACGATTAGAGGCGGTGCCTCTCCGTGCGCCCTGGCTCCTTCCGGCTCACGTTCGAACCAGGCCATGAAGATAATCGGTAGGAAGTATGCCGCATTGAGTACGGTGCTGCCGATGATTGTGAAGACGGCCAGCAGGTTCTCAGCCTGGAGAGAACCTGCCAGGATATACCACTTGGACACAAAGCCCGCTGTTGGAGGCACCCCGATCATGCTTAGAGCGCCAACGGTGAACGCCCCCATAGTCCAGGGCATCCTGCGACCTATACCTCGTAGTTGATGCAGCTCGGTCTTCTTCGCGGCTGTGTAAATGGCCCCGGCCGCGAAAAACAGGGTGATCTTGCCAAAGGCGTGCGCCACCATGTGAATGGCGGCGCCGATTTCCGCCAGTGGCTTGAGAACGGCTGCGGCCAACACCACGTAGGAGAGCTGGGCCACGGTGGAGTAAGCCAGCAGCCGCTTCAGATTCTGCTGACGCAATGCCACCAGGCTGGCAGCAATGATGGTGAAGGATGCCGCATATGCCAGCCAGGCTGAACTTGGTGTGCTGAACAGGAAGTCGACGCCGAAGATATAGACGATGACCTTGGTGATGGTAAAGACGCCCGCCTTGACCACCGCCACCGCGTGCAGCAGCGCACTCACCGGGGTGGGCGCAACCATAGCTGCCGGCAGCCATCGGTGTACGGGCATTACCGCCGCCTTGCCAACCCCGAACACAAACAGTGCCAGCAACAGACCCACATCTGCGCCCGCTATCTTGCCCTCGAGGATGCCGCCGGGTGTAAATTCAAGGCTGCCTGCAACATGATAGGTCCAGATGATCGCGGGCAGGAACAGCCCTATCGAGGTACACAGCAGTATTCCCAGGTACACCCGGGCGGATTTGACAGTGGCTTCATCTCCCTTGTGGGAAACCAGCGGGTAGGTGGATAGCGTAAGCAATTCGTAGAACAGGAAGAGGGTGAACAGGTTTCCCGCGAAGGCGACGCCCATGGTCGCAGCCAGCGCCAGGGCAAAGCAGGTATAGAAACGGGTTTGCTTTTTCTCCTGGTTGCCGCGCATATAGCCGATGGAGTAGACCGAGTTGATAATCCACAGCCCCGAGGCGAGGGCAGCAAATAACATTCCCAGTGGCTCAACCCGGAAGGCGATGGACAGCCCCGGAAGTATCTCGCCAAAGCTCAGTTCGGGTCGCTGCCCAGCGTAGAGCTCGGGCAGCAACCCCCAAACCACCCAGGCCAGCCCGGATGCGCCGACCAGAGTGACGGTCTCTCGCAGGTTGTCAGACAACCGTCCCGCCAGGACGATGCCAGCTGCAATGACAAGAGGCAGGACCAGGGCAACCAGGATTGCGGTTTCGGCATTCACAGGGTATGCCCCAGCAGCAGCTTCGCTGCGGCGGTTGAAAGTGACAGCGGGAATTGGGGAAACAGGCCGAAGCCAATATTCGCCAGCGCTACGGTCCAGGTCACCAGCAACAGCAGCGCGGGTGCTTCTCTTGGGCTTTGCGGTTCGACCAGAGCTGGCTTGAAGTAAAGCGTCTCAACAATACGCCACACATAAACCAGCGCCATCAGTGAGCTGATCAGGATTACCGCCACCAGCATCCAGGCGAAACGCCCTTCGTCCATAGCGGCGCTGATCAGCAGCCACTTGCTGATAAAGCCTGCGGTGCCCGGAATGCCGATGAGGCTGAAGCCACAGATCACCATGGCGGCGGCGGTGTATGGCATGGTCCTGGCGGCACCGGCCAACTGCTCAAGTCGCAGATCCCGGTACTGGTAAGCCAGGCATGCGACCGCGAGGAATAGGCCTCCCTTGGCCAGCGCGTGGTTGAACAGATGGGCAGCTGAGGCAACCAGTCCAGCCTCGGTGACGAAGCTGGCGCCCAGCATTATGTAGCCTATTTGCGCGACTGAGGAGGTGGCCAATAGGCGTTTCAGGTGGCCCTCGAACATGGCGACGGCCGAAGCGACCAGAATGCCCAGTAGGGCCAGAGGCATCAGGAATTGGGAAAATTGTAGCTGATGCCCTGGCAGGTTTGCCTGGAACACGAAAAAATCAAAGCGGATCAGTACGTAGATTGCCACTTTGGTTGCACAGGCGGCCAGAAACACAGTGACCATGTGGGGCGCATGGGTATAGGTGTTGGGGAGCCACACATGCAGAGGAAATACCGCCGCTTTCAGTGCCAGCCCGATGGTAATGAAACCGGCAGCCACCAGAATGGGATTGATATCTGTGACACCGCCAATGCGCGCTTCCATGTCGGCCAGGTTGAGGGTGCCGGTCATCATGTAGACCAGGCCGATGCCAATGAGATAAAAGGTAGCGCCGATCGTGCCCATGATCAGGTATTTGAATACCGCAGGCAGTGCGCGTCGGTCTGGTCCTCCCGCAATTAGCACATAGCTGGCCAGGGACGAAATCTCCATGAATACGAAAATGTTGAAGGCGTCAGCCGAGACCACGATGCCCACTAGTCCTGCCAACACCAATAGCCAGGCAGAGTAGAAAAGTGGCTGGCGCTCCAGCTCAATCTGGCTATCTACGCTGGCGCGTGCGGCAAGCAGGGACAGCGCCGCTGCGCCTGTGACGATGACCAGCACCAGTGCACCGAAGGCACCAACGAACAGTTCAATGCCGTAAGGGGGAGACCAACCGCCCATCTGGTAATCAACGTGCGCTCCTTGCGACACGGCCACCGCCATAGTCAGCGCGATAAAGAAGCTGAGAATGGCCACCAGCGTGGCGCCGGCCCACGCCAGACCGCGCGGTTGCAGCAGCAGGATTAGCGGCGCTGCCAGCATCGGCACGATAACCTGTAGGGCAGGCAAATGCGGTGTCAGGTCCATGGGTCAGTCCGCGTCCAGAATCTCGTTTTCTTCGATGGTGCCGTAGGATTCGTTGATTCGCACCACTATGGCCAGACCCAGGGACAGAGTTGATACCCCCACGACGATAGCGGTCAATATCAGGACCTGGGGCAGGGGGTTGGAGAATATCTGATTCTCCACACCGGCCTGAATAATGGGGGCGGTGCCGCCTTCCACCTTGTCCATGGTGATGTACATAAGGAACACCGCAGACTGGAAGATCGATAGGCCGATCAGCTTCTTCACCAGATTGACCTTGGCGATCACCGTATAGAGGCCAACCGACAGCACAATGGCAAATACCCAGTAATTGAAGTAGCCGAGTAATTCCAGCAGGCTCATGTGCGAATTGTCCTTGCCGCAAACGCGTGAAAGATAGTCAACAGCGCACCGCATACCGCCATTCCGACCCCAGCTTCAATGACCAGGATGCCCACTTGCTGACCGGTCACGGGATCGCTGGCCAGCACTGAGTAGTCGAGAAAGTTGCCGCCCAGGAGGATACACAGCAGGCCCACTCCGCCATACAGGCAGGCACCGCCGATCACCAGTCCCAGCAGCACAGACTGAGGTACAGCCTTCAAGGCCGCCGCCTCACCCTCCAGCAGGGCATAGAGAATGACACCAGTGGCAACCAGGGCGCCGGCCTGGAAGCCACCCCCCGGGCCGTACTCCCCGTGGAATTGCACGTACAGGCCAAATAAGATGATAAAGGGTATCAACAGCCTTCCTACCACCTGAGGAATGAGGTGGTGCTTGAGGCCGGCATTGATCGGCGCACTCTGGGTTGTCGTGTTTTCAGGATGAACGCCGAGGATAAACAACACCCCGATGCAGGCGGCGAACACCACAAACACTTCGCCCAGGGTATCGTAGCCGCGGAAGGTAGCGAGTACTGCGGTGACTACATTAGGTATATCGACAAGTTCTGGTGTTTTTTCCAGATACCAGGGGGCGAGGTGCTGATGCACCGGTGCATTGGGGTCTCCCAATCGCGGTTTGTCGAAGGTGGCGTAGATTATGAGTGCAGCGAGTATTGCCACCACCACAACGGCGACCCGGCTTCCCGCGGCGGCATACTTTTCTCGCTCCGCGGTGAGTGCCAGTGCTCCCAGGAAAATCACGGTCGTCACACCCGCGCCCACGGCCGCTTCTGTCAGCGCAACATCCGCGGCATCCAGAATAAAAAAGTTGGCCGCCATCAACAGACTGAATATGGATGTGAGCATCACCGCAACAAACAGATTCTCGGTACGCACAATCGCCAGCGCTGTAACCACCAGCAGTGAAAGCAGGAATAAGGCAAACACAGTGATCATCTGGCATTCCCCACGGGATCTTCGCCCAGTGAATCGGCTTCAGGCTTCAGCCCCGATTGCAGCGCCGCGTTGGCCAGGGCATAGCTCGCGGTCGGGCCGGTAAGCAGCAGGAACAACATGATCGCCAGAAGCTTCAGTGCCGCCAGGGAAAGCCCCGCCTGTAACATAATGCCGGTGAAAATAAGGATGGTAGCCATGGTGTCGGTGAGGCTGGCCGCATGCAGGCGGGTATAGAATCCGGGCAGGCGCAAGGCGCCGATGCCGCCGATAAGCACGAAGCCCCCGCCGAGGCAAAGCAGCACCCAACTAAGAACGTCCAGCGCCAGCTCAATCATGCCCATGCTCCCCGGTGCTGCGGGCATTGTTCTGGATGAATTCCAGTACCGCCAGTACGCCCACGAGATTGATGAGCGCGTAGGCCAGGGCGAGGTCAAGAAAGTCGGGCCGGCCAAACAGGAAAGCGATTACTGACAACAGCAGGGCAGTTTTTGTGCCGAACATGTTTACCGCCAGCACCCGGTCGTAAACGGTGGGTCCCCGCAGTGCGCGAACCAGGGCTAGCACCATGGTTACAAGGATGGCGAGTGATACAACCAGGTACATGTTAGTCAATCCCCAGACGGCTGGTGCGCCGCTGTGCTTCATGTTTCATCAGGTCGAGCGCGCTTTCGCGGGTCAGGCAATGCACCAGCAATCGGTTTTCATGTACATCTATAGTGACTGTGCCCGGGGAGAGGGTAATCGAATTGCCCAGAATCACCTTGCCGACATCGCTCGCCTCGGTGGTCCTTAACTCGACCATGGTGGGGCTGATGGGCAGCGATGGGCTCAGAACCAGTCGCGCAACTACTAGGCTGGATTTTATCACTTCACCCAGCAGCCACCACCAATAGGCAGGCAGTCGCAGCAGCACCCTCAGTGGCAGGGCGTGCTGGAAAAAACCTAATCTCTCCGCAAGCCAGACGCTTAACAGGCAGGAAAACAGGCCCAGCCATAACAGTATTGGTTTGTAGATGCCAGACCACAGTACCCAGCTGACCAGTAGCGTCAACAGCAGGCCGACAAGCTGCACGGCGCTGGCTGCACCACGTTGTGTGTAGGGGCTATTCACTGGCGCAGGGGTAGTGTTTACGCAGGGATTGGTATACAGATTTCCTGGCCGGAGAGTCCTCACTGCCTTCGACATCCAGCCGAACCAGGTCCGCTACCACCTGATCGACCACCTCGCGCAATGGCAACGGGTCACCCAGGCAGAACTCGGCCAGCTTCGCTGCGCGGAACTGATCAGATCGGCTAGGCGCTCTTGTTCGTTTTGCCCGGTCGGAGTACGACTCCTCGCGATTGGCCCCGACTTCGGTATTGATCATCACCCGAACATCTGTCGCTACCGCTCCATCAATAAAGCCCTGCACATAGCGAATGCAGTATTGCGCATCAGCTCCCGTGGGCTCAGTCTTCATCAGCGCACAGTGGGATACCAGTTCATGTACCGTCAATACCTCGACCGCACGGGTGACGGGAGCGAACATGAGTATGCCCAAAAGCGCGGTCAGCGTGTACAGCCGGGACATCGGTTGTCGAGTCACCCCTTTATGGTCTATCAGGCTACAGTTTGACATAGTTAAAGTTAGTCCTTGATCACAGTCGCAACTGGTAAGTATAGGGCAAAAATAATCAACCCTATAACAGGTACTGCCAAATTAAGTCATTTTAATCTCAGCTACCGCCGGTGTGCCGGACCATTATCGAAGATCTGCTTGCGGACAAAGGCATCACTGTTAGCCGAGACCGAACCTGGGCTCAACAACGAGCAGAATGATTCTGTTGATGACTTAGTAATTCGCTGGGCAGAGGTTCAGGAGTAACACCAGCGGCAGAAATTCAGCTCACAACACGCCTTTTATCCGTCCTGCATTTCATCGAAGTCCAAAAAAACTTGCAATAGCGGGTGGTCAGTTGTTTAATGACCACCGGTCAGTTATAGATAAATTGGAGAAATAGATGAATGCCCCCCAAAACAATACGATAAGTGCGGATACAAAGGTCAGCATGCAGGTCGCGTTAGAGGCGCAACGTAACAGTTATTTGAGCGAGGGTGCGGTGCCGGCTAGTACTCGAATTGATCGACTTGATCGTGCAATTGATGCTTTGGTAAGGCATTCCGAAACCATCAGCGAGGCGATGAATGAGGATTTTGGCTGTAGGCCAAGGCAGGTCAATCTCATGACGGATGTCAGTGGGTCTATAGGTTGCCTCAAGCACAGTCGTCAACATCTCAAGACCTGGATGAAAAGAGAAAAGCGGCCTTCCATGTTTCCTCTGAATCTACTCGGCGGTAGGTCGTCTATTGAATATCAACCCAAGGGGGTTGTCGGTGTTCTTGCACCTTGGAACTTTCCACTGGGGATGGTGTTTGAGCCTCTTGCAAGCGTACTCGCTGCGGGGAATCGAGCGATGATCAAGCCATCCGAATTCACGCCAGCGACCTCTGCGGTGATCTCAGATATAGTAACTGAGGCGTTTGACCCAGTGGAACTTGCAGTCTTTGCAGGTGGACCCGAAGTCGGGCAGGCTTTTTCTTCCCTGGCGTTTGACCACATGATTTTTACCGGTGCAACAAGTATCGCGCGTCATATCATGGGTGCTGCCGCTCATAACCTGGTTCCGGTAACGCTAGAGCTGGGCGGAAAGTCGCCCGTGGTCATTTCACGTGGCGCGGACCTGGCGCAAGCGGTGCAGCGCATTATGGTGGGAAAATTACTGAATGCGGGCCAGGTCTGCATCGCGCCTGATTATCTAATGGTGCCTGAGGAGCAGTTGGACGAGGTGATTCATCAGGCAACAATCGCCGTGGAAGCAATGTATCCGAGCTTGTTGAACAATGAACAATACACGGCGGTTGTAAATGACCGGCACTATCAGCGTTTGACTGGCTATTTAGCGGATGCGCATGAACGGGCTATCAAAACGGTCGCAATAAATCCTGCTAACGAAAATTTTGAGTCTAATCCGGTCCAAAAAATTCCGCCTACTTTGATCATCAATCCAGATGATGAGGCGTTGTGTATGCAGGATGAAATGTTTGGTCCTTTGTTACCCATCAAAACCTACAAGACCTTCGAGGAAACAATTTCGTATATCAATAGTAAGCCACGCCCGCTTGCGGCATATTATTTTGGCAACGACAAGGCGGAAGAGAAGCGATTTCTCACGGGCACTACGTCTGGCGGCGTTTGCATTAACGACGTCATGTTTCATATGCTGCAAAAAGATCTACCATTTGGCGGGATTGGTCCCAGTGGGATGGGTGCTTACCATGGTATCGAAGGTTTCAAGACCTTCAGTCACGCAAAGGCTGTTTATCGACAAACCAGGAAATTCAATGTCGCTAAGCTGGCGGGGCTATTGCCTCCCTATGGCGACGCATCTGAAAAAAGTATCCGCTCAAACATCAAGCGATGAACGCCGATCCCTGGTACGCGCTAATAGTATTTTCTGTGTCGTTGTAAGAGGCATCTACCGTGCATAAAGAGCAAACGACTATGCGGCGTCGCGCGCGAACTCAAGAACAAAAACATTTCCGCCGCATGCAGATCCTGGATGCGGCGGAGAAACACTTTCATGAAGTAGGCTACGAGGCTTTCTCAATGGCGAGCCTTGCGAGATTGGCCGGTGTCGTTAAGGGTACGCTGTACTTGTATTTCAAAACGAGAGAGGAAGTCTTTTTAACGTTGCATACCCGTAGTTTGGTCCGGTGGAGCCAAATTTTCATTGACCAATTGAGCGCCGATATGGCGGATCATGCTTATGCCAGCGCGTTGTATGCCACAGCTATGGCCGATGGGAGCTTCATTCCGCTGTTGACTCGACTGGAACATGTGATTGAACACAATGTCGCTATTGAAAGTTTGATCGAGTCGAAGCGTGCCTTTATTGAACGGGTCGACCATATTGCGGAGCGAACTGCACCCATACTCAATATGACTAATGCGCAGGCAAGTGAGCTGGTAAAAACCATGGGAGTCCTGCTGGTAGGTGCGGCTAGTACAGATCAGGGGCCCTCATTAAAAGGCGAAGCTATTCCGCCGGACGTACAGGAACTCATTGATTCATTCTCATCGGAAACCCTGTTTACCAAAAACGCGTGCCGAATTATTGCCGGCATTCGCGCAGAAGTGAGTTAATCCCTATGACTCTCTGGTATCCACTAATTCACCTAGCGTGAGGAGTAACACAATGGCAGTCAATCGGCAGTGGCTATTGGCAGCAAGGGCCTCGGGTATGGTTGGTCCTCAAAACTTTAACTATGCCGAGACACCAATCCCTGAGCCGCAAAGTGCTGAGGTTCTGATAAAACATCTATTCTTATCCTTTCTTGGATGGCGGAGCCAGCGATGACACATATTACCCCCAGAACCCGTGAGGAGTTGACAGAGTTAGAGCCATTTTTTCAAGCGGTTGAGGCATCGATGGGATTTGTGCCGACATCCATGCTCACTATGGCGCACTGGCCGGAACTGATGCAGGCATTTGGTGGATTGGGACACACGATACTCGGCGGCGGTGAATTGGAACCGGGACTAAAGCAGCTGATCGCATTTGCTGCCAGCAATGCCGCGGGCAGCCGTTATTGCCAGGCGCACACTGCCCACTCGGCGGAAAGAAATGATATCAGCGCCGAAAAAATACAAGCGGTCTTTGACTTTGAGACCAGCAAGCTGTTTACCGACCGGGAAAGAGCGGCTCTTCGTGTTGCTGTGCATGCTGGCATGGTTCCAAACGCCGTGGAACCCCAACATATGACCACATTGTCTGAGCACTTCACAGCGAGACAAGTCACCGAAGTGGTAGCAGTCATATCGTTATTCGGTTTCCTGAATCGGTGGAATGACACAATGGCGACCACATTGGAGAGTTCACCGAAAAGTTTCGCATCAGAAAAGTTGGCAACCCGGGGTTGGACCGCGGGCAGGCACGATTAGACTCGGCTCAGTTTCGCCTTGGTGGCGAAACGCGCATGGGCGAGTCCATTGTGGCCTGCTGGCGATAACACCGCTACGAGGCGTACCCGTATCGATGAAAAGGGAAAAGAATAACCTGGTCGCGGGACGCTATGTAACGGCGTTAATTGCTTGCGCCAATAAAGGCAGCAGAGAGATAGCGAAGAATAATTCTACAATATCAAGAGGTTTTTAAAAATGATTGAGTGTGAATTTCTAGTACAGGAAAACAACTTTGAACCCGCCACTGAGCGTAAGCTCGAGCAGGGAACAAAAGAAGTCGTAAAGAAAATTCTTAATATGGATGCCAGTGTATCCTGGAAAAGAGTATTGGAAGGTAATGGATTTTCGGCGGGAGAAGGGGGGTCCAGGTCTTCACTGATCCTTTTTGTTGTTCCAAAAGATACGACGGACGAGACAAGAGAGGAGCTTTTGGCGGCGGTTTGCACTCTGTGGACCGAGACAGCGGGTTGCCACAAAAATGATCTTATGATCAGCGCCTTCGATGACAACTTACTCAGCTAGTTTTCCAGGAGAAACCAATATGCCACTTTATAGAGTATTTACCAGAAGCGACGAATTTGACCAAGAGACTAAATCGAGTGTTGCCAAATCTATCACTGAGACACACTGCGGGCTCACTGGGGCACCGAAAGAGTTTGTTCATGTTTTCTATATTGAATCTGATCAGGTAGAAAAAGGTTCCGTCGAAGTATTAGGTGCCATACGGTCTGGGCGTTCCGAGGAAATCGTGAATGGAATCATCCGAAAGATTCAGGACGCCATCTTGTCGACTGCTGGCCTACCACGAGAAAAGATAAAGGTACAGCTAATGGGCGTACTCGCCAAATGGGTTATGGAAGCTGGCGCGATAATGCCAGAACCCGGTGAAGAAGCGGATTGGTTTGCGAAACACCATCGCTGAAAATCATACATCCAACTTGGATCCTGATAAGCAAGAGAACTCTATTGAGGGGAATATTATGACTGAAGCAGCAATCAGTAATTTTGCAACAAGTAGCACCAACCCAATCGCAGACCCCATTTCATTGCAGCGGGGTGCACCGATCAAAAACCGCCTATTGAAATCGGCGATGTCAGAGGCTTTAGGCACTACCGATAATCGAGTTACCAAAAACTACCCAGTGCTTTATCGCGCATGGGCAAAAGGTGGTATTGGCTTGTTGATTACCGGGAATGTGATGATTGATCGTCGCGCAATCGGGGAGCCCAATAATGTATCTATAGAAGACGACCGTGATATGCCTTTGCTAAAAGAGTGGGCATCTGCTGCAACTGAAAATGGCACACGGTGCTGGGTGCAATTGAATCATCCAGGTAAGCAATCGCCCAAAGGTTTGAACGAAGAAAACCTTTCTCCGTCTGCTGTTCCTTTTAGAAAGGACATGCAAAGTTTTTTCGATACACCTCGTGCTTTTGAGTCAGAAGAAATCGATGAGGTGATCGTGCGGTTTGGCCGTAGTGCGGCTTTGGTAAAAGAAGCGGGTTTTAGTGGTGTACAAATTCATGGTGCACACGGTTACCTGGTTAATCAGTTTTTATCACCCCACACTAATCAACGAGTTGACAAGTGGGGCGGTTCTGTTGAAAACCGGCGTGAATTTGTTTTATCTGTTTACCGCGAAATCCGCGCGCAAGTCGGCGATGATTTTCCGATTGGCATTAAGTTAAATTCAGCCGATTTTCAAAAAGGTGGTTTTAGCGAAGAAGAATCCTTAGCGGTAATTAAATGCTTGGAAGAAGAAGGAATCGATCATGTTGAAATTTCGGGCGGTACCTATGAAGAACCAACGATGAGTGGCAAAGATATTCGTGAGTCCACTAAGCAGCGGGAAGCCTACTTTTTACAGTTCGCAGAAAAAATCAGGAATGAAGTTAAAGTGCCATTGGCAGTAACGGGCGGTTTTAGATCAGCGGCAGCGATGAATGCAGCGCTAAATGAAGGCAGCTTGGATATGGTGGGTTTAGCCAGGCCTTTGGCGGTGGACACACAATACCCCAATAAGTTACTCGCAGGTCAAACCATTGATATTAATGTCAACCCGATTAGAACAGGGATCAAGGCTGTAGATAACATGGCTTTAATGGAAGTGGCCTGGTATGGCAGGCAATTGCACAGAATTTCAAAAGGGCAGGACCCTAAACCAAATGAAAATGCATTTGTCGCTTTTCTCAAAGTAATGTTGACTACGGGATTTAGAACTTTTCAATCTAAACGCTTAAGAGCAAAAGCGTAAGTTTAAAATTGCCCTTACAATCAAGTGGCGCCGGATGGCCGGCGCTGTGCTGCACCCACCGACTCCTGTCTATGAATCACTACCGCTAGTCGGTCCGGGTGTTTTTCTACAAATCTCCCATTTATTGATGCGCCTCATTGTCGTCTGCCACCACCCACGTCTACACTTTAAGCAAAGCACATGGGCGGAAGGCAGGAATGAGCAACGAACACGGGAAAAAACTACCCAGGGGTGTCAAGTTACTGCACGACCCGGTACGTAATAAAGGTACGGCCTTCACCGACGCGGAGCGCGATGCACTTGGCCTGCGTGGATTGCTACCGCCGCGTGTTTGTTCGCCAGCGGAGCAGGAACTGCGGGTAATCGGCAATCTGCGTAACAAGGCTACCGACCTGGAACGGTACCTGTTCCTGGTCTCGTTACAGGATCGCAACGAAACCCTGTTTTACCGAGTGGTGATCAACCATATCGAAGAGATGTTGCCGCTGATCTATACTCCCACGGTGGGCAAGGCCTGCCAACATTTCAGCCATATTTACCGCCGTCCGCGAGGACTGTACATATCACTGCAGGAACGCGGCCAGGTAAGGCAGATACTGGAAAACTGGCCACACAAGGATGTCCGGGTGATCGTGGTAACTGACGGCGAGCGCATTCTGGGCTTGGGTGACCTTGGCGCTGCGGGAATGGGCATTCCGATCGGCAAGCTGTCCCTGTACACGGCTTGTGCCGGTATCAACCCCACCCAGTGCCTGCCTGTCACTCTGGATGTGGGTACCAATAACGAAACCTTCTTGAACGATCCCCTTTACCTGGGCCTGGAGCGACGCCGCGAGCGGGGTCAGGCTTACGATGAGTTAATAGAGGAATTCATGACCGCTGCGCAGGAGGTTTTCCCACAGGCGCTGGTGCAACTGGAAGACTTTGGCAATCGCAATGCGTTTCGCCTGTTACAGCGATACCGCGACCAGTTGTGCTTATTTGACGACGATATTCAGGGTACCGGTGCTGTGGCTCTGTCAGGTCTATTAGCAGCACTGCGTATTTCGGGTGGCAAGCTCGCCGACCAGAGGATATTGTTTTTCGGTGCCGGTCAGGCGGGCATCGGCATCGGCAACACCATTGTCGCCGCTATGGTAGAGCGGGGTTCTTCGCCAGAGCAGGCCCGCGGCAATTGCTGGTTTTTTGACAGCCAGGGGCTATTGGTCGCCGGGCGGGATAACTGCCCCGTGCAAAAGCGCCCCTTTGCCCACGAGCACGCACACCTTGGCGATTTCGCAGAAGCGGTGCGTGTTCTGCAACCCACAGCGATTATCGGCTGTGCTGGCCAGCCCCAGGTCTTCACGCAGGAAGTAATACAGGCCATGGCCAAGCTGAATGAACGGCCAATCGTTTTCGCTCTGTCCAATCCCACGGTCAAGAGCGAATGCACCGCACAGCAGGCCTATGAGTGGAGTGAAGAACGGGCCATATTCGCCAGTGGCAGCCCATTTGAGCCAGTACAGATAGGCAATAAAACCTACGTACCCGGGCAAGGCAACAATGCGTATATTTTCCCCGGTGTCGGGCTGGGCGCTGTGGTCAGCCATGCGCGCAGAGTCACCGACGAGATGTTCCTGGCGGCCTCCCGGGTACTGGCTGAGATGGTCAGCGACGAGGACCTGGATCTGGGGCGCGTCTACCCCAGCCTCTCTCGTGTCCGTGAGGTATCGGCCCTGATCGCCGCCGAGGTGGCCGCGATCGCCTATGACCAGGGCCTGGCGCAACGCGAGGCGCCCGATGACATTCTCAGCGACATCCGTGAACACATGTTCCAGCCTTTATACCCGCACTATGCATGAATGCATGGGATCGCGCAGCGCCGCAGAAATTTACGCAAGGGTACTCACAAGTTAACTTGTGAGGACCCACATTCACAGTGTCGCTATGACGCCACTCTGTTCAATCCAGCCGATATTGATCCAGGGAAGGTTTAAGCGTCTTCTCCAGATCAGGCAAAAATGGCTTGAATTGTATCCACTGCTCGACACCCTCGCGGTAAATTGGCTGTCTTACTTGCTCCGAACTCGCCGTGCGAACCGCGCGTTCAGTGTTGTAGTAGTTTAGACATGCGGACTCAAATGGCAGCCCGCAATATTCCAGCATACGCGCTACCTGAGTTTCCAGGTCCGCGACAACATTCTCGTAGTGGACTCTGAGTACGGTATCGGGTGATACAGTGTCCCAGTGGGCCATGAGCTCCACATAATCATTGTAATACCGGCCGATATCGATCAGGTCGTAGCTGAATTCCTGGCCTTCTGCGAACAATTGCTTGAACCCGCTGAAACAGCAGGCCATGGGATGCCGGCGGGCATCGATTATCTTTGCATTGGGTAAGATGAGCTTTATAAGACCGATGTGACGAAAGTTGTTGGGCATCTTATCGATGAAGAACGTGGCGTCCTGCCTGTGGATTTGCGTATCCTCAATATACTGCTGGCCTAGTGATCGCAGTTGCGTGTCACTGAAGTCCTGTAGTAGCTCCGGGTAGGGTTTGCCTCCATTGTCACGGCCCTGGCGCCGAAGTTTTTGTGCAGTGGAGAGAATATTGGGGAGTTCAAGGGTGCCATCCACTTGGCTGTGCGAAGACAGTATCTGCTCCAGCAAGGTCGACCCGGCTCTTGGTAAGCCGACGATAAATATCGGATCCGGTGCCGGAAAGCCGGCATTGGCTCGACTGTCCAGAGCTTCACGTGTGAAGTAAAGACGCTGACTTGTAAGCTCTTCCGACATTTTGTCGGGATCATAGTTACTCTGCTGCCGCTTCAGCCGGTTTCCCTGTGCATAGTATTCAAACGACCGGGCGTAATCGTGCTCGTCCTCGAAGGCCTTGCCGAGTGCAAAGGCGATGTTCACCCTGCTTTCTGGCCCCAGTTCCTCGCGCTGCTCCAGCGCGAGCATCTCCCTGATTTCATCCTTGCTGAAATTATAGGTCTTTAGATTGGAGAGTGCGTAGTAGGCATCTCCGTGCCAGGGGTTTGATGAGATCGCTGCCTTGTAACTTGCAATGGCTTCCTTTTGACTGCCGCAGGTTTTTAATGCGTGACCCCGCGAGGTCAGGGTGATTGCGTCTCCCGGTAACAATTCCAGTACATCGTCAAACAGGTCTAGTGCGCCTTTATAGTCCCCCATCTGCATTTTTTCGATCGCGTACAGGGACGTCAGTTGCGGATTGCCGGGCTGTTCCTTGTAGAGGTTCTCTGCAGCAGACAGGGCTTGGGCAAACTTCTGCCTTTTACGCAGTATGCTGATGCGATCCATCTTTACCTGGATATTCCCAGGCTCAAACTCTGCTGCACTTTCCAGCAAGTATTCAGCGTCTTCCAGCACGCCGAACTGGACAGCAAGTTCAGCCAGAAGGCGCATGGCTTCCACATGAGTGGGGTTGGCCTGCAGGAACTTACGGCACAGCGATTCGGCCTTGAGCAGTTTGCCCTGGGCCATGAGGTCTGTCACTGCGACCAGTGTTTTGGGTAATGCCAGCAGCCGCTGAACCTGAGCCAGTGCCTGATGCGCCTCTTCAGGTCGATTCATCGCCTCGAGGATCTGGTGTTGGTTGCGCCAACTCGCCAGCAGGACCGGGTTCAGCTGGCAGGCATTGGCAAACGCCGCCAGTGCTTTCTCCGGGCTGTTCAGCGCGACATGCAGGTGGCCCTGCTCCTGATAGACCCGGCCCCTGTCATGTGACACGGATTTGAGAGCGTCCAGGCAGGCTTGCGCTTTATCGTACTTATTGGTGTATCGGTAGCACACCGCCGCCATATACAGTGCTTCGGCATGATCTGGATCGATAGCGAGTAACTTATCGATGTCCTGCAGCGCATCGGCAAAATTGCCTGCGGCAATTCTTTTCTGAATATCGGCGGGCTTGGGACCACCCGAGGTTGAAGTCATGAGACACCCTGAGGACAGAACGAAAAAGTCCCGGCAGTTTAACGCCGGGGCTTTGGTGTTGCGAGTACTGTACTAGAAATCGTAAGCGAAGCGCAGGCCTATGGTGCGAGGCCTGGCTACAGTGACCCTGGAGCGGTTGAAGATGGCGTTACCCGAGACCTCCGCTCTTTCATCTGTCAGGTTCTCCACATAGAGCTCTGCAGTCCACTCTTCGTCGGAAATACCGGCAGTTGCGCCCCACAGGTACCAGCTGTCCAGTGTCATGCTGTTGTCTGCCACGATGTCGGTGTTAACTTCATCCGAGTAGCTGACGTAAGACATGACGTGGGCCAGTTTACCTGTGGGAAGGTCCCACTCGTACCGGGCATTGAGGGTGGCCTGGAATTCAGGTGCGAACGCCAGGTCGTCGCCTTCGCGAACGAAGTTGGTGACGAAGCTATCAGTGATTTCTGTATCGAGATAAGAAAAACCACCAGCCATAGTCAGCCCTTGCGCAAATTCAGGTACCCAGGTGAGGTCACCCTCAACACCCTTGACCTCGGCATCTGCCGCATTATCGGAGAAAAAGAGATTGGTGATGCTGGTATCGAAGATGCCTATTTGCATGTCACTAATGTCGACGAAGAAAATATCGCCGTTAAATCGCAGGGTGCTATCCAGCAAGTCGAGCTTCCAGCCGAGTTCGTAGTTGGTCACGTCGTCCGTATCGAGGGCGAATGGAACGGTGTAGCTGCCATCCTGTGAAACGCTCCCACCGGGACGGTTGAGGAACCCGGGGCGATAGCCTTCCGACCAGGTCACGTAATACAACTGGTCCTGATTGGGCATCCACGACAGGCTGACTTTACCAATGACACCGTCGGTCTCTGCCTTGTCGTTTTTGCCACTGAATATCTCGTCGAGATTGTTGCCTGCGTTGTTGTCCTGGTCCGCTCCCATATTGCCGAAAGAGCCTGCTGCGCTGCCTTTCAGGTCGACTTCAATATCGTACCAGCGGGCACCCACAGTGGCTGTGAATTGGTCAGTGATATCGAAGTTCGCCTCACCAAATACGCTCGTTTGCTTGTCGGTACGCAGCACGTCGTTGCGGAAGATGACTCCGTCGGCCCACTGTCCTTTATCGTTAGCCGAGGACGGTTCGGCTGAGAAATTGGGTCCGAAGCCAACGCTGCTGCCGTCGGCGGCGATGACCTGGGTCGAGCCGGGATAGGTAAACTGGTTGTCCTCCCGCAATTCCATGTCGCTGTAAAAGGCGCCGGCGATTCCGCGAAGACGTTGGCTCTGGTCGGTGGAAAAACGAAATTCGTGAGTCTCCACCTCGTTTTTCACTTTGCTCTTAACAAACAGGTTGGGCGCCTGGCAGGTGCCGCTGGGGGCGCCGCTGGGGTAGGAAACTGCGTAGTCGCAGATGTAGTAGGGGATGTACTGTCCTACAAACAGGTAGTCAGTGTAATCGACCCTGGAATCGGCGTCGCGCTCGGTGTAAGCGCCGGTGTAGATGACGTCCAGCGCTCCCAGTCGGCCGTTCACTGTCCAGTTGTAGCTGTCGTAGTCGTCGTTCATCGTGTCTGTTTCGTAGCGGCTGATCTCAAGCTCGTCGAGTTCTGGGTCCTGGAAGAAGACGCCGTCCGTATCAATGTTCTGTTGGGCGACACCGAGCAACAGGCTCCACTCATCGTTGATGTCCCATAACCCAGCCAGACGAAATCCGCCGTAGCTGGCCTCGTTGAAGTCGTCCTCGGTCCTCGTGGCGTTGTCCGCCTTCAGGAAGTTCACACCTGACAAGTCATCGCTGCCCTGAAAGCCACCGGGTTGAAAGCGAGCGCTCTCGCGCGCTGTCACGCTGCCCGCCACGTTATCGATATAGCCACCCTGTTGGTCGACATACGCCACGGCGCGCAGGGCAATCGTGTCCGATACGGGCACGTTGACCACGCCCTCAACGTTGTAGCTGGGGTCACCCTCTTCGGTATAGCCCGTACCCATTTTCAACTTGCCGCCGAAGCCACTAGGGTCTGGTTTATTGGTAATCAGACGTACGGTGCCGGCCTGGGAGCTGGCGCCGAACAAGGTGCCCTGCGGGCCCTTTAGTACTTCAATTCGGTTCAGGTCAGCGGCGTAGACATCAAGATTTCTGCCGGGTTGCGTGAGTGGTTGCTCGTCCAGGTAGAAAGCGACGTTAGGGGCGAGGCCGGCCACACCGGAGGTGGTCAGGTTCGGCGTTGTAGAGGCGACACCGCGGATGTAAATGGTATTGGTGCCCGGGCCGCCGCCACCGGCAGTGACGCCGGGTAAGTGCACGAGGTAGTCCGAGAAATCGCTGATTCCCAGTTCCTGCAGGGAATTTTCCCCGAGCGCCGTGACAGCGATGGGAATATCCTGGGTGCTGGAAGCTTTTTTCGTCGCTGTAACGATCACCTCTTCGAGTTGAGCGTGAGCCAGGTTGATGGTGGAAGCAGCCAAGATGGCTGCATACATAGCGTTTCTTTTATACATGGGCTTTCCGAGTAGTAAATGAGAGGCTGGAACCGATTATTGTTCGAGCAGGAATGTTTATAGTTCAAAGTGTTATGGTACCTCTTTCATGCCCTTGACCTCAAGCAACTGGGGAATAAGGCGAATTTGGTGCCCATAATTAGCATTTAAGATCGTTATCGAAGTATTTATCTGTTGATAAGCTGAAATCTAATACTTAGTGGTCTATGTAAAAGGCATCTCTGTGGCGTCTACATGCGTATAATAGTATGTATTCTAAATAAACTTCGAGTGGCTCCCCGCGGGTCGTTAAGCAGATGGCAAACAAATACCGATCGGACTACACCGTAGGGGAAGACAATATTCAGATATGGGGTCTGGATATCCATAACCCGGTGTTCATGGTCAGCGCCAGCCTCATCATCGTCTTTGTCATGGTTACGATTCAGTTCCCGGCGCAGGCGAATGAGGTCCTTACGGCCACCCGTGGCTGGTGTTTGGCAACCTTCGACAGTTTCATGATGATGGCAGTGAACGCGATCTTGCTGTTCTGCCTGGCCCTCATTGTATTGCCGGTTTCCAGGGTGAGGCTAGGCGGGATAAATGCCGAGCCTGAATTCAGTCGCCTGAGCTGGTTCTCGATGCTTTTTGCTGCGGGTATGGGTATCGGGTTGATGTTTTGGGGCGTGGCAGAGCCCATGACTTACTTCACTGGTGCCGGGGGTACTCCCCTGGGGGTAACACCGGGAACGCCAGAGGCGGCGGATATGGCCATGGCGGCAACCATGTTTCATTGGGGACTGCACGCCTGGGCTATCTATGCCGTCGTCGCGCTGGCGCTAGGTTTTTTTAGCTTCAACTGCAACCTTCCTCTCACGTTGCGCTCCGCATTCTATCCGATACTCGGGGAGCGCTGCTGGGGGTGGCCGGGGCATATTATTGACACGTTTGCGGTACTGGCGACCATATTTGGTCTGGCGACATCGCTCGGTCTGGGAGCATCACAGGTCAACGCCGGTTTGACCATGCTGTTTGGGGTCGAGGAGGGTATCAATACCAAAATTTCCATCATCATCTTCGTTACGTTCATTGCCACTTTGTCTGTGGTGCGCGGCCTGGAGGGCGGCGTCAAGGTTCTGAGCAACTTTAATATGTTACTAGCCTTGGCCTTGCTGACTTTTGTTGCCCTGGTTGGTAGCAATATCAGCGTTGCCGGGGCAGTGCTGGATACGGCGGGTAATTACCTAGGCAGTATCGTATCCCTGAGTAACTGGGTGGGTCGGGATGATGAACAATGGATGCAGGATTGGACGGTGTTCTACTGGGCCTGGTGGGTCAGTTGGTCACCATTCGTGGGGATGTTTATTGCTCGGATTTCCAGGGGCCGAACCGTCAGGGAGCTGCTTATCGCCGTACTGCTGGTGCCGACCCTGGTGACAGTGGTCTGGATGAGCGTGTTTGGCATGAACGCACTACACCAGGCACAGAACGGGATAGGCAGCCTCGGCGATGGAATGAGCTCCATGAGTCTTGCCACCTTTCAGATGCTCGAGAACCTACCTTTTAATGAGCTCACGACGCTGGTCGGGGTGGTGTTGGTGCTAGTATTTTTTATCACTTCCTCGGACTCCGGCTCGCTCGTTATCGACGGCATCACGGCGGGCGGCAAGCACGACGCCCCCGTCCCCCAGCGTATCTTCTGGGCGACTATGGAAGGCCTACTGGCAGCTGCATTGCTATACGGCGGAGGGCAGCAGGCATTGGCGGCTCTACAGGCCGGGACAGTTGCCGCGGGCATACCATTTACTCTAATTCTGCTAGTGGTGTGTTTCAGTCTTTACAAGGGGCTCAATGCCCATTTGCGGGAATCAACGTCGTCTTGATGCTCACTTGTCCGCGGAAACCGCTGTAATATCAGCATCGTGTTAGTGCATATAATAGGAATTTATGATGGATCGGCTGGAACAAGTACTGACGTCCCTGCGCAGGGTTATTCGCGCCACGGATCTACATTCAAAGCACCTGGCCAAAATCTCGGGCATGACAGCACCGCAAATACTGCTGCTCCAGGCAATACGCAAGTTCGAGGGCGCAGCAATCGGGCAGTTGGCCAATGAAGTCAGTCTGAGCCAGGCCACGGTTACCTCCATTCTGGACCGGTTGGAAAAGAAGAAGTACATAGAACGTGAGCGCTCCACTGTCGACAAGCGCAAGGTTCACGTCCAACTCACAGAGCGCGGTTTCGAAATGCTCAGGGATGCACCCATACCATTGCAGGAACATTTCGCGAGGCAGTTCAATGACCTGCAGGAATGGGAGCAGACTATGATTATCGCGGCCTTGCAGCGGGTGGCATACATGATGGATGCCGAGCATATTGACGCCTCCCCGGTCCTCCACGTCGGCGCTATGGATCGGCCGCACGAATCGCCATCAAGTGTCGAAAAGGTACTGCCAGGTTAACCGCCCGAAATTGCTAGAATCGGCGAAGAG
>JBALVO010000057.1:0-14598 GCA_036961445.1 Halioglobus sp.
TCGGCCTCCATCGGCCTGGCCACCGATGCCATTAATAATCTCGACCTCAGTGCCGCGCAAAAGAAAGAGATGCTGGACCATATTCCCGTTGCCTACGCTGTGGTTTACCTGTGGGGCACTATCGGCACGGGTTTGATTCTCTCTGTGCTGGGACCCAAGTTGCTTGGTGTTGATATTGAAAAAGAGTGCCAACGCTACGAAAAAGAAATGTCTGGCGAACACCCACCTGAAAAGGGCCAAACCGCCTGGCACCAGGTAGAGATGCGAGCCTATGAACTGGCCACAGAGTGGCCCGCTGGGCACTCGGTTGCCGAAGCGGAAGGCGAGCAACACAAGGAAGAGCACCGGGTATTTACCCAATCGATACGGCGCGGCGGGGAGATTATCGATTTTGATGAATCCACGGTCTTTCAGACCGGCGATATTGTGGCTGTGACCGCAAAGCGCGAGGTTATCGTCGCACTCGGCCAAAGCCATAGCGAAGTAGATGACAGGGAACTGCTCGACGTGCCCGCCGAGCGGGTCAATATGGTTGTCACCAACAAGCAGCTGGCGAACAAGACCATTATGGATCTCGCCGAAGAAAAGTTTACCCGTGGTGTCTACCTGAACAAGATTACCCGCGGCGCCACCTCCGTGGAGATACCCCTGCTGCCGCTGACCAAAATAGACCGCGGCGATATTCTCTCGATTGTCGGCACCCGCAAGGATACCGACCGGGTGGTGAAAGCCATGGGGTACGCTGATCGCGTCACTGACGTAACAGACATGGTCTGGGTTGGGTTGGCGATTGCCGTGGGTGGATTGATTGGCGCTATCACTGTGCCGATATCCGGCATCCCCATCACGTTGTCTTCTTCCGGGGGCGCATTGATCGCCGGAATATTGCTGGGCTGGCTGCGCGGTGTGCATCCCACTTTCGGCGGGGTGCCCTCGGGCGCTTTATGGATGATGAACTCCGTCGGCCTCAATGTCTTTATCGCCGTGGTGGGTATCTCTTCCGGCCCTACCTTTATTGCCGGGCTACAGGAAGTGGGATTCGGGATCTTCTTCTGGGGTATTGTCGCAACCTCGGTACCGATGCTGCTAGCGCCATTGATTGGTAAGTATATTTTCAAGTTCGATCCAGCGATCAATCTGGGTTGCTGCGGTGGCGCTCGCACCAGTACCGCATCCGTGGCCATGGTGGGTGATGTGGCGAAAAGCAATGTGCCCATGCTGGGCTATACTGTTCCCTATGCCGTGGCCAACACCACCCTGACGCTGTGGGGTTTGGTCATTGTATTAATGGTTGGTTGAGCCAAAACGCTAGTACCGCGATAACGCCACAGTTGTCTGCGTATTGAGAGCTGTTCATTTTAGAAAATTTTTGCATTAAATGATTTCACAACAGGCTATAAATGAGGAAGAGTCCATGATCAGTACAGTAAGAAAGCACCCTTCGTATCTGGCGTCGATACTTGGCGCCCTCGCACTATTTACCCTCAGTACCACCAGCGTTTTGGTCGAAGCACGCGACACCGCCGCGCTCAAAGCACTGGAGTTACAGCAAGCGGTAGATGAAGCCCACAAAATGTTCAAGGATTTGAAAGAAGGCAAGAATGCCGACTATATCCCGATTCTTGCCACCGTTGATTCCGAACTGTTTGGCGTTGTTATCGTAACCAAGGACGGCAAAGTGTTCGAAGCTGGCGATACAGACTATGTGTTCGCCGTTGAATCGACCTCCAAGCCGTTTAACCTGGCCATGGTGATGCAGGAGTCCGGCCCCGAGGCGGTGATGGAGAAAATAGGTGTTGAGCCTACAGGCATGCCCTTCAACTCCAAGCTGGCACTTGAGTTACTCAAGGCTCGCTCAGTCAACCCGCTGGTCAATGCCGGCGCTATCGCCCAGGTCAGCATGATAAAAGCAGCCAATGAGAAAGAGCGCTGGAACAAGGTGCTAACTAATCTCAGTGATTTCGCCGGATCGGATCTCAAACTGATGGATGAGGTGTACACGTCAGAGTATGAATCTTCGTGGTCGAACAGGGCCATCGCCAACCTGCTGTATAACTATGACCGTCTCTACAGTGATCCAGAAGAAGCCATGCGAGTTTATACCAAACTGTGTTCTGTTGGCGTTACCACCAAGGACCTAGGATTCATGGGCGCCACGCTGGCCAATGGCGGCGTCAATCCCAAGACCGGTAAGCGCCTGCTGGCCACTGAACATGTGCCCGAACTATTGGCGGTGATGCTTACCGCAGGTTTCTACGATGAGTCAGGCCAGTGGTCCTATACTGCAGGTCTCCCGGCGAAAACAGGCGTGGGCGGCGGTATCGTTGCCATTGTTCCCGGAGAAATGGCTATCGCCGCGTTTTCGCCGCGACTCAATGAAGCGGGAAACAGCATCCGCGCGACCAAGGCAATCAACTACATTGCCGACAAATTCAAGCTCAGTATCTTTGACGGCAGTTAAATCCAACCTCGGCTCTTCACTGCCATAGGCAGTGAAGAGCCTCATCTACGCTATAGCCCTGATTGACACGAACAGTTTCGCGCAAGCCAGGCGCTCTGAATTTTAGTTTACAGGAGTAATGCAATGCCACTTCATAACAAAGAATCCGTCAGAGATGACCTGCTCGACGACGTGTATTCGTCAAAAGATCTTGCGGTATCCATGCCCAAATATAAGATGCCAGAAAAGGAACATGATCCCCGGCATGCCTACCAGGTGGTGCATGATGAGTTAATGATGGATGGCAATTCGCGGCAGAACCTGGCTACATTTTGCCAGACATGGGTGGACGATGAGGTCCACAAGTTGATGGACGAATGTGTCGACAAAAACATGATCGACAAAGACGAATATCCACAAACCGCGGAAATCGAAGCACGTTGCACCCACATGCTGGCTGACCTATGGAACTCACCGGATGCGGAAAACACGCTGGGTTGTTCAACCACCGGTTCCAGTGAAGCAGCAATGCTTGGCGGCATGGCACTAAAATGGGCATGGCGCGAAAAAATGAAGGCTTTGGGCAAGCCAACTGATAAACCCAATATGATCTGTGGCCCGGTGCAGGTGTGCTGGCATAAATTTGCACGCTATTGGGATGTCGAATTGCGCGAGATCCCTATGGAAGGCGATCGCCTGATTATGACTGCAGAAGAAGTTATCAAGCGCTGCGACGAGAACACCATTGGCGTAATACCCACCCTGGGCGTTACCTTCACTTGCCAGTATGAACCGGTTAAGGCGGTGCACGACGCTCTTGATCAACTGCAAAAAGACACGGGTCTGGATATCCCCATGCACGTCGACGGAGCCAGCGGCGCATTCCTGGCACCATTTTGCGAACCAGACCTGGAGTGGGATTTCCGTTTGCCTCGCGTTAAATCGATCAATGCTTCAGGTCACAAATTCGGTCTGGCGCCATTAGGGGTAGGCTGGATAGTTTGGCGTGATGCCTCTGCATTGCATGAAGACCTGATCTTCCATGTCAACTACCTGGGGGGCGATATGCCCTGTTTCGCACTGAACTTCTCTCGCCCGGGCGGCCAGATTGTTGCGCAGTACTACAACTTCCTACGTTTAGGTAAAGAGGGCTATCGCAAGATCCACACTGCTTGCTACGAGACCGCACACTACCTTTCTGCTGAGATCGAAAAACTGGGTATGTTCGATATTATCTACGATGGCCACGGCGGTATTCCAGCAATGAGCTGGTCATTGAAAGAGGGAGCCGATCCGGGCTTCAACCTGTTCGATTTGTCAGACCGAATTCGCTCCCGTGGCTGGCAAATAGCGGCCTACGCCATGCCGCCCAAACGCGAGGATCTGGTGATAATGCGCATTCTCGTGCGCCACGGTTTTAGTCGCGATCAGGCTGATTTGCTGGTTGAAGACCTGCAGCGCTGCATCGACTTCTTCGCCAAGAACCCGATTGTTCATGGCAGTAATGCACAGGAGTCTGCTGGCTTCAACCACGGGTAGGCTTACACAATTCAACTCGCCATACTCTAAGCCGATAAAGGCCGGCGAAATGGAGCGTTACAGTGGCGGCCTCAAAGCCAAAAGCACACTGGATAGTCAGGTTGATCAGGATTGCAGTAGTAGTGGAAATTTCCTATCTGCTGCTGGTCAACGTGGCGCTACAGGTCCCGGCGACACAATCGCTGATAAATACGATAAAGCCCGAGAAATTCCAGGTCTCGTGGGTGAACGCGTGGTCCTGGTATCCGTTTCGAGTAAATGCCAGCGGCGTTTTCGCGAACGGACAGTCACGGTCGCAGCAATGGCAGCTCGAAACAGCTTCGGCAGCAGCATCCATTGCAGTCCTACCCCTGTTATTCAAACGGGTGTGGATCGATGATGTGGTCGCGCAGAATGTCAGCTATAGACAGCGGCCAAGACTGAGACCAGACAAGGATTATACGGATCTCCTGCCTTTTTATCCCGAGATTGACGGCCGGGATATTAACTCGATTGCCACTGCACCCAGGAAGAAAAAAAGACCCTGGCATCTGTCAATTGACAATATCAGTGTCAGCGGTAACCACCATTACTGGCTTATGCAATTCAAAGGGTCAATGGCCGGTAAGTTTAGTGCCGATCTGGCATTTGCAACAGGAGGAGGTCCTTTCTCGCTTGCTCGCGGTCAGTTGGATCTGACTTTGGATACCCTGTACGCCAACAGCAACACCGAAGTATTCAATCGAGGAATCGTACGGGGTGAGTTGGAGCTTGCGCCGTTTGTTCCCAGAGAAAACAAAGGTATTAAAGCACTGAGATTCGTCACCGCAGATGCCGATATCAGCATGGATGTTAACAGCCTGGCATTTATCAACCTGTTTACCCGCAATTTCAACCAGATGACCATAGATGGTGCGGGACGCATCGATGGTCACCTGCAATTGCAACAGGGACATATTCTTGCGGGCACAGACCTCTCTGTGGACGCAGATGACTTGTTGCTGAACATTCTCGGCCACCATATCCAGGGTGAGGGAACGCTCAACCTGGCAGCGGGTGACGGGTCGGATGAGCTGGCTACCCTGAACATTCAATACGCGGACCTGGAGGTAACCCATATTGGGGACGCTAGCGCGCTGTTAAAGGGGGATCAACTGAAGCTGACAATGACAGGGCCAGGCTTCCTTTTCGCAACGCCCAACGAACCGCATGAGCTCCGCAATATGCACATTGCTGTCGCGAGCCTGGCGGTGCCCAATCTTGCCCTTTTGGAGCACTACTTACCGGAAAAATGGCCGCTCAAAATCTATGGTGGGGAGGGACTACTGCACGCTAATGCCAACATATCAACAAACGCTCTGGACCTGAATATTGCCCTGAGCTCAAATAACGCAAACCTGGGCGTGGGGGAATACCGCTTCCAAACTGACCTCGATGCTGCTCTGAAGCTGGTCAATCCCTCCGTTTCTTCCAGCGATACAAGTATCGCTGGAAGCTATATCAGACTCACAGAAGCCGGTTTTTCACGCAAGTCTCAGGAAGACGTCGAACGGTGGAACGCCTCTCTGGAAATAAAAGACGGTCATCTGGGTATGCTGCCACCAGCCAAGAAGCAACAAACAGTGAACATGACCGGGTTACTGAGTCTTTTAAGTCAGCCCGATGGAAAAAAACTGCTATCGACTGTCCATGGGTCTGTCAATTTTGCCAGCAGCGTTTCCAGCCTGGAATGGCTAAACGTATTGCTCAAGGACAATTACGACATCGGAATTAGCGGCCATGGGGAAATCAACGGCTTAATCAATCTCGAAGATGCCCAAACCGCTCCGGGTACTGACCTGTTAATTAAATCTGACAAACTCGCGCTGGATATTCTTGACTATAGGAGCAGCGGATCCGGGGAGATAACTCTGCGAGTGCAGGAGGGGGATATTGGCCCGGATTGGTGGACTGAGATAATGCTGCATGAAGCTGATCTCATGCGCAAGAGCGACTCAACGCCCTATATACAGAACGTGAACCTGAGTGTCGCAGCAAGTATCGAGAATGTGAATCGGGAGAAGGCCAAACAGGACTCTACCCTGACGTTCCGGATTTTATCTGCAAACGTTACCGACCTCTCCATTTTTAACAGCTACCTGCCGCCGGGCACACCTCTGCAGTTAACCAGTGGGACCGCATCACTGACGGCAGATATCGTATTACGCGCCGATGAGGCCCATGGATGGCTTAGTCTGGAATCCCATGATATGGCTTTCACTATAGACGACCAATCCGTTCGCTCTGACTTTGCAGCCAATATCATAGTGATGGACGGCGTTCCTGCAGATATGCAATTCGATATAAGCGGCTCTGAATTAAGGCTGGATGACGTGCATGTCGTGGGCAAAAAGCAGGATTTTTCCGATGACCGCTGGTCGGCAAGCTTGCAGATGGTGCAGGGGAAAACCCTGTGGAAAAAGCCACTGCAGCTTGATGCCGAGGCGACCATCCAGATACTCGACTCCAGGCCCCTGGTGGCAATGTTCAACAATAAACGCGGTAGCCCGGACTGGTTACAAGATATGCTAACCATTCGCAATATCGAAGGCCGCACCAAAATAGCGATAGCCAACGAGACAATCGTCATCCCACTGGCCCATGTGACTGCCGACAAGATCGAAGTAGGCGCAAAGGGGCGCATCAACAAACAATCCCGTGACGGGGTCTTCTATGCCAGATATAAAAAACTGGATGCAATACTGAAAGTAAACAGTGGCAAGAAAAATATCGATGTACTCAACGCCAGGGAAAAGTACGACATTTACCAGGCACGGCCGTGAATCGTGGCCACCCCTACATGGCACTAAATCAACGAGTTCGCTTGAGATATGAAACTTTTCAGTAAATCGACTCGCTCAATTATGGGTGCTCTAACAGCACTGTTGGCTACAGGGGTACTAGCAGACGCAAATACCGGCGGCGAATTTGCTTACCTTGAATCGGGCCTGCTACCGCAGATTGTAGAGTCCGCCACATTGAACGTGCTCACTCTCAATGTGGCCCATGCCCGCGGCAAAGCCCTCAACCAGATACTGGTTAGCAGCAACCAACACCGTAGCAACCTGGATAAAATCTCCTCGATGCTGCGGGACTCTGATGCCCAGGTTGTTGCAATACAGGAGGCTGACGGTCAGTCCCTGTGGAGTGGGCATTTCGATCACGTGGGGTATTTGGCCGCTGCTGCAGGCCACTGGTCCTTTGTACACGGATATCATGCCGACTCCTGGCTCTTCACCTACGGCGCGGCCCTGATGTCCAATTTCAGGCTGAGCGAGACCCAATCACACAGCTTCCAACCATCATGGCCAACGACTACCAAAGGTTTTGTGCGCGGCTCTATCCTGTGGCGCGATAGCGAAGACAGGTCCGCAACGATTCCCGTCACCCTGGTATCCATCCATCTGGATTTTTCACGGGAATCGGTGCGCAGGGCCCAGATAGATGAATTAGTGAGAGAACTGCAACCCATAGAAACGCCACTGATTATCCTCGGCGACTTTAACGCCGACTGGTCCGTTGAGGATTCGCCTGTTCGGGACCTAGCGGCCAAATTGAAACTGCGAGCATTCAATCCGCAAGAAACAGGACTAGGTTCATACAAGACCAACCAACGGCTGGACTGGATTTTGATCTCAGATAGGCTAGAGTTTGCAGACTACCGTGTACTACCTGACGTCCTATCTGACCATCTGGCAGTGCAGGCAAAAATTAGCTGGAAGCAACCGGATTAAGCGCATTATGAAAACTGAGCTGGGCAGCTTACTCATCCTGGGTTTGCTCATTACAATGGCCGGCTGCGCCGGATTGGGTCAGCCTGATACCTGCCCCGCGGGCACCCAAAACCTGCCGGACTGCCCACCGCAGGGAGCCATTGAAGATCCGTATATTACCAGCCTGCACTGGCAGAGGACGTGGCAATCGGAGCAGGAACATCAGCTGGATATTGTTGAACTTGGAATCCACAAACTTGATATCCCGGATCAGAGTGCCCGTACCAAATTTCTGGGCTCCAACAGTGACGATGCCGTGAAATCACTGGCGGCAAAAATATGGATGATCGAAAACGCCCAGCATACGATTGATGCGACCTACTATATTTTCAAGCGCGACCTTGTCGGCGAGGCCATGCTCGGTGCGCTGTGCAATGCTGTACAGCGCGGCGTGGATGTCCGCTTTATGGTGGACTCTCTGGGTTCTATCGATACCACGCACTCCGGTCTTAAGGCACTTGAGACTTGTGCCGACGATGCCGGCTTCATGCGCAACGAAAAAGGCGAACAAACCACCAAAAAGGCTCGCATACAGGTGGTAGTTTTCAACGCGGTCTCGAATGTGCTGGTAAAGGTAAATCGACGCTCACACGATAAATTGCTGGTAGTCGACGGCAAGTTTCCAGCGCGCGCAATGGTCATGACAGGTGGACGCAATGTGTCATTGTCGTATTACGGCATCAATGCTGATGGCACCCCGAATCCAGATACCTATATGGACGCAGAGATTCTTTTGCGCCCTCCAATAGACGCCAAAAATAAGAGTGATCCTGTTGGCGCGGTCAGCGCGAACTATTACACGGTACTATTTTTATTCGGTGACAATAAACGACTGAGCCCTAGCCGCACGGCAGATGCGCTGGGAATTTACGCGGCCAAAAGGGAAAAGGCTCAGGAAGCACTTGCCACCCTTAAGGCACTGCCGGTCGTAAAGCCGCAGATGGAGAGCATGGCGAGTTACCTTGAGGAAGGATGGTCCGATTCGACAGTACGTCTGGCACATGAGTTGGATAATCTCACCAACGACAACCTGTTTTCTGACGTGACAGAAAACCTCGATAACAACGATAATTCGATATTGCACTTGATGCGACAGATTCCAGATCAGCAGTTCAAGAAACGCCGGATTGTCTCGCCTTACCTTTTTGCAACACAATACTATGATGATGAAGGCAATATCGCCGTAGACGGTGCGCAAAATGTCCTGCAATGGCTGGAGCGGAACCCGGAAACCTCGATCGAACTCATTACCAATTCCGTGCTTACGTCCGACAATTTCCCAGCTCAATCAGTTGTCGATATGAACATGGCGCCACGCTTGCTGTTAACACCGGATTTACAAGCGGCCTGGCTGGAATCTCGCGATGACAGCGAAAGCAGCCCCGACCTGGTAGAAAGTGCGGAATGGCGACGTCTGGTCAACCATCCTCGGCTGAAAATATATGAGACCGGGAGGTTGGATGATCGATCGCTGGGCGGCAATGTCGACTATGGCAAACTTCACGCAAAGTACGTGGTCATGGACAACATGGGCTTCGTGGGAACAACGAATTTCGACAACCGCTCCCGCCTTATCAATAATGAAATGGGCTTCTTCTTCAAAGGGGAAGAATTGGCCAACGAACTGAATGCCGACTTCGACAGACTGAAAAGCCGGTCATACCTGTGGGGCTCTCCCGAATGGCTGGAAATGCGCCGCCGGATCTATGAGCTTGGCGGCATGAAAGGCAACACCGCCAAGGGGCAACGAGCCATTTATAAGACCCTGAAGTTGATTGGCCTGGACAATCAGCTTTAACCCCGATGGCTCGGAAATTACTGCAGCAAAGCCCTGCGCAATGCTGCGGCCTGTTGTTTGATCTTAATCGTGTTATCAGGCCCCATGCGCAGCAAGTGTTTTTGCAGGGACGTGAGCTCTTCCAAAGACGGGTCACTGAATTTGTAAATAGCCTCCACCTGCTTGACTGCAATGGGCTCTCTTATCTCCGGCGTCGCGAGAATCCGATCCAGCGAGCGAATCAGGGTATTATCAAAGTCCTCTGCCGGGTAACCCAGTCCGGCATAGGCCTGCTCAAACAAAAAACGGTACTCATGAAAGGTGTCAGTCAATTGCGCTGCATCAAAATCCACAACCGCATCGGCATAGCTGTCATAGCGATGATAGCTTGCTGGATCAAGATACAACTGCCCGTCGGTTTGCACCACCGCAAAGGGTTTGCCTGGCGCTTTAACCGGTAGCATTTTGCGCAGCACCAAACCCCGGCTTAAACCATCTACCAGACTAACGCTGCGTTCCACCAAAGAATCTGCGGACATTGCACCGGCGAATAACGAAGGATCACCAGCGCTTTTGAATGCCTCGCGAATAAGCTCATCGCTGTCTTCCAGCTTAACTGCCGGAACCACGGGTGCCAGTTCCTGGGGATCAGGCGCAACCTCGACGACCCGCTGGGGAATATCAGGGGCTGCGGGGATCTCCTGTTCTACCACGGGCGTCGGAGGGGGAATCACTGCGGATGCTATTGGCGGCGCTGTACCTGGCTCGCTGACATCGCGCTGCAGATAAAAATACACCCCCAACGCTATCACAGCCGCGCCGACCAGGAGCAATCCAACAGGCAATCGGCGTGAGCCGGATGTTGTAGCGGAGAAACGGTCTTCAGCTTGTGGTTGGATATCCATGCGTGCTCCTGTCATTCGTCTATCGACATAGTGTCGATCGTGGATGAGTAAGTAAAGTTCAATATCCTATGGGCATAAGCACCATGGGAGCAACTGCTATTTCACCGAGTGCCTGACGACAATTACCAGGGCAAATTGTCGATATCCACATTGCCGCCACTGAGAACGATCACCACCTGCTTCCCCGCAAAGCGCTGCGGATGGTCCAGTACGACCGCCAAGCCCACCGCAGCCGAGGGCTCCACTACCAGTTTCATCCGGGTCCACAGCAAGCGCATCGCGGCAATAATATCGCTGTCCGGGATACTTAGGATGGCATCCACATGGCGCTGAATAATGTCGAAATTAAGAGCCCCGAGCGAGGTACGCAGACCATCTGCTACCGTGTCGGGGGCGAGTTGCGGCTGTAATTGGCCCGTCTCGAAGCTTCGCCGGGCATCATCTGCCCCGGCAGGCTCGGCCCCCAGAACCTGGGTATCAGGCATGAGCGATGCGCTGGCTATAGCGCACCCGGCCAGCAAGCCGCCACCGCCCACGGGAGTAATCAGGTAATCCGGCGCATGAGGCAGCTGCTCAAAAATTTCCAATGCCGTGGTGCCCTGCCCCGCTATGACATCCGGGTGTTCATAGGGCGGTACAAAATACGCGCCGGTGCGCTCACAAATCTCGTGCAACATGGATTCTCTTGCTGCCTGAGTGGACTCACAAAACGTGATATCACCGCCATAGGAACGCACGGCCGCCACTTTTGTTACCGGCGCATTCTCCGGCATAACAATGTAAGCGGGGATATTGAGACGGCTGGCAGCCAGCGCCAGCGCAGCCGCGTGATTGCCCGAGGAATGCGTCGCCACACCGGCAGCCCGTTCCGCCTTCGACAGCGCCAACACCGCGTTGTGGGCACCGCGCGCTTTGAATGCGCCCACCTTTTGCAAGTTCTCACATTTGAACACGATGTCACAGCCGGCTTGAGCGTTAATCAATTCACTGCACAGTAACGGCGTGCGATGGACATAGGGCTTTATCCGCTCGGCGGCGGCGTGGATATCATCGATGGTTATGCTCACCAAAACAAATGACAATGTCGTGCCGTGGCGGCAAAGACGCGCAAGGCATTAAGCGGCAAATTGCGGCGGGAAACGGGCACTATTTCTTCTTTTGGTTAGTTTTTGTCACCATAAGTGTTCAAATATATCGTTTGTAGCGAGAATAACAAGCGGTAGACTACGCCTTCGATCTACCCTGGAGATGATACCCTTCGGTGGACTGAGAAAATCGGTCAGGGTCGCAAGGACTCCATGTCTTGCAGCGGCAACCAGATTGAAATGAAGTCCATCTGTTTGGGCAGTATTGGTCGGCAAACGCCGGGCCACAGATTGATCTGGATAATAAGGAATCAGTTATGTCAGCAGTTATCTATCCCACCACCAACTTCAAAGCCACCGAGCAGATGATCGTTGAGCGCGGCGAAGGCATTTACATTTACGACAACCACGGCAAACAGTATCTCGAAGGGATGGCCGGCCTGTGGTGTACCGGCCTGGGCTATGCCAATCAGGAGTTAATCGACACCATCTCTGCACAGCTGTCACGACTATCGTTTACCCATATGTTTGGGGGTAAGAGTCATCAGCCGGGCATCGACCTGGCCGACAAGCTGGCCGCAATGGTGCCCGTTGCTAACGCCAAGGTGTTTTTTGGCAACTCCGGATCAGACGCCAACGACTCGCATATGAAACTGCTGCGCTATTATTTCAACGCTATCGGCAAGCCGGAAAAACGTAAGATCATCACCCGCGAACGCGGCTACCATGGCGTCACAGTGGCCGCCGGGTCCCTGACCAGCCTTCCCGCCAACCTGGCATACTTTGACGCGCCACTGGAGGCATTAGGCATTTTGCGTACTGACCACCCCCACTATTATCGCGGCGCCAACAATGGTGAGACCGAAACAGAATTCGTCGCACGTATTACAGCAAACCTCGAGCAACTGATTCTGCAAGAAGGCCCGGAAACGATCGCAGCCTTTATCGCCGAGCCCATTACCGGCGCCAGCGGCGTCATCGTGCCACCGGCAGGCTATTATGAGAAAGTACAGGCGATACTGGATAAATATGACATCCTGTTCTGGGCAGATGAAGTGATCACTGGTTTCGGTCGCACCGGCAACCTATTCGGCTGTGAGACCGTCAACATCAAGCAACCAGCACAAATGACTTTCGCCAAACAACTATCTTCGGCCTACTATCCGATCAGTGCCGCAGTCATCCGCGGAGACATGTATGCCGCTATGATCGAACCCAGTGCCGAGGTAGGTGTTTTTGGCCACGGCTATACCTACTCCGGCCATCCGGTGGGCTGCGCAGCGGCACTGAAAACGCTGGAAATCTATGAACGCGACAAACTGTATGCCAATGCAGCGACCATGGGTGATTATATGCAATCACGCCTGGCAGAATTGCGTGAACACGAAAACGTCGGGGAAGTACGCGGCGCGGGCCTGATTGCAGCAGTGGAGCTGGTAGAGGACAAGATCGCCAAAACCCCAGCTGTGGCTATGGCCAAGCGCGCCACACAGCTGTGTCAGGACAACGGTCTGATAGCGCGCAACGTGGCTGGCTGCTCCCTTGCGTTGTGCCCGCCACTGATCATCACCCGGGCACAGGTGGATGAGATGGTCGACAAACTCAAGTTGTCGATTGAACAGGCGGTGTAAGTTACGGTGACAAAGCAACCAGACAGCCCCGGCGTTGGCGCATCAGTTCCCATTGCTGCCATCATTGCCTCACTCGTGGCAATCGCCCTTGTCGCGGGAGGTATCTATCTATATCGCGCCGTAAACGAGGAAGTTGCATATCGGCATCTGGTTATTGCCACTGGATCGGAGTCTGGCGCATACCACGCCCTGGGTAATGGGCTGAAGCGCATACTGGAACGCTCAGACGCCTTTAGCTCTGTACAGATCAAATCTACCGACGGCAGCGCTGATAACATGCAGTTGATCGATAGCAAGAACATGGGCGCCGATCTGGCTTTTGTTCAGGGTGATGCCTCGCCCAGCACCAATGCGCGCCTGATAACAACCCTGTACGACGAAGTCCTGCATATTCTGGTCAGCACCGCCGGCAACAACGATATCCACAACATCTATGACCTGCAGGGCAAAAAAGTCTCTCTGGGTGCCGCCGGTTCCGGTACCCGCGGGCTGGCTAAACGCGTACTACGGCACTTCGATATTAAGGTCATGGAAGATCTGGTACTACCGCCACTGGAAACTGCGCGGGGCCTTGCCGATGGCAGCATCGATGCGGCCTTCATGCTATCTGCCATCCCCTCGGCACTGATTTCAGAACTCGCGCAGCAGGACGCGGTCCGTTTTTTGAGCCTGGCCAATGATGAGGAAACAAGCGAAGAGGGCGATGAAGCACATGCACTGGAGCTTATTTTTCCCGGGGTTCACCGCGATACCATCCCACGCTCAGCCTATGGCAGGCTACCCAAGCTAACCGCACATACGATAAGCGTTACTGCCATGCTGATCGCGCGCGAGGACCTCGACGAAGACCTGGTACGCAGTATCACCGCCATCGTATTCGGCAATCGCGCCGGTGTATCCGGGCTCGAAGGCCGTGAACTCATGATTGCCCGCAAGATTAGGGAAAACTACGACCCATCCAGCGTCAACATTCCCTACCATGGCGGTGCGATCGCCTACTACCATCGCGAAGAACCACCATTTTTTGTTGAATACGCCGAGGCTCTCAGCCTGGGACTGACGCTTATGCTGGCAGTCTATTCCGTATTTATCGCCTTGCGAGAATGGTTCCGCCGGCGTATGAAAAATCGGGTAGACGCCTATCTGCTGGAAGTAGAGAGGCTGGCAACCGACTTTCAAACGCTGGATCATCACCAGCTGGTCAAACTGCATGCAGAAATGGAAAAGTTGCGTAGGTCAGCCTTCGCCGACCTGGTAGCCGAACGCCTGCTAGCCGATGAAGCTTTTCTTATTTTGCAGAATCACCTGCGAGACGAGCTCAGCGACATTAAGATCCAGATTGAAAAATCAACCGGGGAGCCTGGGAATACCTAAGGCCTGCCGGGGTTTTCATACCAGATCAAGCCGAGACCGCGGGTTGACCACCAGCT
>JBALVO010000057.1:14698-22651 GCA_036961445.1 Halioglobus sp.
ATACTTTTTACCCAGTATTCATGTTGCTCTGGATCCCGGGGGATTGGGTCCGGGGAGGTGATTCGCTGCTGCAGCCAGCGTCCGTTCCAGACATTATTAGCGTCGAGTTCCTTACTCACTAACCAGGCGACAGTAGCGCCGGGCACAGCAGCAGAGATATCCGCTCCCACTATTATTCGCAACGCAGATGCCGGAGCGTTGGCAGCATCGCAACGGGCAAAGTACGATTTTGTGGTATCGCTGATCAGGTGCGGTTTCCATACAGCAGAGTCACCATCAGGATGGCCCGGGTTTTCATACCACGCAAGATGCTGCCAATAGCCAAGCAATATATCGTTCGCGCCATCGCCGTTTATATCGACAATCTCAAGGCTATCTGTCCAATTGATGTCGGCGATAGCACGACCGCGCCAGTCGTCAGTCGTTTCCGGACCAGGATCTGCTGGTGCCTGGTACCACACTAGCTGAGCCGGCTTATTATCACTTTTGGAGCCCACCGCAAGGTCCAGTGCGCCACGACCATCGATCTGCCCGATGGCCACCTTCACAAACAAGTACTGCAACTGTGGTGCTATGGCGCGCCCGTGCCAGGACTCTTTTTTATAGGGATTATCACGCCTGAGTAACCAGTGAATACCCACCTGTTCGCTGCGATTTTCGGTCGCCGAGACAACCGCATCGAGTTGGCCGTCGTCATCAAAATCAGCGAACCGGGCGTCCTCGATCTTGGGAACTGGCAAGCCACCGCTGACACTGGTCCTGGTCCAGGGTTTTCTGACCAGAGCGGCACCGGGATTTTCATGTACTAACACGTCACCGGCTTCTTCCCAGCCTGACACCGTGTCCAGATCGCCATCACCATCGATATCGAACAGGTCGACACCATCGGCACCTTCAAGTTGGTCTTCGATGGTATGCATCTTCCAAAACGGGGCGTCAACATATTCTGCCCTGCAGCCTGACAGAACAACGGCGAGTAAAATGACGACTAATGCTTTCACTATAAAATCATCGCAGCATGATGATCACGCGCCAGGAAAAAGCGACTTCCTCTGATTATACGCCGCAATAGCGCCCTTCACTGCCTCCTCGTCATACTCTTGCAAGCCGCTGAGCAACATATGCTTCTTACCTCGTCCGACTATTTTTCCACCATCCTTAAAATTGAAGGCCAACAAGACACTGCCACGCTTACCATTGATCTCCAGCTCGTTGCGATCTATCTCTAAAGTGGGAGACTCAATATTCAGCGTATCCAGGTCAATGGTCATACTCTGGTAGATAACCATGGGGCGATCAGGATTAATCATCCTGTTTTGTTCTGCGAGCAGGGGCACGAGAATATGGGGGAAGGTATGCCCGGAGAACTGCACGTAGTCCTGCGTCAAACTCTCAATCATGGATTCATCAACAGAATTATCGCCTGAGCGATGAATCGTCAGATACTCGCGGCCATTGGTGTCGTTAATATGCAGATCCGTGGATGCCTGTGGTAATACCAGCTCTATACCTTCCACCACCATGCCGGAAAAGATGAACTCCATGTGCTGGTTAATACCATAGCGAGACAGAATGATAGAAAACAACAGGTCACCCGGGATGCAAAAGCGCTTGGCGTCTGCATCGTGCAGGGGATTAAAATCATCAGCCACACGCTTGGCAAAATTACTCCCCTGCTCTCTGGTAAAGTTCAGATTACCGTTGTGTTCGTTAAAATATTCATCGATAAACATGGTCTGATTGAGTAACCGCTTGCTGCTTTGGGACACGCAGTTTAACAGGAAATTCAGGCGTTCGTATTGAACACTTCTGTAGCTTCGGAGGCAGCCAGCAGTGAGGGCGACGGCACGCCTTCGCCATATTCAGCGGAGCTGGGCATCATTGGATAAAAGTGTACGCGGGGTCTGGTATTGCCTGGGCGCAACCAGCTAATTGCCAGACGATAACCCGGCACCGGCTGGAACAGACAATAATAGTAAGGGGGGCCAGAGGTCAACGGAGACTCCACAATACGCTGTACCCGTTGCTCATTGCCCTCGCCAGACGAGTTGTGCAACTTGAATCCGCAGTTTTCAAGTTCCAGACCCAGGGCGCTCCCACTGGCTTTAATCCTGGCCTCCTTGAGCGTCCAGTAGTCGTAAAACAACCCCACTTGCTGTGCTTGGTCACAACGCGCCAGGCAGGTAACTTCCTCGGGTTGGAAAAAACGCCGCGCCAGTTTCATCACGTCGCGATCCGCCTCGCAATACTCAAGGTCAACACCAATCGGCGTACCGCCGGTTACCGCGCACGCCAGCCAATCACCGCTATCACTAAGATTGAAGTCCAAAGGCAATGGCGAAACTGCCAGCGCAGGTTTACCCTGCGTGCCCACGGTAAACTTCCAGTCAGCTGACTCCACCGGTGCATAGCGCGATAAAACACTGCGTTTGAATTGATCTGAATCGATGACGGCTGCACTGGGGCGCAACCAAATATGCACGTCCTGCGGACCCAGGCAAAGAAGCTCTCTAGAGACGCTGAATGCTCTTGCCAACGATACGGTCACGTATTTTCCAGAACAGTTTGTCGGGATTAACCACCACGATAAATATGCGGCGCAGACGATCTTCGGGACAATTAATCGGGTGTACCGCATGCCATGCATGATCCGTACGCAGCATCAACGAGCTGTAGTTGCCCAGGGAATCGCACTCTATAGCCTTGTCGAACTGATCCATATCAGGTGCGGAATCATAACTCAGGCGCCCACCGTCATCGAGCACCAGGGTCGAGCCACCCCAAGCGGGATCCCAGTCATCTTTGGAGTTAAAGTAAAACAGGTGCGAACCGTGTTCGCGGCGAGCGTCACAATGCGGGGACACGTCAGCGCCACTTGGCGTGTAGTGCCAATGGAAACGAAACTCCACTTTCTTTGCACACAATAAACGTTCGATTTCCTTACGGTAGGCATCGCTGCGCAGCTCGTCGATGAACTCTTGCCACGGCTGTGGCACGCTCATATCAGGCGTGTACTCCAGTGAATAGCGATCGTGCGGTGCTTGCCCGGCGCGCCGTTCATAACCGAATTTTTGATCGAACATATCCAGCGGTGGCATATTCGCCAGCAAATCCTGGAATCCGGACTCAGTCAGCACACCCTCGGTGTTGAAGTAAGGGTAGGGCTTGATGGACAGAAAGTCCTCTAGCTGCAGGTTACGAAGTTTATCTATGTCGATGTATTTCATGCGGCTTTCATTTCCAGTTTAGGCGTGCGCTGCAATACCTCAAAGGCATCGCGGCGCACATGGTTCTTGCTGATCTCATCACGCACCAGGTCTTCGCTGACGTGGCCGGATTCAATACATTCCTTGAGCAGCCCAAAGAAAAAATTCTCCTGCTGTTTGTCCGGGTGCTGCTGGTAGCGACCCAACAACCCATACTCACCAAAGACCTTGGCTCTCAGACGATTGGCAGATGCCAACAGCGGCTTGTTTTTGAACTTATTGGCGGGGGTGTAATCGACAGGTAGGCCCGTTTTCCAGGGTTGGGTCTTGCGCTTGGTGTTGTGCAGTAACCGTGTATTTGCATCCAGATGATCAAAATCATTCCAGCAATCTTCGAGGTAGCCGATATTAGCGGGGTCCTCGTAGGCCAGCACCATCCACTCTTTGTAGTCCTTCTCCGAACGAAACAGCTGGTCAAACTCCTTTTCTGCATCCCAGTGCCGTAAACGGGAACAGTCCATCAGCATGACGCTGGTCGCTACCTGTGTTTCTTTTTCCGTTTTTCCGGAACGGTGGCGGCCCATAACGGCGGCATCGCCCATATCGCGATCAAAAAGTTCATAGACATCGCCCGCCGCAAAGACATCGGGGTCAGTAACCACCGCACGGCCCTGCCAGTTCATTAACTTCGGGGGCAAAAAGCGCAGCGGAGTGAAGGACTGCAGGTCAGCCATATGCCAAACTCGTGAGGTGCCGCCACGCAGGAAGGTCTGGCCCTCCTTCGCGCTCAGATAAGGGTAATCACGGGTATGGATAAACTTAACATCAAACTTGTCCGCGTTCGGCGAATTACGACGATAGGAATATTCCGCCACCAGAGCTCCCAGCCACTGGCGTTCATTGGTATGAATGAACACACACTTGTCCATTAGCTGGCCTCTTTTATCTCAGCGGCGGTATAGCCGAAGGCAGGTATCAATGCAGAATCTACCATAGCGTCCAGCTCCGCTACTTGATCATCGTCAAAATAATCACGGTAGCCGCCTACTTTGGCTTTGCGCACCTTAAATGTGTTGGGGTCGTTAACGTCCTTGGCCTGAACCCGACTGCCACTGCGCCAGAAATAGTTTTCCTGCTCTTTCTTGCGCAGGTTCTCCACAGAGGCAAAATCAGCTGTGTCCTTGAGAAATTCCTCGTTCACCTCCAGGCCAAGGAATTGCACAATCCTGGCCATTTCCTGCTCCGGTTGCGCGCGCAGATCCTCATAGCGCACTACCAGCAAGTTGTTGATTTTCGGTAACTCGGTGACCCAGTTGTTCATGAATTCGATGATATGGGGAAGTCCCTGGTTCTCGTCCTTAACAAAGTCATAAACCGAAATATCCGCCTCATGCGCCGGATATTTGTTCATTGCCTTTTTTTCCGGGCGCATACGGTACTTCCACTGGAAAAACTGTGATACCGCTACATCCAACGGATTACGTACTAGTAACACCGTCTTCTTGTCATAAAAGTCTTTTTTGGAATCCACGTTCCCGGTGAAGCCACGCAGGTAGTTGTCATGGGTGAAGAAAATTTTGGGGATATCTTTATTCAAGCGGGTGTAGTTATCAAAGCCCATCAGGATGTTATCCGGTAGCTTGTAAACCAGCTGGTAGTATCGGGAAATCATCACACGCACCCAGGTACGCCCACTCTTACCGTAAGAAGCGAAGATGTACTGACAACGATTGTATTTCCAGAATTCTTCGCGCCCACGGCGCCAACGCTGCAAGTCGTGGGCTTTATCTTCCGGTAAAAATACCGAAATCGCACGTACCAACCATTTGATCAGCCGCTTGATAATCATATGCATATGAATTCCCCAGGTCAGGGCGAGTTAATCGACGAAGGGTATAGGATGATTGGGTCATTCTCAAGATTGTGTGGTATTTTTAACGGCTTTCGTTGGCCGCTCATAAGTACCTGATATTTATGGAATTGAGTAATCTTCGCAGGTTCCTGCTAGACAGGGGCATGGTGTACTTTTACGCCATTTTTGTAGCCGGATACTTCCTGCTACCAATGGCATCGGGTCATCGCCAGCTGTACTATGTGCTGGTCATGCCTGCGGTGTTGTTGTTATGGCGTGAGCTGTTGGCTTTTTATCGCGGTAATTTCCTGTCCTCATTACTGCTGTTGTACGCAACCTATATGTTGATCACCCTGCTATGGACCGCGGACTTTAGCGCCGAAGAAGCGGGGCGCACAGCAGGCTATAGCCTGGCGCTGTTAACGTTTTGTTTCATCAGCGGCTACCTGTGGGTCGCACAGGGTCCATGGATGGATACATTGGCTCATCGCTTACTCTACCTGGCCGCAGCGGCGGCCGCCGTATCAATTGTGGCCTGGTATACGACTCACCCATTCCCTGAGTCTCGCGTCATTCCGCTGGGCGTTATGCACCACGAGAACAAGGCATCCTGTGCCTATGGCCTATTTTTGGTGTTGTGCACACATTATTTGTTTAGCGAGCGCGGGCGCGACAACAAAATAACCTATTTCGCACTCGGCCTCGTGTTATTGAGCATGGTTCTGTTGACTCAATCTCGCACCGCACTGGCCGCAGTCAGTGTCGCCCTGGTGACGCTGATAGGCTATCGAGCGCTGGGCTTGCTAGCAGTGGGCGCCGCTGCGAGCTGGGCGCTACTCGCCGCCAACACGGCATTATGGCAGAGTCGGGTGATGACTTTCTCATTCCGGCCCGGCATTTGGGAACAAGTGCTATTGAACATGGACGGCTACTGGTGGTTTGGCCACGGTTATTTGATGAGCCCCCGGGTAGCCGCCTACGACAAGGTCTTCGATCATGCCCACAATGGCTACCTGGCCAGCTTACGAGATGGTGGCATCATCGGGTTGCTTTTGTTGTTGGCGATACTCGGTACTGCCGGATTATGGGCGTGGCGCCTGTACCGCCAGGATGGGGAACGAATTTACATGGCGCTACTCCTATACGGGGTGACCGCCATTACCATGGATTTTGATCGACTGCTGGTACACCCCAAAGAGCTTTGGCTATTTTTCTGGCTGCCCGTGGCACTGATAATGGCAGTCTATGCGAAACGTGACGATCCTAAACGGGTCCGCTACCATGGCCAAACATCATGAAATACCGATATGACAGCGCTCTAGTCACCCTATGTCTTGCCCTCATACTGGGTGGCAGCTTTATGGGCGTTAACGCCTCTGCTGATGAGACCACTCCAGCCCTGCCACTATGGCAATCACTGGAATTCGAACAGAAGGCGTTTTGGGCTACTGCGCGATCCCGAATTGAAATCAACCAGGACGCAAACAACCAGAAACAATGGCAATTGACTGCCATCAGCTCGGTAGCCAGTAATTTCGAAAAGGTGGAAATTAACTTTAATGCGCAAAGCGGGCAGCTCTGCTATCGCTCTCGTGAGGGCCGGGGCAAGGGCCAGCGCTATAAATCCTATGATTACCTGGAAGGGTATATCCTGCGAGACCGCAGAGAACCCGGCACTGTCGCTGACCAGCCAGCGGCGCAATGGCCGCTAAGTAACAGTCAGAAAATACCCTACCCGGAGCTTGCCAAGGGCATGATAATCACCGATGCCTATGCATTGTTATTGCTGGCAGACCGTTTCCGGGCTGGGTCAGAAGATGCCACTGAGGTGGTGATACATACTGACTACAATTTTTATCGGGTCACTATAACCCGTAGCGCAGGCATTCCCATTAACGTCGATTATCAGATTACCGGTGCTGAAGGTGTTGCCGGCACACGTGAGACACGTGGTGTGACAATGCAGGCAAAACCCTTGGGAGCGCTGGCAGAAAAACCGGATTTCAGCCTACTGGGATTACATGGCAGAATTACACTGCTGTTTGACGCCGACTCCGGACTGCCCGTGCAATTGCGTGGTACAGCGCCGAAACTGGGTGCCACTGAAATCAACCTCAAGAGTGCCACGTTAAGGATCGGCAAAGAATGAAGCCCGGTAGCGCTTCTATAGGCCTGATCAGCAATCCGGGCAGCGGGCACAATCGCGACCAATTCGAACGTATCAAATTGCGCATTGCGCAATCATCACAAATCCACCATATCGTCACACAAAGTCCGGATGATATTACGCCCGCGTTGCAGGAATTGGCCGCTCGCAATATCACAGTACTGGGCATCAATGGCGGCGATGGCACTGCATCATGTGTCCTGGGCACACTATTGGAATCAGGCCTGTTCGCAACACCACCGTTGATTGCGCTACTGCCCGGCGGCACCGCCAACATGAATGCCGGCGACATAGGCATCAGCGGTTCCCTGCTCAAAGCAACGTCACGCTTTTGTCATTGGAGTGACAATAGCGGAGGCAAATCGAAACAAGTTAGCAATAAAGTCGCCCGGCGCGCCCTGCTGCGCGTCGTGACAGAGCCAGACGGGCCTGCGCAATACGGCATGTTCCTGGGAGCCGGTGCCATAATCCAGGGCACTGAGTACGCACACAAGGAGATCCACTCGCGCGGCTTGCGCGATGATATCAGCCTGGCATTGAGCACCTTACGCACCGTTTGGGGCGTGCTGCGCAATGACCCTGCATTTAACCAGCCGGTTACTATTGCCCTGTCCATGGACAGCGCCGCTACAGTGCCCCACAATACGCTTATCCTGGCGATCAGCACATTGCGGCGCCTGGCCTTTGGCATGCGCCCCTTTTGGGGTCAGGAGCAGGGTCCTGTGCGC